>NZ_JASGDK010000070.1:0-104183 GCF_047607245.1 Desulfovibrio sp.
ATACCTTTCCACCGGGGCAAAGTCGTCGGTAAGGGGCGGCGTATCAAAAACCAGCGGTTGCGCATGGCGTGTAGCCAGCAGGGAAGCCACCGCAGCGCTGGCCGATCCACTTGCGGCCTGAGCCGTCAGCATTTCCTCTGTCATGCCGTTCCTTTTTTCAGGAAAGGCCACAACCATAAGGTTTTGCACTTCATCCGGCTTGTCGGGACGCGACACGCAATATACCTGCACTTCGGCGAACGCCCCTGTCAATGCCTTGTAGATACCCTGAAACAGGCGGCCATCTTCTCCATTTACAGCGGAAATGACGTTCATGAGCAACGCGCCGCCGGGAGCAACAGCCCGCCGTAACGCCTGGGCAGCTTCCACCGTGCCCATCTGAAAGGGAACCGCGTAGTGTGAATTGAACACATCCACAAAAACCAGATCATACTGCTCTTTCTGGCGGTTCAAAAACGCCCTGGCGTCTTCATGCCGCACCGTAAGGCGCGCATCGTCCTCAAGGGCAAACCAGCGGCGCGCAGTATCGGTCATGGCCGGATCTATCTCTACCACGGTCATGCGCACGTCATTGGGTGCAGCCAGAGCCGATTTGCCTGCCAGAATCCACTTGGGTACGGAATAGCCCCCGCCGCCAAGCATAAGCACAGAACGGGCCTGGGGGACAAAATGGGGCCCAAGGGCGTAAAATCGAGTATACTGAAAATAGAGCTCAGCCGGGGCATCCAGATACATACCTGACTGGCTGTAGCCTGGGTCGGTCGCCATCAGGCGCACGGCGCGCCCCCCTTCACCCCAATCCACACCTTCATAAATGCGTATGCTGTTATAGGGGCTTTCCACAAGGCGCATACCGCCCCTGTCCTCCTGCCAGCTTCCGTACATGCCGTTCACGACGGCTCCAATCAGGCACAGGGCCAGCAAGGCCACGCGAATTTTGCCGCCTTTTGCCGCATTGCACAGCGAAAGCGCCAACATGCCTACAGCCACGCCCCACAGGATGCTGGCGCTGCCAAAAAAAGAAATAAGAACAAAGCCGCCCAGAAAGGTGCCAAGGATGCTGCCCGCCGTGGACAGGGCATACAGCCGCCCCACCGTGGCCCCCGCAGTGTCAACGCTGCCTATGCGCAGGCGGATGGCGTAGGGGCTGATCATGCCAAAAAAGAAGGCAGGCAGGGCAAAAATGCCCACAGCGGCGGCCACTGCGGCCACGTACAGATTGCCGATGCCATCTGTAACCCACTGGCCCACCAAGGCGTGACACAAAGCCGTCAGTGCGCTGCCAAGACCTGCCCCGGCAAGGGCAAGTGCCAGGCCCCGGCGCGAAAGATGCCTGTCGGCCAAACGGCCGCCAGCCCAGGCTCCCAGTGCCAGACAAGCCAGCACCACACCGATAAGGCTTGTCCAGACTATGGCTGATGTACCCACATAGGGAGCCAGCACGCGCGCGCCTACCATTTCCAGCACCATAACCAGCGCACCGCTCAAAAAAACCGTCAGTTCCAGCATGGCGCTCCTTTTGGGGTCCTGCCCCTGGCGGTTGGGCGAAGCTACGCCAATGCGGCAAAAGCCGCGCCAGCAAACGCTCACCTCAGTCATCATCAAAAACAGGTCAACTTTGAAATGCTTCGATCTTCAAAGCCAATCAACTAAAAAAAGCTTTCCCTGCCGGGGCCGTGCCATATCACCACGGCCATTTCAGCCTACGTGCTGCGGGGCATCGAGCATATGCAGGGGCAACCGGACGTCTGTCGCTTCATGAAGAACAGACGGTACGCCGCCTGCGCCCTACTTTTCGGCACCTTCAGGCATTTGGCGGCATTCTCTGGCACGTTGCGGTTTTTGGCGGTATTTTCAGGCAGTGGGCGCGTCTACCGCAATTAGCCGCAGTTGGCTGCCTGCCCGTCACCTGACCACCGCCAGAAATTCGCAGCCTTGATGTCCAAATGCCCGTGCCTGTCGCATCAGGCCACAGCGGCGAAGTATTTTACTCTTCCCGCCGTGCCGCGAAAAAATCGTGCAGCAGCGCCGCGCATTCCTCAGCCCGTATGCCACCCATATGCCAGAGGCTGTGATTGGCGCTCTGGGCGTCAAAATACTCGGCGCGCGAAACAACGGCCCCGGCCTGCGAGTCAGCCGCGCCGTAAACCACTCCGGCAAGGCGGGCATGGATGCAGGCGGCAGCGCACATAGCACAGGGTTCAAGAGTAACCACCAGCACACAACCGCCAAGCCTGTAGTTGCCAAACGCAGGCCCGGCCCGGCGCAATGCCTGAATTTCGGCGTGGGCGGTGGGATCGTGCAGAGCCACGGGGGCATTGCCTTCCTCCGCCAGCACCCTGCCATCTGGGGCAACCAGCACCGCGCCCACAGGTATTTCCCCTGCGGATGCAGCCACTCTGGCACGTTCAAGCGCAAGCCCCATAAGGCTTTCCCAGCTATGCCCCGGCGGAGCCGATGGCACAGGCCCGGCTGGCGCAAAAACGCGAACTCCCCCAACCCCGGAGGCATTGCCACCGGGATGGGGGAAGGAAGGGTTCGACGTCTGACGCCTCATGCAGCGCCCTACAGAATAACTATCTTGCGCAGGTGGTTGACCACTTCTTCAGGCGTGTCGCACACGGTGATGAGGCGGTCAATTTCCTTTTCATTGATAAACCCGCGCGCGGCCATGTTCTTGCGCAGCCACTCCACCATGCCGCTCCAGAAGCTGGAATCGTAGAGCACGATGGGGAAGGGGCGAGTACGCCCGGTCTGAGCCAGCACAAAAGCCTCGGAGAGTTCGTCGATGGTGCCCATGCCGCCGGGCATGACCACGTAAGCCATCGCGTATTTGACGAACATGAACTTGCGGATGAAAAAGTAGCGAAAATTACAGCGTGTTTTCACATACTGGTTGCAGCCCTGCTCATGCGGCAGGTGGATGTGCAGCCCTACGGATTCACCGCCAGCCTCAAAAGCACCCTTGTTGGCCGCTTCCATAACGCCGGGGCCGCCGCCGGTGATGATGCCGAAACCAGCTTCGACCAGCAGACTCGAAATCTTTTCGGCATCCTTGTATTCCTGTGTATCAGGCGTGCTACGGGCCGAGCCGAAGATAGAAATGCAGTTGACCTTAAGGCTGTTAAGAGTGTCCAGAGCCTCCACCATTTCGGCCATGATGCGAAAAGTACGCCAGGATTCTGTGGTGACAGAGGCCAGATCGTCCACGATATTCTGTTGCAGTTCAGGCATGAAAACTCCTTGGTATATCTTTCGGAACTTCCGAAAAAAGCCGGCATAAAGAACGGACGGCAACGGCAGGCAACCCCTGCGGCCGCGTGGTCTTTCCGAACGGAAGCGCGCAAATGTGCCGGAAGCCAGCTGACGCCCGGCGGAATCAGGGTCGCAGTATAAGTGGGCCGCACGGTAAAGGCAATGCACAGCTCGTACGGCATTGAAATCAGGGCCGAAGCCGCAAGAACCAACAAACGGCGCAGGCTTGACGCTATGCGCCCCAAGCGGCTATGGAAAAAAGTCCCCAAACGCGGCTTGCGCATAACGCATGTCTACGTTTACAGCGTTTCGACACATCGCACCCTGTACAGCACCGGGCTTTGCGATGCGGGGCCCGTTAGACGGAAAGCGGCTGTTAGCCAGCTGCCCGCCGTAACGGATTTTGCGGCTGTTCAGGCCGTCAATTACTATCGGAGGCCACGATGAAGGTTCAACTTCTGGGCGCGGCGCAAACCGTGACCGGTTCCTGTTACATGATTGAGGCATGCGGCAAGCGTTTTTGCATCGACTGCGGCATGCACCAGGGCAACAAGGCCATTGAAGCCCGCAACCGCGAAACCGAAGTCTACCGCCCCACAGACATCGACTTCATGCTCATCACCCACGCCCACATTGACCACTCCGGTTTGCTGCCCCGCATAGTGCGTGAGGGATTCGCCAATCCCGTATACTGCACCAAGGCCACCAGCGAACTGCTGGACCTCATGCTTCAGGACAGCGCCCATATTCAGGAAATGGAAGCCCAGTGGGAAGCCAAAAAATACATGCGCCGGGGCTTGAAAAATCCCCCAGCCGCTCTTTATACCGTGGCTGACGCCCAAAAGGCCGTGACCCTGTTTTCTCCGGTGGATTATCATAAATCCTTTGAACCGGCCCCGGGCATCCGCGTCACCTATTACGACGCAGGGCACATTCTCGGTTCCGGCTCCCTGCGCATTGAAGCGGACGAAGACGGCAAGACCACCAGCCTCATCTTCTCCGGTGACATTGGCCGCCCGCAATCCCTTATTGTGCGCAGCCCTGAAAGCCCGCCACAGGCCGACTACGTGTTTATGGAGTCCACCTACGGCGACCGCGATCACAAAAATGAAGACGTGAGCGATCAGGAACTGGCTGAAGCCATTGCCTACAGCTATGGCAAGGGCGAAAAGGTCATCATTCCCGCCTTTGCCGTGGAGCGCACGCAGGAAGTGCTGTACTGCCTGCATGTATTGAGCAAGCAGGGCAAACTGCCCGAAGACATTCCCGTCTATGTGGACAGCCCCCTGGCCATCCGCGCCACTGAAGTCTTTGAACGCAACCGTGAGCTGTTTGACGATGCAGCGCAAAAGATGCTCAACAACGGCGACAACCCGTTCTCCCTGCCCAATCTGCGCTACACATTGTCCGTGGCGGAATCACAGGCCATCAACGACTATAAGGGTCCGGCCATTGTCATTTCTGCCAGCGGCATGTGCAACGCGGGCCGCGTGCGCCATCACCTGCGCCACAACATCTGGAAGCCCGGTGCAAGTATCGTCTTTGTGGGCTACCAGGCCGTTGGCACACCGGGCCGCAAGATTGTTGAAAAAGCCAAAAAGATCACCTTGTTTGGTGAAGATATGGACGTAGCCGCCCGCATTTTCACCATCAACGGTTTCTCGGGCCATGCCGGGCAGAGCCAGCTCCTTGACTGGCTGGCTCCCCTGACGCACACCTGCGCCCAGGTGGTCTTGACCCACGGTGAAACCAAGGCCCAGGAAACTCTGGCACGGCTCATCAAAGAACGCTTTGACATCAAGCCCCATATCGCCTCTTATCTGGAAGAACTGACGCTGGTCGGCTGCCAGGTTGCCGAAACCGTCACCCACGAAACCAAGGCGCACCCCAAGGTGGACTGGAACTTTCTCACCAACGAAGTGGAACGCAAGTGGGGCATGTTCAAGGGCAAGCTGGCCGATGTGGAAGGCCGCCCCTGGGTGGAACAGACAGATCTGCAAGAAGCACTGGAAAAAATGGATTACGCCCTCACGCGACTTATCTCGCGTATGTAGGGACACAGGAACATCATGCGCATCATATCAGGCCGCCTGGGCGGCCGAAATCTGAAAACTGTGGAGGGCGAGGGTTACCGCCCCGCTATGGGCAAAACCCGTGAAGCGCTCTTTTCTATGCTTGCCGCCCGTGGACTGATCTGGTCCACGGCGCGGGTGCTGGATCTTTTCGCTGGCAGCGGCAGCCTTGCCTTTGAAGCCATCAGCCGGGGCGCAACCCACGCCATGCTGGTTGAGAACTCCGTTCCGGCCATGCGCTGCCTTCAGGCCAACGTGGAATCTCTGGGCGTACAGGCTGAAACAGGCCTTGTGAAGGACGACGTGCTCAAGGTACTCAAGCGCCCACCGCAGCAGCCCTATAATCTTGTTTTTATGGACCCACCCTACCGCAAAAAACTGGCTGAACCGGCCTTGCGGCTTCTTGCCGCCCACCGCTGGCTCACGCCCGGAGCCTTTGTGACGGCGGAAATTGAAAAGGAGGCCAAATTTGCCGTGCCTTCTGGATTCACTTTGGAAACTGACAGGCTGCTGGGCCAAACCCGGGTCTGCATCTGGATAGCGTCATGAAAATAGCCATGTATCCCGGCACGTTCGACCCCATGACCAATGGTCACCTCAGCCTGATCCGCCGGGGTTGCGAGGTTTTTGACCAGATTATCGTGGCTGTGGCGGACAATACGCCCAAGCGCCCGTTGTTCAGTCATGAAGAACGTGTGGCTATGGCCCGTGAGGCCCTCAGGGACGAACCCCGCGCCGTGGTGGAACCCTTTTCGGGTCTGACAGTGGAATACGCGGCGCAGCGCGGAGCCTGCGTGCTGCTGCGCGGCCTGCGTGCCGCTTCAGACTTTGAATACGAATTCCAGCTGGCCCTGATGAACCGCCGCCTGCAACGCCATATCCAGACGGTTTTTCTCATGACAGACTATCAGTGGCTGTTCATCAGCTCCACCATTGTCAAGGCCGCTGCCAGTCACGGAGCGGACATCAAGGGCCTCGTGCCCGAAAACGTGCGCCTGGCCCTGATGGAAAAATACGAAAAAGGGGAAGTAGCCCAGGGCACTCCCTGCCTTGCCCCGCCGTACAGCGGATTTCGCACCTCTTGAACAGGCAGCCCAGACTGATGCGGAGCGAAAATACCTACAGCGGGGCGGCACAGGCGGCCCCGCTGCCCGTTATCTGCCTTGCAGGCCCAACAGGGTCAGGCAAGACTGCTGCCGCGCTGGCGATGGCAGACGCCTTGAACGGCGAAGTCATCAATGCGGATTCACGGCAGGTCTATGCCGACTTTCCCTGCATAACAGCGCAGCCCTCGCAGGAGGAGCGCGCCCATTGCCCGCACCATCTTTACGGTTTTTTGCCTACAGCACAAAAAATCAGCGCGGGCCGCTGGGCCGATCAGGTCACTGCTCTTGCACGTCAGATACTTGAAAAAGGCAAGACGCCGCTGCTGGTAGGCGGCACAGGCCTCTACTTCAATACGCTTCTGCACGGCACGGCCCAGATTCCCCCGGTGGATGCGGCCCTGACGCAAGCCCTCACCGCCCGCATTGAAGCCCAGGGCCCGGCGTGCCTGCATGCCGAACTGACCATTGTGGACCCGGAATACGCGGCCCGCATCCATCCCAACGACCGCCAGCGCATTGTGCGCGCCCTGGAAGTGCTGGAGGCCACAGGCCGTCCCTTCACGTGGTGGCACAAAAACGCAATGAGCGCTCCGCTCTGCACCGGGCCGCTGCTGGTGCTGGACGCTCCGCTGTCGTGGCTGGAACCGCGTCTGGCCCGCCGTCTGGACATCATGCTTGAAGCCGGGGCCATGAATGAGGCCCGAGCGGCTCTTGAAAACTGCGATGACGATGCGGCCCCCGGCTGGTCGGGAATTGGCTGCGCCGAAGCTCTGGCCTATTTGCGGGGGCGCGTGAGTTTCGATGAATGCCGTTCGCTCTGGCTGCGCAACACGCGTGCCTACGCAAAGCGTCAGCTCACCTGGTTCCGTGCCCGTAAAGAGGCCGTCTGGCTGCCACCGGAAGACGTGGATGGAGTGGTTGCAGCGGCTTGTGCCCGATGGGCACGGTAGAGCCGTTTCACTTAAACAGGATTACTTTGCGGCGAGGCCTCGTTGCTGCCTTTTTTAGCGGCCGCCATAGTTTCTTTTGCAGGGCAGGCGCTACCCGAGTGGGCCTGTTTGTCCTGTACTCATTTGATCTGCCTGCTCGGCGGGCGGCAGAAGGCACCTGTCAGGGGCAGCGTCCTTCCTCGGCCCCTCAGCACTCCCCCGGACCACCCCTTGGTTTTTCAAAATCCCATCGTTCAACGCGGGCTGCGCGGCTTCTGCTGCGGGTGCTTCCTCGCCTCGCCCGGTGATCTCCCTCCGCGCCGCGCAAGGGCATCAACGAATGTGCGCTGATAACCGGAATAGAACTGATTGGCTCCAGCAACAAACGCCGGGCATGGGAGCATCCATGCTACTTATTTGTGCAGCTAAACGCCGTAACGAGCATGTCTTAAACTTTGATAATGCGCATTCTCCAAGTTAATCTGCCCTGATAACCGGTAGAGGATTGGCAGGCGTCTGCCCCCTGTTACGGACGCAAAAAGGCGGCCCACTCCAAAAAGAGGGCCGCCAGTAAATTCCTTGCAACATCTGCCACACAAAGGGCTGCGGGCAGAACTGCCTGTCTGCCTGCGCCTTACGACGCCGCTTCGGACTTGTTCAGCGAAATAAACTCGTGCTGGTCTGGGTCGTAGTATTCCATTTCGCCGGATTCTATATGATAGAGCCAGCCGTGGATGTGCAGGATGCCAGCTTTCACCTTTTCCCTGACATAAGGGTAGGTGAGAAGATTTTCGATCTGAAAAACGATGGAAAGCTTCTCCGTCAGGCGCAGCAGATGATCCTTATCCGCATTTTTGCCAAGTGCAAGCAAGGCAAGCTCCTTGGCCTTCTTGCCAAGGGAAAGCCATTTCTTGGTATGAACAAGCTCTTCGCCGCTTATTTCTTTGTACAGAGACTCGATGGCCCCGCAATAGGTATGGCCGCAGATGATGATCTCTGCAATATCCAGCGTCGTCACGGCATATTCAATGCCGGAGGCCATTGCGTGGTAGTCTTCGTCCGGTTTGTAGGGAGCGACAAAATTGCCCACGTTGCGCAGCACGAAAAGCTGGCCGGGAGGAGCATTGGTAATAAGTGAGGGGATAACTCTGGAATCTGCGCAGCCTATAAAAAGCGCTTTGGGATGTTGGCCGCTTCTGACGAGCTCCACAAGCTCGGATTCATTCTTCTTGAAATAGTTTTTTTGAAACAGTTCATTGCCCTGCAGCAGGCTTTCAACACTCTTCATCAACGATCCTCCGTTATCGGTCAGGAGCTATCGGCTCCGTGGCCAATCCGCCGCAGGCTGATCCAGCACGCCAGCCGTCCCTGTAAAATACCGGGACTGGCATAGGCAGCACGCTTGGAGCGGTTTCATGTCACATCCGTATCTCTTCAGGCGTAGAGTATCTTGGGGGGCAGGTCAAGATACGTGAACACGCCGCGGGCGCGCTTGACGCGCTCGATAAGCATGCACTGCATCCCTTTAATAAATATGTTTATTTTCAGCATATTACCTAAATAAAACTCCAGGTGAAAATTATGCTTTTCTTTTATAATGGCGCTGCGGGCCTGCTGCCAATGTGCAAATTACTGCACCCTCAGCCAAAAATTTTTTGTTAAAAAAGTTTTTTCAAAAAAAATCATGATCATGTGAGCTTGTTCGCAAAGTGACCCCGTATTCAATATAAATCCGTAAATTGGTTTTTATTGGCGGGCGGAATTTAATGAAAATTTTCTCAATCACCTTGTTTTTCCAAGCATGAGAAGCCATTCTAACTCTGACCCCTCCTTGACGTGTCTTGCAGCCTGCGATACCGTTGCAATATCTGCGTGTTTGCCCCCCGTAGGGATCGGCGGGGCCGGAGGATCCCGTCGCCTGACGTGGCGGGTTTTTGGGGTAATGTCTGAATGCAAAAGGACAAGCACATGAGGAACGGCACATCACTGCTTCTGCTGGCGGCTATCGCCCTGGCTGGCGCGGCGTGTCTCACGGCGCTGGGAGCTGGTTCGGTCACGGCCGCAGCCCTGGAGCCAACAGACAGCGGCGCGCCATCGGCTATAGTCATGTTTCCGGTCGGCGAAAAGCCCAATCCCAAGGGCGCGGCCATGAAACCCGTGGTTTTCAATCATCTTAGTCACGAGAAGAAGATTGACAACTGCGAGACCTGTCACCACACGGGCGACCCGGTCTCCTGTAGCACCTGTCACACCGTGGAAGGCAAGGCCGAGGGCAATTTTATCACCCTCGAACGGGCCATGCACGCCACCAACATCGCCAAGCGCGCCAAGGGCAACACGCCTGTCAGCTGCGTGAGCTGTCATGAACAGCAGACCAAAGAAAGGCGCGAATGCGCTGGCTGCCACGCCATCGTCACGCCCAAGCGCGACCAGGCATGGTGCGCCACCTGCCACAATGTTACGCCTTCTATGACGCCGGAACAGATGCAGAAGGGCATTAACGGCACCCTGCTCCCCGGTGACAACGAAGCTCTGGCCGCCGAAACCGTGTTGGCCCAGAAGCCCGTTGAGCCTGTTTCTCCCATGCTGGGCCCCCTCAAGGTGGTCATTGATTCTCTGGCCGACAAGTACGAGGGAAGCAACTTCACCCACCGCCGGCACCTTACCTCCCTTATGGAAGGCATCAAGGACGACAAGCTGGCGCAGGCTTTCCACAATCAGCCTGAACTTCTGTGCGCTACCTGCCACCACAGAAGCCCGCTTTCCCTTACGCCTCCCAAGTGCGGCAGCTGCCACGCCAAGGAGATCGACAAGGTCAATCCCGGCCGTCCTAACCTTATGGCCGCCTACCATCTGCAGTGCATGGGTTGCCACAAGGGTATGAATGTCGCGCGTCCCAGAGATACCGACTGCACCACCTGCCATAAGGCCGCTCCCAAGAGCGCCGACTAGCATGGAGAAGAATATGAAACGCAGAACATTTCTGACCATTATGGGAAGCGCAGGCGTGGTCTCGGCCCTTGGCACGGCCAAGGTTGCCCAGGCTGGCCCTCACACCTTCCCATACTATGCTGACAGCTACGGGGTGCTGCACGACACAACCCGTTGCATCGGCTGCCGCAAGTGTGAAGAAGCCTGCAACAAGGTCAACCACCTGCCCAAACCCAAGAAGCCCTTCAGCGACCTTACGGTGTGCAATACCCACCGTCGCACTGGCGAATACGAATGGACCGTGGTGAACAAGTACAAGGTCAATGGCAAAGACGTATTCCGCAAGTTGCAGTGCTTTCACTGCAACGACCCGGCCTGCGCCTCGGCCTGCTTTGCCAAATGCTTCACCAAGCATCCCAACGGCGCAGTGCATTACGAAGGCTCACAGTGCGTGGGCTGCCGCTACTGCATGGTTGCCTGCCCCTTCTACGTGCCCGGCTTCCAGTATGACGAAGCCTTTGATCCCCTGGTGCAGAAGTGCACCTTCTGTGAGCCCCTGCTTATGGAAGGCAAACTGCCCGGCTGCGTGCAGGCCTGTCCCAAAGACGCCCTCACCTTTGGCCGCCGCAGTGACCTCCTTCGCCTGGCCCGTGCCCGCATGGCCGACAGCCCCGGCAAGTACGTCAACTACGTCTACGGTGAAACCGACGCCGGTGGCACCGCGTGGATGGTTCTGAGCCCCGCTGTGGGTCAGGTTGCGGCCAGCGTTACGCCGGACGACGCCCCCCTTGCTGGCGAAGAAATGAAGCAGCTCGGACTCAATACCCATCTGGGGCACAGCCCCATGGGTGAACTGACCTACGGCGCGCTTGGCGCGGTGCCAATGATCGTAGCCTTCTGGCCCGTGCTCTTCGGTGGCGCTTACGCCATCAGCAAGCGCCGCGAAGCCATGTACAAGGCGGAAAAGGACGAGAAGGTCAAGGAAGCCCGTGAAGACGTGGCCGCCGCCGTTGACGCAGCCGTGCGCAAGATTGAGGAAACCCAGGGACCTGGCGCCGCTGACACGGCCCGTCGCGCAATGACCGAAGCCCTCAAGGCCAGGGAAACGGAATGCAAGTGTCACGGGGAGGATAAGTAAATGTCGCACCACAGCATAGTCATTCCCACTAAGGACAAGCTGTTCAACCTTGGCGAGTTCTTCAGACCTACGCCGGGTAATATTCTTACCGCCATCATTCTGACGGTAGGCCTGATCATTACCATCATCCGTTTCACAATGGGTATCGGCTCGGTCACCAATCTGAGCAATACCCAGCCCTGGGGCCTGTGGATCGGCTTTGACCTGCTTTGCGGCGTGGCGCTGGCGGCTGGCGGTTATTTTACCACCGTGGCCTGCTACGTTATGGGCATGAAACAGTTTCACTCGGCAGTACGCCCGGCCATTACCACAGCCTTTCTTGGCTACGGTTTCGTGGTTGTGGCCCTTCTGTATGACCTGGGCCATCCGCTGCGTCTGCCCTTCATGTTCTTCTTCCCCGGCACCACTTCCGTTCTGTTTGAAGTGGGCTTGTGCGTCGCCACTTACGTTACGGTGCTCCTCATCGAGTTTTCCGTGGCACCTCTGGAATGGCTGTCGTCGAAGTATCCCTTCCTGATCAAATGGCGCAAGCTTGTGGTGCACGCCACCATCGTGCTCACCATCTTCGGCGTGACGCTGTCCACCCTGCACCAGTCCTCGCTGGGCGCGCTGTACCTCATCTCGCCCGAGAAACTGCACCCCCTGTGGTACTCGCCCTTCATGCCCATGTTTTTCTTCGTCAGCTCTATGGCTGCCGGATCTTCCATGGTCATTTTTGAAGGCATGTTTGCCCACAAAGGTCTGCACCACTACATGGATGAAACCCACTTGCGTGAAGCTGACGGCGTTGTTTTCAGCTTTGCCCGCGCGGCTTCCTTCATCCTGTTTGCCTACTTCATGCTCAAGCTCATCGACATGCTGGTGCAGGCAAACCTGCCCTACGTGTTCTCTGGCTACGGCGCATGGTGGCTGGTGGAAATGCTGGGCTTCGTGCTGCTGCCCGCCCTGCTCTATGCCAAGGGCGCGCGTGACCGCAACCTGACACTGTGCCGTATCGCTTCGGCCAACACTGTGCTGGGCATCGTCATGAACCGTTTCAACGTGTCCATGATAGCCTTCAACTACAATCTGCCCTCGGCGGAACGTTACTTCCCCAGCATTTGGGAATTCTGCATTTCCATCTTTGTGGTAACGATGATTGTGACGGCATACCGCTTCATCATCTATCACATGCCAGTGTTGTACGAACACCCCGACTTCAAGGATGAGCACTAGCCAATCCGCAGAAGGAGAATATTATGGAATTCCATACTTTTTACGACTATTTCCTTTATTCGAAGAACTGGGCTTACGCCATGATGTTCGTGGTGCTGCCTGCCTACGTGATATACTGGAACTTCGTGCTGTTCCCCCGCAAAAAGGGCCGTAACGGCGACTCCAAGGGGCATTAAAGGCCACGAGGCCTGAGACAGCCTGAAATCGCAGGGGGCGACGCTATTGAGCGCCGCCCCCTGTTTGTTTGACAATCCACTTTTTTACGGGCACTTTTACGCGCCGCTTCACGCTCCCTTTGCCCGCGCAGCACCAGGCCGAGCAACGTCCGGCCAGAACCCTCGGGGCCAGCTTATCTGGCCAATACTGTCAGGACCGTTGCTGCACAAGATATTCACATGGTGATAATCTGCTGTTTTCTCTGACCAAAAGTGATTACTGCAAATCAAGCTCACATGTGGTATCAAACGGATTATAGCGCCGATTAACCTTGCAATGTGAATCACAGCAAGGTTGCCATTCAGCCGGAATTGCATTTTCGGATGAATTCATGCTGCGTTACGGTGCGCTATACTTTCATACCGAGTTTGAGCGTTTAACCTTTTTCAAGGTTACGAGTTCTAGTGCAAACGGTTACTGAGCGCATTGCGCCTTGAACGGGCTTGCGCTATACTTTTGGGAGTAGAAGTGGCTTCGGCGCGTTTGCCATAACGCATTTATGCAGCCATGAGCGGAGGCTTGACGTGCGACGATTTTATCAGGAAAGCTGGCAAGGCATACCATTTACATCCTTTTCGCATATCTCCTTCTTTCATCTGGCGGAGCCGAAGTTCTACGCTGTTTTTTACGAAGAACTCTTCCGCCGCTATAAGGATTGGGACGATCTGCCTGCCGTCTGGCGTGAGAACAAGCGCAAGGACGCCCGCTGGCTTATTGGTCAGTTGCGCGACCAGCTTGCCCGAGAAACCGGGCCGCGCACGGAACCCGTGCGTGTGCTTTCAATTGGCAGCGGCGTCGGCTATATGGAAAAAATTCTGCTGGAAGAGCTGCCCGACCTTGAGCTGCACGTCAATGAACCCAGCACTGTAGGCATGAAATGGCTGCGCCAGCATATTCCCAGCGAGCGCATTTATATTGGCCTGCCTCCGGCCTGTCTGCCCCCTGATGTCCACTATGATATGATCTATCTGTCCACCGTGGACTACGGCATTCCCACGCGCGAGTTCACCCATCTGTTGCAGGAACTGCGGGCCCAGCTTGCCCCAGGCGGCGAAATCATCCTGCTGTCCGCCTCATTGCTGGAAGAAGATTCCTTTATTGGCAGCTTTGTTAATGCCATCAAGATCTTCATTCGCGGGGCCCTGCACTATCTTGGCATCAGGCGCCAGCAGTTTTGGGGCTGGCGCCGCACACGCGACGAATACCGCCTGATATTCAAGCAAGCGGGGCTGGCTGACGTGAAAGACGGCTGGTTGCAGGACGGATTTGAAACGTACTGGATTCGCGGGCGCTAGCTACAATGGCTCAATCTGTACGGCATTCATCTCCAACCAGAACATTCATTTTTTAAAATGAATCTGTTCCAGAAAGGCGGACGCACCAACGGGAGACTCCCTTACGGTTGTCCCTAATACCTGCTTGTTTTACAGCCAAGTGACACCGCCACCAGACCAGAACCCCTAATTTATCCATAACCAAGAAGGCCGTGCGATAACCGCTCGGCCTTCTTGGTTATGGATGCTTACTGCACTCGCCTGAGCAATTTCAAAAAGAAATTGCACTAAATTTTAATCTGCTCTGCACGCAGCCAGCATACACTAAACCCCACATTCCTTACTGCCGCAGCGCCCATGCCAGACAATCTGGCGGTACAACTCCGGTGAAGTATCGCCCTCAGTGCTGAAGAGCAGCACGCGCGACGACGCGCCCAGCCCCAAAGCCTGCCGTACTTCCTGCATGTCTGGATTTTTCATCACATACTCCAGAGCACCCACCGGGGCAGCACCGGATTCACCGCTGCACACGGAGGTGTCGCCCGGTAATGGAGCGGCCAGAATGCGCATGCCGTTGGCAGACACAGAATCTGCGCAGGAAAGCGCCCCTGCGGTCCTGTCGCGTAAAATGGGCCAACACAGGCTGCTGGGTTCGCCGCACGCTAGCCCGGCCATAATGGTCTGCATGTGCCCTGTCACCGCATGGGGCTCACCATCTGCCGCCTTGAATGAGCGGTAAAAACAATCCGCCGCGTGCGGTTCCACAATAACGGCTTCCGGTGCCTCATCGCCAAGCGCGGAGGCAAAGTAGCCAAGCACGGCTGCGGCAAAGGAACCGACCCCGGCCTGTAGAAAAATATGGGTCGGGGGTTTGGCTTCGCTGCTCTGCCACTGTTCGTCCGCCTCCAGTGCCAGGGTGGTATAGCCCTGCATGATCCAGAGCGGCACCTCTTCATAACCGTCCCATGCGGTATCCTGAATCAGTACGCCGCCCGATGCTGCGGCATGCTGCATGGCAAGACGCACAGTATCATCGTAGTTAAGCTCGGTGATGGTGCACTGCGCCCCGGTCTTGCGGATATTTTCCGCCCGGACTGGCGCTGACCCCTTGGGCATGAAAACAACGGCCTTCATGTGCAGTTGCTGGGCTGTCCAGGCGACACCGCGCCCGTGATTGCCGTCCGTTGCCGTTACAAGAGTAACGTCACCGAGCTTCTCACGCACGGCGGCTGAACGCAGCAGATCAGGCGTCACTTCACACATGGGCAGTTCCAGCCGTTGCGCCAGATAGCGCGCTACGGCATAGGAACCGCCCAGAACCTTGAAAGCATTGAGGCCGAACCGCCAGGATTCGTCTTTTACCTGAATTTCTGCCACGCCCAGATTGTCAGCCAGAGCCTTCAGCCGTACCAGCGGCGTTGCCGCGTACTGCGTAAAGCCCTGATGGAAGGAGCGTGCCACACGCGCCTCTTCAGGGCCGAACAGGCTGACATCCACAGCCTGCCCCGCGCGGGCGCGGCGGCTGTTAGGGCAATAACTGACAGTCTTCATGTCTGGCCTCCTGTGGCAGGCACGTTGCCTGAGCCAGCTCAGTTGGGGTTGGCTGCGCGCGCAAAGTCGTTATAGGCTTCACGGCTGCCATGTGCAGCACTGTTGAGCTCTTCCCGCACCGGGTTGTAAAAACCTTCGGTCAGTCCTTTGGCCAGCGCGTCCTTAAAATCCGTGCCCTGTTTAAGAAATTCACGGTAGGCGCGTTCCACGTCGGGAGAAGCGGGGAAGGGAGGCCGCCCCGCGTCTTTCAAGCTGGCATCAAGCTTGGCCACCACCTGTTCCAGCGCCTCGCGGTCGGGCTTTTGCGCTACAAGCAGCCCGGCGGTTCTTGAGAACAGACCAAAAATCTTTCTGGCTTCAAGTATTTGCCTTTTGAGGGGATGCCCGTAGAGCAACACCTCTTCAACCGAAGAGGCCCGGGCCTCAACCATGCCCATATATCCGTCACGCGCGGCCATGAACTGTTCATGACTTTTCGCGATACTGTTCGTCAGGGCTTCGCCCTTGACGCCGTCGTCACGGATACTCCGATCATTTACATAGCGCTCAAGAGCGCGATAGTCGGCCCGCATGCTGTCGATACTCTGGTTCATGTCGGTCACCCACTGGGCCAGAGCGCGCGACTCATCTTCACTGAACATCCCTTTCGGGGCGGCAAGACGTGCAGATGCGACCTTGCCGTCTCCGCCAGCCGGGCGCGGAGCCAGCAGCCATTCATGCAGGTAATAGCGCACGTTGCCCATCATCACGTCGGCCTGGGCAAAGTAGGGGTCGGCAAAGGTTGTTGCCACCACGTTATAATAGGCAACCACAGCGTCTGCTGCGGCAAGCTGCTCTTGCGTGGGCGGCGGCCCCTGCTCTTTTGGCAAATTGCCAGTGTCTGCCGCAGCTTCTGCGGATGCTGGCTGGGCCTGTTCCGTTTTTGCTGAAGAAGCCGAAGCCTCTTCCTTTTTATCTGATTCGCAGGCGGCAAGACTCAGAACCCCAAGACATACGAGCAGGATGTATATTTTTTTCATATTTTCTACTGTGAACGTCCCGCGCGTATACGCAGGCGTTTAACTTTTTTGTGATTGTTTTGAGAGTTGGAGCAGATCAACGTTGCGCCAATGTGATGTTGAAGACACCACCCCTGAAACTTCGCATCAGGTCAGGATGCCCCGTAAAAGACTGAAAAAATAGAGGTTCAGGGCATGGGGAGGGCCCTTATACAAAAGCGCCCTTCCCCAAAACACTTAAAAATAAAAAGGCTCTAACCTGCCACGCGGGCTTTTATCCAGTCGTTCAGGCCGGTCAGATCAGCGCCCCAGGGATAGGCCGATTCCGACGCGGGCCTTATATCTGGCCCAACGCCGTAGAAGAGCGTTCCCACTTCTTCGGCAGCATCATGATCAGTGGGCGCGTCTCCCACCATAAGCACGTCCTGTGGCGTCAGGGGCAATGGGGCCACTATCTGGCCCAGCAGCTTGGCCTTGGCCGGGGGCGAACCGTGAATGGAAACGAAATAGTGGTCCAGTTTGCGTTCCTGCAATACAGCCAGCACTTCTTCGTGGGGCGCACCGGAGCAGACATAGAGAGGCAACTTGCCCTTCCAGGTATCCAGAACTTCCTGAATTCCGGGTATAAGCGGGCAGCGGCGCACTTCGTCCAGGGCGTATTCCGCAAACAGACGGCCAAGCTTTTCAGATTCTTCGTCCGAAATTTCGCGCCCAAGCACTTCATTGTAGAACCACTGGAACTTCTTGTAACGGCTTACCCCGCCATGCAGGCTGTGGTACATCACAAAACGGTCCTGGGCTTCCTGCCCGTGGGGCGCGGCAATGCGGGCAAAGGCCCGTGTTTTCACGGGCACGCTGTCCAAAATGACGCCGTCGCAGTCAAAAACAATGCATTGCAATGCCATAATTATCCTTTTTGCGCCGGGGTTGCCGACCCGCAAACGGTTGCGCCGTTACTGCCCCGCATACCGATAACCTTGGCGGGCACGCCGCCAACAATGGCAAAGGGGGCCACGTTACGGGTGACTACGGCTCCAGCGCCAACCACGGCCCCGCGCCCGATGCGCACGTCAGGCGTGATGACGCAGTTGGCCCCGATCCACACATCTTCTTCAATGATGATTTCGCCGGGCACGTGCCCCTGATGCATCATGGGCACATCCTGACGGGCGATGCAATGGTTGGCCGCCCGTATGACCGTGCCCGGTCCCACTGCGGTATGTGCGCCGATTTCAATGCGTCCGGCGTCGGCTCCCACATGTACGTAGGGCGAAAGAGCCACACTGTCGTGCAGCACCAGCGTGCCGTCTGTGGCCGTGATGAAGCAGCCGCGCCCCAAGCGCACGTTATTGCCAAGGGTCATGCCCTTGCATCCCGCAAGGCTCAGCCCCGTGCCAAAACGCGCCGAACCGCAGCGGGCAAACAGCCAGCGCCAGCCAGCCAGGCGCAAGGCCAATCCCACAGGCGTGGGAATCCAGCCCAGCAGCGCTATCCACAATTCTTCCAGCGCAGCGCCCACACGATGACGCCACCCCGGCGCACCGTGTGCAGCAGTTTTTTCAACGCCAGACGAAGGTTGGCCTGCACCCTGCCGTGAAGCGGTCTGGTCTGCAGAAGTGGCGGAAGGAGGCGTACCCGGCCCGGAGGCCGATGCCGTTTCCCCTTCCTGGCCCATGCCCGGTTTTCCGAACTCGGCCATTTACTTGCTGTATTCCTTCATGAGGTCGTCGCCTTCCATAAGGCGCGTCACGCGGGCCAGATCTTCAGGGGTATCCACGCTCCAGCTGCGGCAGTCGGTGGGGACCATACGTACCTTTTCACCGTATTCAAGAATACGCATCATATCCACGGATTCATAAATTTCCAGAGGGCTTTCTTCCATTTCATTGAAGCGCAGCAGGTAGTCGCGACGGAAGGGAATGATGCAGACCTGCTTGCGCATGGGCACCTTGTCCGATCCCTTTTTACGCGAGGGAATGGCTTCACGCGAGAAATAGAGAGCGTCGTTGAAGCGGTCGACCACCACTTTAACTTCATTGGGATCTTCAAATTCCTCAAGGGTGTCCATATCCGCCATAAGGTTGGTGACATTGATGCTGGGATCAGCCAGCATGGGAGCCACTGCGGCGTCGATCATTTCGGGGCGCACCATAGGTTCGTCGCCCTGCACCATCACCACTATGTCGGCCTTCTTGCCCGTGGCGGCTTCAATCTTGAGCAGGGCTTCCGCTGTGCGCGTAGAGCAACGCACATGATGATCGCCGGTCATGACGCTGTTCAGCCCCGCGCTGATGCAGTAATTTTCGATGATTTCATCGCAGGTGGCCACATAGGTGGCGGAAAGGGTTTTGCTCATGGCCGTACGAAAGGCCACGTGCCCGACCATCGGCACATTGTGGATGAGGGCCAGAGGCTTGCCGGGGTAACGGCTGGAACCCATACGCGCGGGAATGATGGCAATAATGTTCATGCAACGGCTCCTTGTGTCCGTATAAATTTTAAAATCTATGAACAATTTCCGTAATGCAGCGCTTTGGCTGGCGTCTTGCGCCGCCACTGCGGATTGCCGGAGTTGTCTGTTCTCTGCCAGAACCTGAACTGTATGCAGAGCCGTCAGCGCCGGGAAAGCCCGGGCGCTGCACAGCTTGCGCAAATAAACTAGTCGTCGGTAGCCACAAGATACCCGCCCTCGGACGCCAGTTCCGGGTGGATTTCCTTGTGCTCCTCTTCCATCACGCGCAGGATGCCCTGCCCCAGATCCACGGTCAGCGGCGGCACAAGTTTGCGCCCCACTTTCGGCATAAAGGCGTAAGGAGTCACCTGATAGTGCCCGCTGTTGGGATCATTCTGATAATTGATCACCAGTTCCTTGCCCAGCATTTCGCCGATCATCTTGAAAAGGTCGCTGACCCGCATGGGCTGATTGCCGGAGATGATGATGTTCTGGTTTTCAAACTCGGGCGCCAGCACTGCCAGCGTTGCGGCGCTGGCATCGTCCACATGCACATATTCGCGCAGGGCCGTAGGCGCGCCATAGTAGGTGATGCCGCCCGTGGAAAGCGCTTCGTACACAAAACGGTTGATGGCATTACGCCTGTCTGACCGGGGGCCGTAAAGCGAACCATAGCGCAGGATGGTGTACGGCAGGTTGTGCATGGCCTGATAGTTTTCAATATACAGCTCGCAGGCCTGCTTGCTGCAACGGTAGAAACCGCCGGACTTGCCATACACATACAGGGAGCTGGCAAAAACGTAGCGCTTCACGCCAGCCTTGCGGCAGGCTTCAAGAATCATGACGTTGCCGAGCACGTTGATGCGCGCGGTGTCAACGGGGCGGTTGTTGGCCTCGCCTATATCGGCGATGCCCGCGTAGTTGAATACCATATCCGCGCCATCAATGGCTTTGCGCACTGTTTCTTCTTCCAGAATATTGCCAGTGAGCATGATCTGGTCAGGACGCAGCCAGGGCGAGGGGTGCAGATCCACGATGGTGACGTTGTGCCCGGCCTCGGAAAGCTTGTCGCAAATATGCGAGCCTAAAAATCCGGAACCGCCAAAAACTGTTATTTTCACAATTATTCTCCCTGGAGAATTTTCTTGATCAACTATACGTCTGCAATTGCGCGCGACTTCATTGGTGAGCTGGCCACGCCAGAAGCCTCAAAAAGCCTTTGACGAAGAATACGCAGCCCTATTTGGGACGTTCAGCCGCGCCCCAAAGAAATACAGAATCAATGCCATAGGCAATAAAACGGCTGCCTGCCGCAATCTGCCGCGCCAGTTCTGCGGGGTCAGGCTGCACAATATGCAGCCCCATGCGAGCCTTGTGGCGCTGGCAAGCCGCGCTTATGCGTTCCATAGCAGCCTTGAAATCCGGGTGATCAAACTGCCCGGTGAGCCCCATAGAGCCAGAAAGATCGTACGGCCCGACCATAATGGCGTCCAGACGCGGATGCGTCAGTATGGCGTCCAGATTTTCCACAGCACGTATATGCTCTATCTGGGCTACCAGAAATATTTCAGGCGCGCGCCGGGTGCGGTAGTTGTCAAAGTCCTTGCCGAACGCGTTGGCGCGGCAAAAGCCCACGCCCCTGTATTCCTGCGCGGTTTCGCCCTTAGCCCGCCACGTGTCCTGACCGGGATACACCGCCCAGTCAATAGCGCGGTCAAGCTGTTCACGGCTCTCGATCATCGGAAAAATAAGTCCCTGAGCGCCAGCTTCCAAAGCAGATTTTATCTGCGTTTTGCTGGCCTCGGGCAATCTGGCAAAGGGGGCAGCTCCACCACATTCGATGGCGCGAAAGATGTCCGGCAAACCGGTACGCCCGAAGGAGCCATGCTCCATATCCACGGCAACCCAGTCATAGCCGGCACGGCCCATAAGTTCTGCCACATCCGCAGAGGGCAATTGCAGCCATGTGCCTACCGTGGCTTTATCCGCCGCCAAAAGCGCGCGTATGTCATGTACGGTCATATCAAGCGGCATGCCGCCGCAGGGTTGAGGTTTATGCTCAAGAATTCAGTATACGCCCAGCGGCGGCAGCGCGCAATACGGCGCGGGGCAGGTACCCCCACAGATCAGGTATTTGCATGAATGCCGTGAAGATGTATGTTTGCAAGGTGGATTAAGGCCTTTCGACCATTCAAGCCCTTCCCCCTGGAGGATACATGGCAACCAAAACCACAATATATACGGAAATCGTGCCCTTGGGCGACGCGCTCGACAAGCTGCTCAGAGCGCTGGACGCTTCACGCACGGCCAGCGGCCAGGACAATTTGCCCCAGCCAGTTTCCTGCCCCACAGCAGAAGCTGACGGCCGCGTGCTGAGCACATTCGTGGCAGCCGCAAGCCCCTATCCCCCCTTCCCCTTGGCAGCCGCCAACGGCTACGCCCTCAAGGCCGCAGATACATACGCCGCAACCAGCGCTGCCCCCGCCTTGCTTCAGGAGGGCAAAACCTGCTTCGCCGTCACCTCTGGCGATGCCTTGCCTCCCTCTTGCGATGCCGTGGCCCTGTCTGTTCATGCTGCCGTGGACGGCAAAGGCGGCGTCAGCATCACGGCCCCCATGCTGCCCTGGCTGCACGTGCGGCGCGCCGGAGCCGACATGGCAGCAGGAGAAACTCTTTTCAGCCGCAACCACATTCTGCGGCCTGGGGACATCGGCGCACTTGTGGCAGCCGGGGTAGACAGTGTGCAGGTGTGGGGCAAACCGCATATCTTCCTGGCGACAGCAGGCGGCAGCTTTATGAGCCCGCCGAAACAGACCGGAGACGTTGCCGCAGCAACGCCAAGCCAGCTGATTGACGGAATTACCCCGGCTCTTGCCGCCAGGGCCCAAGGTTTAGGCTGCCTTGCCCACCCGTCTGCCCCTCTGGAAGCAGACGCGCAAGCCATACGCAATTTTTTTCAGACCTCAATTAAAGCCGGAGCCCACGCCCTTGTTTTGTGCGTGACCGATGCGGCCACATTGGGCGTTGTGCGCACCCTGCTGGAGGCAGAGGGGCAGATTGTGGCCCCCAACGTGGGCATGCTGCCCGGCGCGCCCACAATGATTGCCGTTTATGACGGCAGGCCCGTGTTCTGCCTCCCTGCCAGCCCTGCCGGCACGTTTACGGCTTTTGCGGCCATTGTGGTTCCGGCTCTACTGCTGATGTCCCGCCGCCCTGCGCACTATTTTTCTGGCATTTTGCCGGGCTCGATGGATGAATTCGGCGACCTGACCGTAGAACTTGCTGCCAGCCTGCCTGCGCATCCGGGACTTGACGTTTTTTCGCCTCTGGCCTTGAGCCGTGTGGCGGAAAAAACCGTGGCCCTGCCCTTGCGCCTGGGCGAGGGCTATAAAACTGCGGTTCGCGTTCAGGGCCTCGCTCACGTCACCGCCAATGGCAAGGGCGCTCCCCTTGGCAGCACGGTTCGCGCCCGCCCCCTCTGCCCGGTAGACAGCCTGTACAGCACGCTTTTCTGCGCTGGAGGCAACGACATGGTGCTGGACCTTATGGCTGATGAGCTGCTGCGCCTGCCGCATGCAGTGCAACTGGTTTCAGCAGGTGCTGACGCCACGGACGCCTTGACCGCCCTGAAAAGTAATCATTGCCATATGGCCGTGCTGCACATGGCCGACGATGACAAGGGCGAGTTCAATTTTGCCTTTGTGCAAGAGCACTTGCCCCGGGTTAAGGTTGCTCTTGTAAATCTGGTAGTCCGTCAGGTGGGCCTGGTGGTTCCGGCAGGCAATCCGCTGCAAATCAAGAGTATTGCCGACATCAAGGATAAAAAACTACGTTGCGTCAACAGGCAGGCAGGGTCAAGCACGCGCCTGCAATTTGATGCCCTTGTGCGCCATGCCGGGCTGACCCCGCAGGATATTTCCGGCTACGAAGTGGAAGTGGAAAGCCAGCTGGCAGTGGCAGCCGCAGTGCTTACGGGCAAGGCTGATTGCGGACCGGGAGTGGCAGCTGCCGCCAAGGCAATGGGTCTGGATTTCGTGCCGCTGGGCGGCGAGCGGTGGGATCTTGTCATACCCGAAGCCTTTCTTGCCGACCCGCGTGTGTTAAGTGTTGAAAACCTGCTGCAACAGGCAGAATTCAAAAAACGCATCACAGCCCTTGGTGGCTATGAAATAAATTTGACAGGACAAAAAGTTGAGCTTGGCGTTCGCCTTGGAGCATGATAAGAAAAAAGCCCCGCCGTCGGCAAACGGAGGGGCTGGGTATGGAGCGGACTGCGGCAGATCAGTCCGACCCTGGAGGAGAAGGGCAATTTCACGGCATGGGGCGCAACGAGTTGGTGTAGATTCTCGCCACACGTTGGCGTGAACTCCTGACTGGCGCCACCGAGAGCAGAAGACCCAGCGAAGGCGTCTGCTCGACGAAGTTGCAAAACTCTTCCACATCTGACTCCTGGACTCCAAAGTCCAGGAGTTTTTGATTTATGCCCAGGCTGAAAAGCCAGTCTTCCACGGCTTTGGCAGCTGTTGCGGCTTCATCCGGCTCGCCTTTGAGGCCGGGAGCCAGGGGCTCAAGCACATGAGCCAGCACATCGGGCCGGGCTGCATAACATTCGCCAATGACGGCGGGCAGCAGCATTGCCAGCGCCAGGCCGTGCGGCACATCCCTGAAGCGGCTCAGTGGCTGCTCAAGCGCATGCGCCATGTGCAAAAGACTGTTATCAAAAGCCACCCCGGCCTGAAGCGCCGCCATGCACAATCCGTAACGGGCCTTGAGGTTTTCCGGTTCGGCAAGCACTATGGGCAACCATGTATGCACCAGGCGCACAGTCTCGCTCGCCAGAGTTACAACCAGAGGGTTAGCCAACGTCGTTGTAGAGGCCTCCACAACTCTGCACAGTGCATCTATAGACACATAGCGGCTTTGCTCTGCCGAAAGCCCGGTCATGAGTGCCGGATCGTCGATGGCATAGCGGGGGTAACTACAGTCATGTCCAACAATGGACCTGTGATTTCGCCCGGCTACGGTAACCACAGCAAACCGGTTGACTTCACTGCCCGTGCCGTGGGTAAGATTGACGGCAATTAGTGGAAGGGCCTTTTGGGGCGTGAAGCGAAAGCAAAAAAGATCTTCGGCGCTTTTGCCGGGGTTGGCCAACAGGATGGCTGCCCCTTTTCCACAGTCCAGGGGGCTTCCGCCGCCGATGGCCAGCACTGCGCCCGCATTGACTGCCCTGCCGAGCGCGGCTGCATCATTAACAATATCCGTTGTCGGATTGGGTGTGACCCTGTTGTACAAGGCCAGCACAATACCCTGTTTCTGCGCTGCGGCTTCGGCCTTGTCCCACGCGCCCGAAGCGCGGTAGGCATGCCCTCCGCAAACGCAGAGCACCGACGAAACGCCCTCATTTTTCAAATTTCCCAGGATGTAGCCAATCCTGTCTATTGCGCCAACGCCGACATAAGCCGTTGTTTTAACGCGAATTTCACGAACCGTGTCATAGTTATAACAATTGTCCCACACGGCTGCCTCCCGCGATGACGCTGGGCGTACTATTGCTCTGCAATAAATTAGAATGAATACAGGCCTAGGTCAAGGACCTGCGCAATTTTTCACATAAATTTAGCAAAATATTTATTCTTGATAAAAATAGCGAGCCACAGTATTTATAGCGTTTGTGAATTTTTAGGCAAGATATAAATCCGCCTAACCTACCGACTTCATTGACCAGTGCCCTCCTCATGCCCGCTCGATTTACAAAATCCTCCTCTGTCAGACGGTTCTTCGGCAACGAACTGCTCGCAGGTTGCGGCTTCACCTGAGAACAAAAGTAAACCATCCCAAGCCAGAAGAACACTCTTGCGTGCTTGATCAGAAGAGAAAAACCCCAGAACACGCTCCTCTCCAGGCACAGAAATAACAGTATAACTGCCTGCGATTGCACTGTCTGAGGGAATAGGCTTGCCCCAAGTACCAGCATAGCCCAATCAATTCATATGCTACGGCGGCAGCATGGCCGATTTTGAACTATAGTCTGCATGCGGCCATCCGGCCCACACCTCAATTTCTGCTGGCACGCCTTCTGCGGTCTGCCTCTTGCCGAACCATATGTTGCCGGAAGCATATCTCGGCAAAATGCCATTCTTAAAATGCAGCTGGGCATGCCAAAGCGATAAAGCCAAAGCCAGCCGCTGAAATGCGAAAGAGCCCGGAACGCAAAGCTCCGGGCTCCATTTTGTTGGTGTAGTCCGCTATAGAGCGCTCAAGGCGTGCAATAACTACTTGGGCACAGCCAGAATAACTTGTGAAGCCTTCACTATGGCTGTTATTTTTTTGCCGGGAGCCAGAGCCAGCTTGTCTACGCTGCCCATAGTCACAATGGAGGTAATGCCCTTGCCGCCGGGCAGGTCAACCTGCACCTCGGCATTGACAGCCCCAGGAGTGACCTTGCTGATGGTTCCCGCAAACTGGTTGCGGGTAGAGAGCAGATAGTTTTCGGCATCATCCATCAGCAGCACAAAGCTGGCCTTGATCAGGGCAATGGCTTCCGCACCGGGCTTGAGACCCAATTTCTTGGTGCTGACCTGCGTGATGGAAGCAACAATGTTAAGCCCGCCTTCGACGGCCAGCTCCACTTCATCATTGACGGCACCAGAATGCACCGCCACAACCTTGCCCTTGAAAACATTTCTCGCGCTTGTTTGCATATGAACATCCTTTATGCCGGGCGAAACCCTGGCTGGTAAACGCGAAAATTCTTTTTCGCATGCTGGTAGTATACACTACTGGAGCGCGCATTGCCACACAGACACGCTGAGTGTGTAAAACAGTAATAATCATTGCTATTACAGCTTGTTAAAAGTACACGCACTGAAGGCTTACCCCAGTATACTCCATATAAATGCCAGCGGGCCGATCACACGACCGGCCCGCTGGCTAAAAAACACAAGAAAGACAACCTGTAGCGTATAACCTTTGGGCATATGCAGCTCAAAGAGCAAGACACGTCTGTTGCGGCGTTTACCCGCCCACAAAATTCCTTTGTACTCGCAGCCGGATGGGCCAGCTGGCATGAGAAAAAAACTGTTGTAACCCAAGCTGTCTTTGCGGCAAATCGTCAGCGAGCCCTGCCAATGGCGACAACTATTGCGTGGAACTGACCGGAACGTTGCCAAGTTTGCCAACGATGCTAAGACGTTATGCCGCAACCGCAAATCACGTGTAAGCCTTGCGTCGCAACGCTTGAGCACCCGCAGGCGCTATGCGCAAATGTCAAAGCCGCGTCAGGCCTTCATTCCGTACGACTCTCGCGGGTCTTCAGAGTAACCCACCTTGAAGCGGTTCCAGAGGAGTACTGATTAAAGAGCCACCTGGAAACGCGTAGTTATTTCGTCTGGCAAGGCGCGATCTTTTTTGAAGCAGGAGTGGACTCTTCCATCCTCGACTGATCCAAAAAAGTGACGCACCGCAGCCAAACGGAATAAATCAGCGTTTCCCTAGATGTCTTCTGTCACCCAATCCACAACCTCGGCCATCCGCTTGAGGGTATACCGATGCTGAGGACTCTTGAACGCGAGATCATCCAGGGAACCTTCAAGCCGATAGATGCGCCAATCGCCTTCGGGAAGAGCGCCACGCGCCACGGCATAGCCCACGGCTGCCCGTGCAGCACCTGGCGAACAGAAAAGCTCGAACTCCTGCGCAACAGGGTCCAGCACCACTTCTGATCCGCTGGCGATATCAATAATATAATTGCCGGGAGCGAACACATACACGAAGGGGCATGGTTCAGCAGGCGGCGCCTGATCCGCTTCAGCTACAGGCGCTGTCTTGACGCAGGCCAGCAGGGGCAGAGCCAATAACGCTACCAGCAAAAGACGTATTTGCATTGTCTTCCTCAATATGGTGGGTCTGATAAACCCGACAGAGCCAGTACGGCCCGTTATCTGCGCGGTGCTGCGCCCATTACCAGCGTTTCCGGCATCAGCGCCGGGAGGCTGCCATAGCCTGAAGCCTGCGAATGCGCTCTTCCAAAGGCGGATGCGTGCTGAAAAGATTGGCCATGCTGCTGTGAGCGAACATAGGCGACACGATGAACATCTGCTCGGTGCTAGGATTGCCTTCACGCATGGGAATTCGCCCGCTGGCGGCCCCAAGTTTGGCAAGAGCGCCTGCCAGCGCCAAGGGCTGGCCGCAAAGCTCTGCCCCTGTATCGTCAGCAAGATACTCCCGCGAGCGCGAAATAGCCATCTGCACAAGGCCAGCAGCCATAGGGGCCAGCAAAGCCATTGCCAGCGCCGCAATGGGATTCACGCCGCCGCCCTCGCCGTCACGGTTGCCGCCGCCAAATATGGCCGTGAACTGGAAGATATTGGCCATGGTCACAATGGCCGAGGCCATAACCCCGGCGATAGTCTGAATAAGAATATCCCTGTTTACAATATGTCCTATTTCGTGGGCCACCACACCGCGCAGTTCTTCGGGCGGCAACAAACGCATGAGGCCTTCAGTCACCGCCACCACCGCATTTTCAGGATTACGCCCGGTGGCAAAAGCATTGGGGGCTTCTTCGGGAACCACGCAGACGCGTGGTTTGGGAATGCCAGCGTTGTAGGCCAGCTCATCAACAATTTTATGCAGATATGGAGCTTCTTCCGGGGCCAGTTCACGAGCCCGGTACATAGAAAGCACAATCTTGTCCGAGTACCAGTAACTGCCCACATTCATGAGCAGGGCCATGCCGAAGGCGATGATAATGCCCGTGCGCCCGCCAAGCAGGCCGCCAAGCACTATGATGATGCCCGAAAGCAAACCCAGAAGAAGAACTGTCTTGATCTGGCTGGTCATGCTTACTCCTCAATATGCAAAGATTGCGCGCCGTACTTTCAGACGCCACAATATACTATAAGCATCGGGCACCCGCTGGCAAGATGGCTCTGCCAGAGTGGCGGCCCCAGTCAGGCTTTTCAGTATACCCTGCCCCTTTGACCGTTTTAACCGTGCGTCGCGAGAACAGTTCAGTCGCCGGACTGCACGCAATACTTTCAGCGTTTCAGGCAGGGCAAAGACAATGTTACTGCTGCACGGGCTTCTGCCGCGCCTGCCACCACAGTTGAAAGACCAGCAGCGTCCACAAGGGCTTGCGCAAGTCGGCCCTGCCGGAAATGTGCTCATCCATAAGGGCGCGCACGGCAACGGGGTCAAAGATCCCCTGGGCCTTGAGGCTGTCTGCGCTGAGCAGGTCTTCCATAAGGGGACGCATACGCCCGCGCAGCCACTGAGCCACGGGAATCTGAAAACCCCGTTTGTTGCGGTACAAGATTTCTTTGGGCAACAGGCCCGCAAAAGCTTTTTTGAGCAGCCACTTGCGCTTGAATCCGTGGAGCTTGCGGTCCACAGGCAGGCGCGCGGCGAATTCGGCCACGTCCTTGTCCAGAAAGGGCGCGCGCACTTCAAGGCTGTGCAGCATGGAGCAACGGTCCACTTTGACAAGGATGTCGTCCAGCATGAACTGACGCGCATAAACGTGAAAGGCCCGCGCCAGCGGAGCTGCCGCGCCATACGGCTGCCAGTGCTCAAACTGCTCGCGCGTAGGAGCAAAAAGACGTTCCGGCGAAAGAACGCCCGGCGCTTGCGCCTTGAAGCTTCCGGTCAGAATTTCCGCCTGCATGTCGGGGGTAAAGGCTGTGAGCATGGTTTGCACGCGCTGCCAGGCAGGAGCTTGCGCCGCACGCAAAAACGTGGCCACAGCAAGGCGCGGATTGATATATCCGGCAGACGAAGGCAGGCGGCGGGCAAGGGGCTCCACAATCTTGTTCCGCACCAGCGCGGGCAAGGCATTATACCATTCAGCCACCTTGAAGCCTATGTAATGTTCGTAGCCAGCCCACAATTCGTCCGCGCCGTCGCCGCCAAGGGCCACAGTGACCTTTTCACGAGTCACGCCCGACAGCAGCCAGGTAGGAGCCACAGAGGCGTCGGCCATCGGCACGTCCATTCTGCTCACGATTCCCGGCAGATTGTCGGCACACTCCTCGGCAGAAAGCACGCGCTCGTGGTGGTCGGTGCCAAAGGCCTCGGCCACAATGCGCGCATAGCGCGATTCGTCGTAACTGGCTTCACTGAATCCAATGGAGAAAGTCTTTATGGGTGTGGAAGATTGCCGCGCCATAAGGCCAGCCACAATGGAAGAATCAATGCCACCCGAAAGAAAGACGCCCAGAGGCACATCGCTGACCATGCGACGCCGCACAGCCCGCGCCAGCAAAAATTGCAGTTCTTCGCCAAGCTGCTCGGTGCCGCGCCTGTCATTTTCATCAGGCGTGGGCATGTCCCAATAACGGCCAGTGCGCAGGACGCCGCCCTCAAGCAGCAGCCAATGGGCGGGCGGCAGGCTTTCCACTTCCGCATATATAGTCTGCGGCGTGGGCACATACTCGTAAGCCAGATAGCGCATAACGGCTTCTGGCTGCATAGTCAGATTCAGGCCGGGTACTTTTTCAAGGGCCGTCATCTCCGAGGCGAAATGCAGCCTGCCCTGCTGCACGGTGTAGAAAAAGGGCTTCTTGCCGAAAGGATCACGCGCGCAGAAAAGCCGCTGCTGGACAGAATCCCACAGGGCAAAGGCAAACATGCCATTGAAGCGGGCAAGGCAATTCACGCCCCACTGCCGGTACCCTTCAAGAATGACTTCCGTATCCGAACTGGTGCGAAAACGCGCGCCGTTGGCTGCAAGTTCTTCTTTCAGTTCCGCAAAATTGTAAATTTCACCATTGAATATGACCGTATAGCGTTCGTCGACGCTGTGCATGGGCTGCCCGCCCGTGCCCAGGTCAATGATGGAAAGACGCCTGTGGCCCAGGCATACAGGCCCGCTTAACCATTGCCCTTCGCCATCAGGTCCACGATGGGCGATGCGGTCGGTCATGGCCTTCACCCAGTGAAGGGCCTGGGGGTCAAGCGGCGAGGCTTCCAGTTGGCAAATACCGGCTATTCCACACATGATTCTTTCCAACACCTGTAATTATTGATGAAAACACGCGCCAAGCGGTCATTGTTGGCTTCGGGATCAAACATATGGGCCGCCAGCAGCCTGCCGTTACGGGCAAGGCTGGCTGCCAGGGCTGAATCGTTGGCCAGCAGGGCGATAGCGTTGGCCAGCGCTTCGGCGTCGTGCTGCGGCACCGCCAATCCGGTTTTACCGTGCCGCACCACCTCTGGCAAAGCGTTGACCGTGGTGCTGACTACGGGCAGGCCATAGGCCAATGCCTCGATAACGGTATTGGGGATGCCATCGCGCCGGCCCGACGCATGCACCACGCAGGGCGCGGCAAAAATATCATGCTCTTTGAGGAGCTTGGGCAGCTCATTGTGCGAAATAAGACCGGGCATGCTCACGCGGGCTTCCAGTCCCAGTTCCTTACGCAAACGGGTCAACTCGGCCTGCATGTAGCCGAGGCCCATCACGGCTCCGCCGCCGCCCGCCAGAGTGAGGGTAAAGTCCAGGCCACGGTCTTGCAGCAAGCCGCAGGCGCGGAGCAATACGTCAAAGCCCTTGGTAACGTCAAACCGTCCAAGAGCCAGCAGGCGCACAGGGCGCTTCATGGGAACGGGAGAGGCCGAAGCAGGCACTTCATCCAGGCGCAGAAAAGAAGGATCCGCCTCACTGGAGCAGTGGGAGCCCGGCGCGTCGAGCGCGCCAGTATGGGCGGCAGCGGCTGTGGGCGTGACCGTTTCGTCTTCCAGTGGCGGCAGGGTCAGCCCGTTATACACCAGCTCAACTTTGCCCTTGGCCTGCCCACGGTCAAAATTCTCTATCCGCGCCTTGTCCGCGCCGTTGTTGGCACGCACCAGAAAAGCGGCGTCAAGCTTTGCGCCTAGGTCCGGGTCCGCTGGCTCAAGATTGTCGCCCCTGGCGCATGTGGCAAAGGGAAGCCCGGCGATGCTGCCTGCAACCCAGGCAGCGGTTGCAGTGCCGCGCGGCCAGGGCGCGTAGATCATATCGATGCCCGCTTCTTTGAAGCGCCGGGCCAGATACACCCCTGCGCAAAAAGCCCAGAGGTTTTCTCCCATTGTTTCAACGCAGCGCCAACGACGGAACATAGTACGACGGAAGAGCCTTCCCAGGCGTAGCGGGTGCGTGCAGAACTGGCGCAGAACTTCGGCCAAGATGGCAAAAACTGCTTTTGTGCCCAATGTATGGGTCTGCTGGGCCGCCGTGCGCATTTCAGTGGAGCAGTGGCACAAGTTGGCCCCGTAAAGACTGAACACCGAGAGCGGAAGGCGCTTTCTGAGCCCTTGTACTTCGCGGAAGATAAAGGGCTGTGTGAACAGGGGGTACCACAGCAACACGCAGGCCACATGAGGCAGCCCAGGGGCGAATGCCTGCGGGGAAACGGACTCGCTTGTCTTGCTTTCTGTCATAACTCACTCCTGAGCGTCTGCCAGGGGGCAAACTCACAGGTTATATTATTTGGAGTCGACCATACCGAATTGCACGCGGCGCAAGCTAGGGAGCTTCTTGTGGCGGATACGCCCAATCGCCGCATTTCGCGCCGCTGCACTGCCGCAATTGTGCTGCGCTTTCAGGGGCTTGAGGACCCAAGACTTCCCTCAATTGGTCCATAGTCAGGCTGCGCACTTCCCAGCGGGATGAGAGCCAGTCTGTCCAGGCCAGTATTTTTTTCATAAGTGTGTCCACAGCGCTGGCATCAGGCAGATGGGGCGCACCGCCCGGCATCATTTCTGAAGAATGCCAGGTGAGAGACAATACCCGCCCTCCGCGGGCCACGAAAAGTCTGGTCACAGCCTGCATGGCCCACAGAGGATGATAGACGGGCAACAAACTCAACGCCCCCCAGTTCTTGAAGCCTGGCCGCAAGCCCGGAGCCGTTCTGCGCAGCAGGCCCGGCAAGGGTTGCAAAAGAGGCGTCACGCTAAGGGGAACTTCAAAAATACGCTTTGGCCCAACGGTTACCCAATAAGGATTGCACGGGGCGTCAAAGTGATCTGGCCCCGCATGAGGCGTGGCTCCACAATGCAGCGGGCGTACCGAGGCGTCTACCTTGATTCCGGCCTGGGCCAACAGGGGCCAATGGTTTCTGTGCAGATCCCACCGCCCCATACGAAAAGAAGTCAGGGGCGCGGATTGAAATTCCTGTCCGGCAGCCATGAGTTTTTCAAGCTTGGCGGCCATAAGAAGGTCGGGCACGGCTGCGGCGGGTACACTGGATGCATTGTCGGCAAGGGCGGCGTCTGCGCCCGGCCCGTCAAGAGTCAGAGGGGGCGTGTTCCAGTGGTGCAGGTGCGCGCCTATTTCAGCGCCGTGTCTGTCGCGCAGCCCCGCCAATACGCGCCGTGAAGGCTCGTCGGCCAGCACGCTGTGCGCGCAGAAAAGCGTGGGGCGCACGCCGCGCTCACACAGGGGATCAAGCCGCCCAAGGCTGCCTGTATTGACCGTTGAGAAGCCTCGCCGGGCATACTGGCCGCCAAACAGCCCTTCTTCTTCCACATCCAGGCTGACAGCAAGATAGAGCGTAGGCCGGCTCATGCTTCCTCTTTTTCCGTGAACACATGATCCAAGTGGGAGGATTGCCCTTGCTGCATCCTGGCAGCTCGGGCGCATTCATCCACATACAGATCATAAACCGCCGCGATGTTTCGCGCGGGGTCAAAAAGCTTTTCAACATGGGCGCGCCCCGCCTCAGCCATTTTCAGGGCAGCATCCCGGTCAGACACCATACGGCGCACGGCATCTGCCAGAGCCCGCGGATCGCGTTGCGGCACAAGCAGCCCGGTTTCACCGTCAATAACTACCTCGGCTATGCCGCACACATCGGTGGCAATAACTGGCATCCGGTGAGAAAGCGCTTCCATGATAACATTGGGGATGCCATCGCGATCTCCGTTAGTGTGCACCACGCTGGGCATGATGAGCATGTCATGGTCCAGCATGAACGCGCAGATCTTGTCGTGAGGAATAAACCCCGGCATATCGACAACCTGTGTAAGCCCCAGATCGTCCCGCATTTTGACAAGCTTGTGATGCCACCTGCCGTCGCCCACCAGAGTCAGGGTCACAGGCACGTTTTCACGCCGCAGCCGTGCCATTGCCGTGAGCAATTCGGGAAAGCCCTTGGTGCGCGCAAAGCGTCCCACTGCAAGCAACCTGTAGGGAGCCTGCATGGGCATGGCGCACTGGCCGCGCGGTCGGAAGGTAAGACTATTGTAGATGGCGTGTACTTTGTTCGTGGCGTCAGGAGGGCAGAACTTGCACAGCCACTGTACATTGGTGCGGTTATTGGTGCGGACGAAAAGCGCGTCGCGCGATTTTTCCCGCAACAGACCATCTTCAGGATAAATATCTCCGGCACGCCCAGTGAAGGCAAAGGGGATGCCCGACATGCGCGAGGCTACCCAGGCTGCAGTTGCCGGCCCATTGGCCCAACCCGCATGGATAAGCTGCACCCCGTCCTGCCGGCACTGCTCGGCCAGCAGGAATCCCGCCAGAAAACACAAGGTGTTCTCTGCAATAGCCTCAACATTGCGCATACGGCGAAAAAGCCCTTCACGCATGAGCCGCCACACCGCCCCCGGCTTCTGCCACAAGGCACGCCCGAAGGCAGCAAGGATGCGGCTGAAGGCCTTGATGCCCATGCGGCGGACAGGACCGTCAAAGGCGTGCATTTCTTCGCTGCACCCCTTGAGATTTTCGCCATACATGCTGTACGCATACACAGGCAGGCCACGCTGTCTGAGTTGTACGACCTCACGAAAAATAAATGTCTCAGAAGACAATGGAAACCAGAGAAGCACATAGGCGATGACCGGCGGAACACTCTGCCGACCGTTTTCCTTTCCCGCTTCCGTGGCAACGCCACTGGTTAAAGACATATCGGTCTCCGCAGCAAACGAGAGCCGGGCCTTATGGCCCGGCCCTAAATGCTGTTTTTATTCGCCCAGGTATTCTTCGGCGTGTTCGCTCTTGTATTTTTCCACAATGGCCTGTGCCTTGGGAATTTCTTCCTTCACGGCATCCAGAGCCTTGCGGATGTGCTCTTCGGTATGGGCGGCAGAAAGGAAGAAGCGCAGCCTGTCGGTGCCTTCTTTCACTGCCGGGAAGGTAATGGGCATGACATAGATGCCACGCTTGAAGAGCGCGTTGGACAGGAAGCCTGCAACCATAGGATCGCCCACCATAACAGGCACGATGGCGTAGCCCTGAGCCGCGCCTGTGTCCAGACCGATGCTGGCGGCGTAATCCACAAAGAACCGGGAAATGCCCTGCAATTTATGCACACGTTCCGGTTCGCGCAGCATAATGTCCAGCGCCTTGTGGCAGGCCACGGCGATCACGGGGGGCATACCCACACTGAAAACAAAACCCGGCGAACCGTACTTCAGAAATTCCACCAGTTCGTGCTTGCCAGCGATAAACCCGCCGCAACCGCACATGGACTTGGAGAGCGTGCTCATCCACATATCCACTTCATTGGCGTCAATGCCGAAATATTCGTGCGCGCCACGCCCGGTCTTGCCAAGCACGCCCAAAGAATGGGCTTCGTCAACCAGCAGCATGCAGTCGTACTGCTTTTTCAGCTGGATGATGCGGGGCAGATCAGGAATGTTGCCGTCCATGCTGAACAGGCCTTCCGTAACGATAATGGCCCGCTTGTGTTCGGCGCGCTTGGCCTTGAGCATTTCCTCAAGGGCATCGCAATCGTTATGATTGTACGAGTAGCGCGCGGCGTGCGACAGGCGTGCGCCCTGCACCAGCGAGTTGTGGGCCAGGCCGTCATGAAAAATGGCGTCGCGGTGGCCGAGCAGAAAGCCGAGGGTGGACACGTTGGTGGCATGCCCGCTCACGTAGACAATGCAGTCTTCCACGCCATAAAGGTCGGCGAAGGCACGCTCAAGCTCACGGTGCGGCGGGCGCTCGCCGCCCACAAGGCGGCTGGCTCCGGCGGACGTGCCGTAAACGGTGGCGGCGCTGGTGACGGCCTCGGTTATTTCCGGATGGGCGTTAATGTCCAGATAGTCGTAGGTGGAAAAGTTCAGATATTCCTTGCCGCCAATGAGTGTGGTAGCCTTGGCTGCACGCTCGTGGCAAAGAAAAAGAGGATTTTCCATCCCCATCTTGGCTCCCATCTCCACAAGCCGGTCAAAGGCGAGCTTGGAACGCATGCGGCTGAAGCCGCCTGCGGAGCTTTCTGTAGCGGCAGTAGTTGATGCCGCCTCTTGTCCAGCCTGACAGGAATGGTCGTTCTTCATGCCTAATCCTCTTAAATTTGTCCAAAAAATGCACCGGCCCGCAGCCCTGCAACAAGCAGCCGGACAGAGGGCGCAACTTTGTAAGGATTCAGTATAGCCAAACCGTCGAGCTATGGCAAGTGCGTAATATCAAATCCTCATCAACCCGCCACAGCGGCAGCTACTGTGCATTTCAGGGCTTTTACAACCGCCTTTCAACGCAAATGCGCACGGCGGCATTCCGCTGCCGTGGCCTATTTTCTGCCCGGCTTCTGGACAAGAGAATCGATATACCCTAGAATACCGCCCTTAGCCGATATATGCCGCTTCGGCCCAATCGATCAACCGCGCGCCGCAGGCCCGAGTTTTATGCAGCAAGACCCTGCCCCAGCATACGGCACTTCGCACGGCAAGCCCTGCGCAACGGACAACGCCGTCCTTCAGGACGGACTGCTTGTTGTGTCGCCTCCTTGCGCCATCCTTTCCTGCCCTGCTCCTGAAAATCCGGCCTCTGCCGAATCCCGCGCTTCTTCAGGCGAAATATGCGCCCAGGCTCTGGTTCGCCAGTGCCTTGACTGGCTCAAGCTTACCGGAAACCCTGGCCCCGTCATGCTCTGGCTCTGCTGGAACGAGTCCAGCACTCCGGCCCATCTGGCCCAATCCCTGAGTCTTGCTGCGGAAGGTCTGCAAAATCTCTGGCGCATCGGTCCGGTACGCCTGCAGTTTGAATCCTTCCGCCCCGGCCAGATTCACGAGGCCGAAAAGGTTCTGCGAGCGGCCCTTGATCAAGGCACGGATGCAGCAAAAAGCATTTACCCCTGCATGACCAACGAGGCGGCCCGCCCAGATACTATGGGTGTGAGCATGCCGCAGTGCCCCAACTACTATAATTCCGATGCGAATAGAGCGCTGGGCGACGAAGAACCCATGCGCCCGCAAGCCGGACGCGTGCCCACCATTCTTTTGCTGGATTTTTTGGCAGATAAAACTCCGAACCTGCAGTGCCAGCCTCTTCTGCTGAGCCTGCCTGCTCCTACGCCTCCGTGCTGCGACATGCTCAAATGCCGCAAGAATCCACAGCAGGTGACAGAGGAGCCCCGGCCCGAAACCGCGCCAGCCCTCTGGCAGCCCTGCAACCTTGCAGCCGAAGCAAAGCATATCCAAGCAACTGCTACAGACACCACAAAAATGCCCGATTATCAAAATTTGCCCGAAGAACTTATTCTGGATGGCGTACGCTACGCTGACCTGCCCCAAGACGGCATTATGTGGCGTATGGGAACCACCAATCCCCTATGGCGGCAAGACCTGCTCTCGCTGCCGCACAATCCCGATGCAGCAGCCCTGGCGAGTCTTGAAGGGCGCGGCATCTGGCTGGCCCCCAAGACCGATGCGCCGCCCCTGGCAGTCATGTGCTGCGGCATGGGCTCGGTCTGGCCGGGCATGGGCCGCGAACTCTACGATAATTTCCCTGTGGCGCGCGCCGCGATGGACCGCATCGCCGCTGTTGCCGATTGGGACATACTTGGCCTTATGGACGAAAAAGACGTGGAAAAGGTCAGCCCCACACGCTGGCAGTCTCCTTACACGTTTATGCTTGAGTTTGCGCAGTGGAGCATACTTTCTTCACTGGGTCTGCAGCCCTCGCTCTTCTGCGGGCACAGTCTGGGCGAGCTGATTGCCCTGTGCTTCAGCGGCATCTACACGCCCGAGGTGGCCTGGCATATTCTTGATACCCGCGCCATCCACATGGCCGAACTGGAAGCTGCTGCCACCCGTGAAATGGGCATGATGGCCGTACACGCCAACGCTGAAATCATTGATGAAGCATGCGCTGCATGGCCCGCCCTCTACGTTTCCAACTACAATACTCCGCAACAATTTATTCTGAGCGGACCGCGCGAAGTATTGATGGAAGCCCGCAAAAGCCTGCGCAAGCGCCGTATACCTGCCATCGTGCTCAACCTGAATCTGGCCTTCCATCATCCAAGCATGCGTGTGTTGCGCGACCTTTCGCTGCGCCGCCTCAACGCGCTTGAGATGCGCGCTCCCCGCCACCCCATGCTGAGCGGCACCACCACGGATTTTTATCCTGACGACCAGCCATCCATCTGCCTGCAAATCGCCGACCTGGATGAAAATTCCGTCCGCTGGACAGAATGCGTGCACACGACATGGCGCAGAGACGGCATCCGTCACTTTCTGGAGCTGGGACCGCAGGATACACTGTGCAGTCTTGTCAGCGACACGGAACCCCGGGCCCTTTGCCTGCCTGCGGGACGCAAGGGCAAGGAAGTGGAAGGCATGCGTCAGACATGCGCCCGCCTCTATGCGCTGGGACACTTGCGCAAAAATTCTATCCGCACACGCATCGCCGATGTTCGCGGCGGCAAAGATGCTGCCGCAGCAGCGCGTATGCCGCTTCCGCATTGTGGGCTTGTGCCTGTGGATTCCCCCGACTGCGGCGCAGGCTGCGGGACATGTTCCACTTCTTCCTGCGGCATAACCGCCACAGAAACCTCGCCGGTAAAAACAGATGCCGTGGTTTCTGCCCCTGTTTCCGGCGCAGACGCTGCGTCCGCCCCTGTGAAAGCTACGGCTTCCGTATCATCCGCAGCCGCCTTGCGCGTGGTGCTGGATGTTCTGGCCCGCGCCTGCGGCCGCCCCGTGGAAGAACTGCGGCCAGACCTTGACCTGCGCTACGATCTTGCCCTGCGCTCCAGCCGTTTTCCCCTTATTATTCAGGAAGTGGAAAAAGCGCTGGATATTACCGTCAACTTTGAAGATCTGCTGCAGGTTTCCACAGTGGGCGATCTCGCTCGCGTTCTGGGCGCAGTCAATTTTGGCGAAACGGCCGATTCCGAAAAATCCGGGGCGGCAAGTCAGGTGGCAGCTCGCCAGACAGCGCTGGTTCATGCTTGCGCGCCGCTGTGCCGCTTCAGCCCCATGCGGGGGAGTGCGCAAAGCGAACACACGGCAAAGGCCGGCAGTGGGGGGGCGACACATGCCCTGCTGCCGCTGCCTCTGGACCCCTGCGGTCAGGGCTTGCCCATCCGGCGAGGGGATATTCTGGCCCTTCTGTTTTTTGAACCTGATCTGCTGCCCGCTCTCATGAGCGGCCTGGCACCACTTGGATGCGTGCTGGCCGTGCCGCGCGCCCAGGTTGAAGCATGCGCCCCGCTGGCCAAGGCGGGCAGCCGCATTGTGCCCCTGAATATTGACCTACACGCCCCTCGGAATGCCGCAGAGGCACGTTCGTTGGCCGAAGATACCAGCGCGGCCCTGAGCGATCTGGCTAAAAAAGAGGGCAAGGTTGACGGCCTGCTTTTTGTGCCTGCCGCACGTTCCGAAAAAGGAGAAAAGGAAACCGGCCCGGCACTTTCAGCCGCCGCCTTTGCCTCCGCAGACATGCCCGAGTTGCTGAGCGCGGCCATGCGAGTCACCGTGCCGCACGGGCTGCGCTATGCCTGCCTGTGCAGTCTGCTGCAACCCACGGCTGAAAACCTGCGCGGCGATGGCCCGCTGGAAAAGCGCCTTGAGGAACTGGGGCAGGAAGCTGGCGTTGCCACCCGCGCCATCCGGCTTCTGGAAAAAAATCTTCGCGCAGGACTTAACGACTGGGGCGATATGCTGGCCCGTGAACTTTTACGCGGCACCGCCTGCCAGGTGCTGTGGGTACGGCCCACGGCCCTGCCCGCTTTTGCAGCGCCCGCTGACCAGGCAGACAGCTGCTCCCACGCATCTGCTGCGCAAGAGAAGAAGGGGCAAGGGCTCATCATCACGGAAAAACCGCGCTTCTATCCCCTGGTTTTTTCCGATCCGTATCCGCCTTACCGGGCCACTTCCACGCTTTTTCAGGGCTGCTGCCATTACTCGCGGTTTGCCGATACCGATCTGGCCCTTCATGGCGGCCAACCTTGTAATACCCTTGACGGTACGCCCTGGTTACCTCCAAGCCGTGCCCTGGCGGCCTTGCTTGAAGCCTCAAGCTTATGGCTTCCCTGGCTAACAGCCACTGGTTTTTCAGACCTGCGGTTTTATGATCTTCCCCAGCTGCCGCCCGGCATCACCCGCGAATGCAGGGTCGCTATGGAGGCAGAGCCCTGGCTCATGCAGGACGGCGTAATGACGCGCCAGTGCCGCGGCACTCTGGACGTACGCGGACTTTCAGCCAATGGCAGACATCTTGAGCGCTATGCGCCCGTGGCTGAAGGCATGACCATTCTGGCCGCGGCCAACGGGCAGGTGCCGCCCCTGTGGCCTGATGAAAATGAACCCCCGCGTGCGGAACAAATTCAACAGACCTTAGATACCGATCTTTTTTATAATTCTGTAGGCTTTGGCGCGCCCTGGCGCATGCTACGCGAGTTTACCGTTCTGCCTAATCACAGATATGCCGCGCTGTTGGACCATTCGCATACAAGCATTGCCCCCGAGGGCAATAAAGGCTATACTGACGTACTGCATGTGGTGGAGGGAATGGCGCAGGCCGCGTGGATGGCAATTGCCCAGGAAGCCGGAGAGGCAGAGGCGATTGCCGCTGTCATACGAAACTGGCATCTGCAGGCTGCGGGATTCATACGTTTTGGGGGCGAAAGAGGCAAAGGACCGTGGCTCATAAGGATGAGACGTTCTTGGTCTGCCCCAAATCTGTTGCGCTTTGACGGCCAGGCCGTTGACGAACGCGGACGCGTCTTTCTTACTCTCCATCATCTAGAGTTTAACCGGCGGGACACCGGAGCCGCCGCGCTTTAGCGCGTCTCCGCCACAGTGACAGTGACTATACCAACGCGCAAAGTGCGCGACATTGTAAAGGGTGCCTGATGCCGCATAACACACGTCCTCTCTTTTCAGCGCGGTCATATCTGCCGCTGCTGCTCGTTATGACCCTGTTTTTCTCAGCATGCGCCTCAAACAAGGCGGGACTGAAATCTCCGGAACTTCCGGCCAAGCACTGGCTGGAAGAGGCACCCGGCGTTCCGGTAGAAAACAAGGCCAAACTTGAAGCGGCAGTGCCCAACCTGTATGATCCCAGCAAGGTTTTCACCTACGAGGACTGCGTCTTTCTGACCATTCAGCAGTCGCCCCTTCTGGTCAACAGCGCGGTAGATCTGGAGATCAAGCGCGTAGCCCTTACCGACGCCGTGTGGAAGTACCTGCCCGAGCCCCGTATGACCATGCAGGTCACCAACAACCTTACGCGCAACAACATGGACCACAAGGACACCCCTGGCGACTACGGGCGTACCAAGTTCACCGTGGGTTTCTATGCGGCCTTCCCCAATCCTGTGGCCACCTATTTTGAGCACCAGGTGCAAAAGGCAATGGTCAATCTGGCCATCTCCACGCACCGCAAGGCTGTGGGCGAAGCCATCTACAAGATCGCCCAGGCCTATCTGCAGCTGCAGGCGCAGAAAAAAATCGTCAAGGTTCAAAAAGAACTGCTGCCCATCGGCAAAGAACTCATAGCCTACTGGCAGCAGGTGGAGTCCGTAGACGGCCGCCAGGGGGTTTCCCTCAACTTGGCCATGCAGCACCAGCGTGAGCTTGAGCTGATGGTAGAGCAGACCAAGATGAAGGAAGTCATGCAGCTCACCCAGCTGAAAATACTCGCGGGTGTGGACCCGCAGCACAAGCTGGACGTAGACACGTCAAGCGCTGACGAAATTCTGAAAGGCTTCAATGGCCGCAGCCTCAAGTGGGACGACCGCTGGAATACCACTGAAGACGATTTGCTTTTGCGCGGCCAGATCAAGCTGGGTGACTACAATATCATGGTCGCCTGGGCTCAGTATCTTCCAAACATGAGCATCGCCGTCAACAACAGCCCGCCAGCGGGCCAGTACCAGCCTGCCAGCGGCAGTGAAGACACCTTCCTGCATCTGAACTTTGACTTTCCCCTGCTGGACTGGGGACGCCGTTACCGTGGCGTGCAGACGGCACGCATGATGAAGGCGCAGGCTTTCCACGAAATGGCCCGCAAGCGCACAGATTATTCCAACAAGTGGCTGCAGGCGGAACAGAACGTGGCACTGGCTGAAACCGAGCTCAAAATCGCGAAAACGCGTTTTGACACTGCGGCCATGCAGTACAAGGAAGCCCACATTTCCTTCAACGAAGGCATTGCGGATCTGCCCAACGTAGCCGACAGGCAGGAAGCTATGGTGCAGGCCCAGATCGCTTTTATTCGGGCAGAACTGACCTGTGAACTGGCTCAGCTTGAATGGATGTACATTTCCACCTCGCTTCAAGAACGTTTCCTCGGCATGCCCGCCAAGGAGGTGCTGTAATGGCGCCCTATTCACGCATCGCCTCTTCGGCCCGCAAGTGCGCGCTAGGCATTGCCGTGGCATTTCTGGCCAGTCTGACTCTTGCCACCGCTGGCTTTGCGGCCGACAGCGGAAAAATTGGCGTGACCATTCTTACAGGCAAAGTCGTGACGACAGTCACCCGGGCCGTGCCCATGCCCTTTAGCGGCGTGGTGGACTCAGTACTGGTCAAACCCGGCGAAGCAGTTGAAGAAGGCGCGCCTCTCATGCGCTACCACCTATACGAAGATGCGGAACGCGCCCTGCAACGGGAAGTCATGCAAGGCCCCAGCACAGAAGGCCTCAACGGGCAGGTGCTGGACCTTGAGCGCAGACTTGCTGAAACCATTGCCCAGCGTAACAAGGCCCGTCAGCTTGCAGCTTCGGGCCTGGGCTCGCGTCAGGCTTCCGGACGTCTTGAAGAAGACGTGAGCTCCCTGCAACGCCGCATTGAGCTCACGCGTACTACCATAAAGAAAGCTGAAAACAGCTTTGCCATCCGCCTCAAGGAACTGAGCAGCTATTTCGGACAGGAAATCAAGGAAGGGGAAATTCTGCCAGAAACCCTGACCCTGACCTCGCCTCTCAAGGGCTATGTGCTATCGCTGGATGCCACGCTCAACCCCGACACTCTGCTTCCGGCGGGCAGCGTTCCCATCAGAGTGGGGCAGCTTGACCCTGTGCTTATTCAGGTGCCCGTCTACGAAGCCGAAGTCAGCGGCATCAGCGAGGGCGACAAGGTTGCGGTAGAAATCCCCTCTCTCAACAACAAGGTCTTTACGGGCAAGGTTACAGAAATATCTTGGGTTTCCAGCGATATGAGCGTGTCCAACCCTTCCTACTACACTGTGGAAATCACCGTGCCCAACCCGGATCTGGAGCTTAAACCCGGCTTCAAGGCTGTTGTGCGTTTCGGGGGCGGCAGGTAAAGCCCCCGCATGAAGCTCAAGAGCATTCCCCGCAGGCTCGGTTACATTCTAGGCGCGCAGTGGACGCGCGACCTGGCCTGGACAGCCTTTACCATTCTGCTTGCCCGCCGCAGCCCGGATATTATGGGGCAGGTGGTCTTGGCCCTCACTTTCGGCTATCTGGTTAAGACCATTGCTGATGTGGGTCTCAATGATTTTCTGTTGTCTACCTTTGCCAGGCGGGAAGGCCGGCCACGGGCTTTGCTGGGCGAAGTAACATGGCTCAAGCTTACCGTGCTGGTGCTGGCTCTGGCTGTAACATGGCTGGTAACCGGATGGCAGAATTACAGCCCTGAGCTGCGCCTTATCGTGCTGTGTATTGCCGCAGGGCTTGGCCTTGACGGGGTGAGTGACTCATTTTTCGCGCTATGCCAGGCTCGAGGCCGACAGGATGTGGAAATGCGCATCCGGGTGCCCTCTGCCCTCATCGGCATAGGCTTCGGTATCGCCTGCGTAGTTATGGGCGCGCCGCCCATTATCATCGCACTTTACAAACCCATTGAATCTATACTGTGCATCATTTTTGCCCTCACAGCGCTTGGCCGCAACCCGCTGGCGGGTGTTGGCCGATCTGGCATGCTCGATCTGGCGCGGCAAATGAAGCATGGCCTTATCTTTACCTGCATGGCCGCCTGCGCCATGTTCTACAACAAAATCAACGTCATTTTTCTCAAGCAGTACGGCGGCAACGCCGATGTGGGCGGGTACGGAGTAGCCTGGGAGACCGTGGAAGGGCTTTCGGTTCTGGTATCAAGCGCACTTCTGGGCAAGGTTATTTTTCCTCTGCTGGCAAAATTCTGGCAGCAGGATAAAAATGCCTTCCGGCAGCTTGCTGGCCAGACTGCCCGGTCTTTGTGGGCCGCCTCCTTGCCCATCATCTTTCTCATTTGTGTGGAAAGTGACCGGTTTCTGCCTTTTATTTACGGCCCAAGCTATGAGAGCGCCGTTCGGGCGCAGCAATTGCTGACGCCTTGCCTGGCTACTGCCTTTCTGCACAACCTTGCAGCCTATGCTATGATAGGCATGCGCCGCCATCGCCTTCTGCTGCTTTTCTACGTCAGCGGGCTTATTCTTAATATTATCTGCTGCCTGACGCTTATCCCGGCCATGCCTCTTGAAGGTGCGGCGCTGTCTCTTACCATCACCAAGGTTTGGGTTGCCATCCTTACTGTGGGCTTTTTTCAGTGGACAACCCGCCCGATGAGTGCGGCACAATGGCTGCTCATGCTGGCTACCGCTGGAGTAAGCATTGCGTTGTGGTGGGGCACAGGCAAAGTTGCCCCTCGTGAAGTTGCTGAAGGCGTGGGGCTTCTTCCTCTGCTGGCCTTGTTCTGGTGGTGGCGGCCTCCCCCGCCATTTGAAAAAAAGACGCCGCAAGCTCAATAGTGAAGACGCAACTCTTCTGAATTGACCCTGTCTTGCTGCCCAATCATCTCAGTGAATTGTGGCTTCTGGGTCACCGTTTTCAGTATAAATACCATAAGCACCCCTGCGAATATCACCCTTCTTCGCTCAAGGCGAAACTGACTTGTTTTCAGCCTGAACCCAGAGCAGAGTCGCCTCACTGGCCTTTCGTAGCTCTTTTTTCCAAGGTCTCCGCAGACCAGATACCATTTCGGTGTTGAATTATTCTGGCTTGCGTCTGCAGTTTTGGAAAATAGTGCGGACTACCGTTGGAATGCTTCACCGTTCAAAACTATCATTCTGCCCAAAATGCAGTTTTGCCAAAATCCATTTACCATTGCAGCACGCTGTACACTCGTTCCACGTCAGAGCCTTTGACCATTTTCAAAGTTAACATTGCTCTAGACCCATCCGGATTGTTGTCTACCGTGAAAAATCTTCGGTGACATTGCCGCACGATTTTTTAGATGCAGATGCAGTGCCTACTTCTGCCGCCGTGCCCGGCCTCAGGCGATCTATCTCTCTAATTCTAATGCAACGCAGGAATAAATGATGGCGTTTCGCGGCGCGCTGGGAAACCACTGAGCGAAGTTAGGAAGCTCCCGAAGCTAAAGCCACGCAGCACTTGTTGAACCGCGGAATATGGAGATCCAGTGGGAGTGCAGGAGAGCTCGGAAGGGCACTGCCCCCAACAGGCCCTTATGCCGCACGCCGCGCAGGTGGATAAAGTGGCACTAATAAAAACAGAAGACATTGAAAGTGTTACCACTCGGCAAGAAATTGCTTCGACCGTCACTACACAGACGTAAAGCGTTGCAGCGCAGTAAACTAAGCTTGGCTTAAGTCGATGCCGCATAGGCTTAACACTCTGCAATATTACCAAACTGCACTCAACCCGCATACATAAGAACACAGCCTGTTCCACGCAGTCCCCACTGTATTCGGTAGGCTCACGTTCTCGTCACCGGCTGACAGCCAGGCGACCTCCAAAGACAACAAAAAATCCATAATTACGCCAGCATTTCAAAGTGATACCGCGCTTGCCCTTCTGTCATATTCCGGTCTTGGCATTGACGAGGGTAATTAGCTGCGCGTAGCATACAAAATCAGCTTGCCTCAGTATGGGGCACAATCGTGCACAAGGATTTTCATGGCAAAAGACCTTTTCTTACAACGTAGACGCTTTCTTAAAGGTCTGACTTCTGCCGGAACGGCTGCCGGTGTGGGTCTGGCAGGTCTGAATCCCGCCCAGGCCATGTCTTTGCGCTTGTCCACAGGGGGCACCGACTGCTGCACAATCATCGATGTCGATCGTTGCACTGGCTGTGGTGCGTGCGTATCCGCCTGCCGATCCCGTAACCTTTCGCGCCTGCCATTGCCCCAAAAACCCATTCCAGAGCCAACCCCATCATGGATTCCCATCAGCGACTGGTCAGAGCGCAGGCAGGTAACGAACCGCCTGACGCCGTACAACTGGATTTACATCCAGAGCTGCACTCTGCCTGCCCCTAGCGGGTCACGCCGGGTTTTCATGCCGCGCCGTTGCCTGCATTGCCTCAACCCGCAATGCGTAAGCCTGTGCCCTTCAGGGGCAGCTCGCCAAAGTTCGCAGGGGGCTGCATATATTGATGAAAATATCTGTTTTGGCGACGGCCCCTGCCAGAGGGCTTGCCCCTGGTTGATACCCCAGCGCCAGTCAGGTGTTGGACCCTACCTTAAATTTGCCCCTCGCTATATAGGGTATGGCCTGGTTTTCAAGTGCGACTATTGCCACGAGCTTTTGGCACAAGGCCAGCCCCCAGCCTGTGTTGCAGCCTGCCCAGCCAAAGCCCAATATTTTGGCATCCGAGACGACATGATTGCCCAGGCGCAGGAAATGGCGCACCAAAGAAACGGAGAAATTTTTGGGCTCAGGGAAAATGGGGGCACCAATACCCTTTACGTTTCATCAATTCCCTTTCGCGACATTGAGGCCGCCATGCTGCAACAGGAACAGGTAGGATTTGGCAAACCGAGCTTACGCCCGGCTGGAGCCAGCATGGAAAAAGAAAACAGCCTGGTCGACATAGTGCTGGCGGCACCACTGGCGGGGGTGGCATTGGCTTCTTTGCGTCTATGGCGCAACTGGCTAAAGGCCCGTAAATCATGATGCGCTCGCAACGCCCCCCAACCCGGCTTTTTTCGGGCATGTTCAGCGCTTTCTGGGTAGTTGCCCTTCTGGTTGCGACACTGTCCGGCTTGGCCCATCTGCCAGTGGCTGTTCGTTACAGCCTGATCAACATAGATAATCAGGCAACCGTATGGCACTACTATGCAGTAGCCTTACTGCTCATGCTTGAGACATATGCCGTCATTATCTGGTGGGCACAGGGCAGAGGGATGTTTTCCTTTACACGCTGCGGAACTATCCGCACGACGCTGCTTGCTATACTGTCTGTTACCGGGCTGATTCTTATGCTGCATAACCTGCCTGATGTCGCTGTTTTTGGCCGTGCATACTCGGCCATAAAGCTTTGTCACCTTTTCAGTGGCCTGCTGCTTGTGCCCATTCTTCTGGTGCAGTGTTGCCTGCGGCTTGCCGGAAAACCCAGTGCATTGAAAACCTGCACAGCTAAAAAAACTCATCCCCCGGCGTAAACTGCATTGCAGTTTACTGCCCGAAGGGATGCTGAAGGCCCAGAATAACAGATAAAAATAAATTTTCGACCACGGGAATGCGATCTGATACAGGTCACCCTTAAGTGTCGATGTCAGACGGCAGTTCTTCGTTCGATAAAATTGTCGCCGCTATTACCCCACAATGTATGAGACTTTTCGCCTGGCGCGTTTTTACGCCCAACCTGTGGAGGGTATAATATGCACCACCCGGCTACTGGTCTGACCCCGTCAAGCTGACAGGAGGAAGACCAATAACCGGGGATTCTTGCGGGGGAAGCTGGCGTGCGCAAACTGGCAAAACCATAAATGCAAAAGGGCGGAATCTTCCGCCCTTTTGCATTACACAGACTCGCATTGAGCCTTTTACGCTGAAAATCTGCTTTTTCAGAACCAAGAGGAAATTATGAACCTCTTATCCTGCATGCGCTTTACAAAATATATTGAAAGCGCGTCCGTACGGTTCAACTGAACGGCTCGTAAACTATGAACGATAGTCCGAGTTAAGCGTCACATATTCATGCCCCAGATCCGAAGCCTTGAAGGTGTATGCTCCCGTTCCGCTGCCAAGCTCGATGTCAACCTGCACGTCCTTGCCCTTGAGCAGCTCAGCCAGCGCATCTTCCTTGTCTTCATTCACAGGGCACCCCTGCCGGAAGCGCTCTATGCCGCAAAGCTTCATACTGACCTTGGAAGGGTCAAATTTTGCCCCGCTGTAGCCCACTGCCGTCACAATGCGTCCCCAGTTGGCATCGCCGCCATAGATGGCGGTTTTGACCAGCTGTGAATGCCCCACGCTGCGGGCCACGAGTTCAGCGTCGGCATCATTGGCTGCACCACTCACTGTAATATGGATAACTTTGCTCGCGCCCTCGCCGTCCTTGACCAGCATATAGGAAACCTGGGCCAGAATGGCCGTCAGGGCCTCTTCGAGCAAGGCCATATCAGCTGTGCTTTGCGCGGCAACACCGGAAGCTCCGTTAGCAAGCCCAAGGATGGTGTCATTGGTGGAGGTGTCGCCGTCTACACTCACGCGGTTAAAAGTCTTGCCCACGGCACGGCCAAACATGGCCTGCCAGGGGTCGCGCTCCACCTGCGCATCAGTAAGGGCGACACACAGCATGGTTGCCATGTTAGGGCAGATCATGCCTGCGCCCTTGGCCATAACCGTCAGGCGAACCGTGCCCCCCGCCAGCGTGACCTCCCGCATGGCAAACTTGGGAAAGGCATCTGTGGTCATGAAGGAGCGGGTGAAGCCTTCGGCATCTCGAGTGCCGAGGCTTTTTACCAGCGCAGGCACTGCGTCCACCCAGCGTTCCATCTTGAGGTGCGCCCCGACAACGCCAGTGGAAAGAGGCAGTATTTCATCGACCGCCAGCCCCGTGAGCCCGGCAACCATGCTTTGGGTCGCGCGGCAGTTGGCAAGGCCTTCGTCGCCAGTGCAGGCATTGGCCTGCCCGGCGTTGGCAAGTACAGCCCGCACTGTGCCAGAGCGGTTCAGTATTTCCTGACAGGCCAGCACGGGAGCGGCCTTGAAGAGATTTTGGGTAAACATGCCAGCCAGCACTGCGGGCGTGTCTGAAACTATGAGACCAAGATCGTCCCGTCCAGCTTTCTTGAAATTGGCTGCAGCGGCTCCGGCCCTGAAACCCTTAGGCAAATCGTTCTGCATGGCGCTCTCCTGAAAGTATGCCGTCCGCATTTGCTCCGGGCGCACGACCCTGCCTGCGGCTATGATGTACCGTACTTGATGCGGGGCATGGCCCGCGCCTGTTCCGTCAGATACCTTCTCACTGAAAGTATCTCTTTTCAATATCTTCTGAACGCCTGTCCCCATTGAAAAGTCGAACCGCTTCCAAAAACTGTAATGGCGCAGCCACATGGTCGCGCGCCCGCGTTGTTTGGCATGGTGCGTGCGGGCCTGCTCCATTGCCGCTTCCCTGACACCTCGAAGCTGCCAGGCTCCAAGAAAGCACAAGCAATTTTCCAATGGCTCACCAATGCTAGGCAGCGCTGGCCTAGGGCTTCTGCACGCATAGTTGTCAGGGCAGCAGTGAAGCAAACTCAGCCAAAACCAAGGGGAAGGAATCTCGCCTATCAGCCAGATGTCCTTCCCCTGTCTTCGTCCCTGTGGAATGGCAAAGCCAGCCCGGTCACGAAGGTCACGGGCCGACGCACCAAGATGCGCCGGCCCGTCTGATGCCTATGTTCTGCTCTTCTGAATTTCGTCAGAAATGGCCTGGGGCACCTTTTCGTAATGATCAAACTGCATGGTGAAGGTGGCGCGGCCCTGAGTGCGCGAACGCAGGTCAGTGGCATAGCCGAACATGGAGGACAGCGGCACCTGGGCGCGCACGCTCTGTGCGCCGCCAGCGCGGGCTTCCATGCTCTGCACGCGGCCACGGCGGCCATTGAGGTCGCCCATGACGTCGCCGAGGTATTCTTCAGGCGTAACTACTTCCACGTCCATGATGGGTTCCAGCAGCACAGGGCCAGCCTTGTGCATGCCGTCCTTGATGGCCATAGAACCAGCCACGTAGAAGGCCTGTTCCGAAGAGTCAACTTCGTGGTAGGAGCCGAAGACCAGCTTGACCTTCACGTCAACCACAGGGAAGCCAGCCATAACGCCGGACTTCAGGGCGTCATTGATGCCCTTGTCCACCGCGGGGATGTATTCCTTGGGAATAACGCCGCCGGTGATGCCGTTGATGAACTCATAGCCCTTGCCCGGGTTGGGCTCAATCTCGATAACGACGTGACCGTACTGGCCGCGACCACCGGACTGCTTGGCGTGTTTGAGGTCAGACTTGGCAGGCTTGGAAATGGTTTCGCGGTACGCAACCTGGGGCTTGCCCACGTTGGCGTTGACGCCGAATTCACGGGTCAGACGGTCAACGATGATTTCCAGATGCAGTTCGCCCATACCGGCGATAAGGGTCTGGTTGGTTTCTTCGTCGCCCTTGACGCGGAAAGAGGGGTCTTCCTTGGCCAGCTTGTTGAGAGCGGCGGAAAGAGCGTCACGGTCGGGCTTGGTCTTGGGCTCAATGGCCACTTCGATGACAGGCTCGGGGATATTCAGGGATTCCAGAATAACCGGGCGCTTTTCATCGCACAGGGTGTCGCCTGTGGAGGCATTTTTGAGGCCCACCAGAGCCACGATGTCGCCAGCGCCAGCCCATTTCACGTCTTCACGCTTGTTGGCGTGCATCTTGAGGATACGGCCAATGCGCTCGCGCTTGCTGGTGTTGGAATTGTACACCGTCATGCCGGATTCGAGGAAGCCGGAATAAATACGGAAGAAGGACAGATGGCCGATGAAGGGGTCGGAGAAAAGCTTGAACACCAGACCGGCAAAGGGTTCTTTGTCGTTGCAGCTGCATTCAATGATCTCGTCTTCCTTGCCGGGCACGTGGCCGGGCATGGGCGGGATGTCCACAGGGGAAGGCAGGTAATCGACCACAGCGTCCAACAGGGGCTGCACGCCCATGTTGCGGAAGGCGGAACCGCACATGACGGGCACGATGGTACGGGCGATGGTGGCCTTGCGGATGCAGGAAATGATTTCCTCTTCCGTCAGGGTTTCACCGCTCAGGTACTTTTCGAGCAACACTTCGTCTTCTTCGGCAACGGCTTCCACCATTTCGTGGTGCTTTTCTTCATAAAGTTCCATCATGTCGGCGGGCACGCCTTCAATGACAAACTCGGCGCCCTTGCTGGACTTGTCAAAGCGAATGGCCTTGCCAGTCACCAGGTCGACCACGCCTTCAAACTTGTCTTCAGCGCCGATGGGCAGCTGCAGGGGCACGGCCTTGGCACCCAGACGGTCGTGGATCATGCCCACGCAACGGAAGAAGTTGGCACCCAGACGGTCCATCTTGTTCACGAAGCAGATACGGGGCACGTGGTAGCGGTCAGCCTGACGCCACACGGTTTCAGACTGGGGCTCAACGCCGGCAACGGCGTCAAACACGCAGACTGCGCCGTCGAGTACGCGCAGGGAGCGTTCGACTTCAATGGTGAAGTCCACGTGACCGGGCGTGTCGATGATGTTGATGCGGCAGTCTTTCCAGAAGCAAGTGGTGGCAGCGGAGGTAATGGTGATGCCACGCTCCTGTTCCTGCTCCATCCAGTCCATGGTGGCCTGGCCTTCGTGCGTTTCACCAATCTTGTGGTTAACGCCGGTATAAAAAAGAATGCGCTCGGTGGTGGTGGTCTTGCCGGCGTCAATATGGGCCATAATGCCGATATTGCGCTGTTTGTTTACAGGAACGGTGCGGGACACAGGGTTATCCTCCATACTGCGGATGCGGTGTGGTGCAAAACCGACGCCGCTTCCTTACGGATGCGGCGTCGGGATACATTCATGAGAAAATAGGGACGGCCTCTTACCAGCGGTAATGAGAGAAGGCCTTGTTGGCATCAGCCATACGGTGGGTATCTTCGCGCTTCTTCACCGCGCCACCGCGCCCGTTGAAAGCATCCAGCAGTTCGGCGGAAAGTTTGGCAGTCATGCCCTTTTCGCCGCGCGAGCGGGCATAGTTGATGAGCCACCGGATAGACAGGGAAACCTGACGTTCGGGGCGCACTTCCATAGGAACCTGATAGGTCGCACCGCCAACGCGGCGAGCCTTGACTTCCATATGGGGCTTAACGTTATCCAGGGCCTTTTCAAAGGCGCGCATGGGATCTTCGCTGGTCTTTTCGGCCAGGGTTTCCAAAGCGCTGTAGAAAATCTTTTCAGCTGCGCCCTTTTTGCCGTCATACATGAGGCGGTTCACGACCTTGGTGACGAGACGGCTGGAGTAAATTGGATCGGGCAGCACTTCCCTTTTGGGAACAGGACCTTTACGGGGCATGGGGTTTCTCCTTCATGCGGGTTTCGGCGTCACCAACCCCGCAACGCGCCGGCGCTCCGCAATAACGGGCGGCCAGGCGCGCCGCATGGCGCACGCCGTACAATTGATAAAACCTTATTTGGGACGCTTGGCGCCGTACTTGGAACGACTCTTGCGACGATCGGCCACACCGGAGGTATCCAGGGTACCGCGTACGATGTGGTAACGCACACCGGGCAAGTCTTTTACACGACCGCCGCGGATGATGACCACGGAGTGTTCCTGAAGGTTGTGACCTTCACCGGGGATGTAAGCCGTAACTTCAATGCCGTTGGTCAGGCGCACGCGGGCAACCTTACGCAGAGCGGAGTTAGGCTTTTTAGGGGTGGTGGTGTAAACGCGGGTGCAAACACCACGACGCTGCGGGCAGGCCTGCAGGGCGGGGGTCTTCTTGCGTTTCAGCACGGCCTTCCGCTCAATGCGGATAAGCTGGTTAATAGTGGGCATTCTTTCTCTCCATATTGGAATATTACTCTAAACTAAATCCTAAAAGAGGACAGGTCATAGCCTGCCTGCCGGGAACTGTCAATAGCTCCACAGCATTGAATGCCGTGGATTTCTTTCTGACAAAGCAGAAAAACATGTTTTTGCAGCCTGTTGCCGCCAGTCAATTTAATGTGGCATAGACCCTGAAAAAAAATGTATGACAAGAACGCCTATGACAATGAGGCCAAGGCCAAGGCAGGCGGCCATGTCCAGCTTTTGCCCAAAGAGGGCCAAACCCATAACCGAAACAATGACAATGCCGATGCCGCTCCAGATGCCGTATGATATGCCCATAGGCACCACCCTGAGCACCTGCGCCAGCAGGTAGAACGAGATGCCGTATCCGCTCAGAGCAGCCACGGTGGGCACAATGCGGCTCATACCGTTAGACTGCTTAAGGCAGGCCGTGGCCACCACTTCAAGCAGGATGGCGCCGCCCAGTTGCAAATAGGCTATATTGGCGGGACTCATACTTCACTCTCTCACAGGCAGAGTCTGACACGATCCGGGTTACAGAATTCTGACAATCCACAAACTTTTACAAGCCATGCGTTGGTCAGGGCAGAACAATTTTGCTGAAACCACAGGCGAACTGTTTAACACGCCCGCTACAACATTTGTCCGCGCCATAAAACGCCGAACTGTCCTTACGGCAACCGTTGCCTTACAAGGCTGGAAGCTGCGAATGGCTACAACATCACCTGTAAAGCTGGCCTTGACGCGCCAGCTACGACCACTCCATAGCTTGTGACAAGAACGGGGAAAGGGGTTCGCAAGGGCAGCCCCGGCGGCTTTGCCGCAGGGATGGCCTCGCTCCCCCTTCCCGTAATGTTTTATCTGCCAGGGTTATTCTTCGCTCAAGGCCTCGGCAAAACGGGCGCGCAGCGCCTCCAGCTTGGCCTTGGCATCCAGCAGCTTTCCGGCGCGCTCACGCTCACGCTCAACCACATCGGCGGGCGCGCGGCTCACAAAGCTTTCATTGCTGAGCTTCATATTAACGCCGACAATGTCTTTTTCAAGCTTGGTCAGCTCTTTGTCCAGACGAACCAGTTCACCGTTGAGGTCCACGGCTCCGCGCAGGGGCACGATAACCTGGCAGCCCTCAACCACAGCCGAGGCCGAAGCCTTGGGCGCAGACACGTCAGCCCCGACGGTAAGCCCGTCAAGGCGGGCCAGGGTGAGCACAAGGTCGCGGTTTTCTTCCAGCAGGCTCTGCTGGGCCGCGTCCACCGGATGCAGCATCAGGCTGACGCGGTGTGCGGGGCTGATGCCCAGTTCGGCCTTGATGGTGCGAACGGCTACGATCACGCCCTGGATAAGCTCCATACTGGCGGCTTCTGCAGGCCGCACGCAGGCGGGACGCAGCACCGGATAAAGCTCGCGGGCCAGATCAGTGGCCTTTTCGCCAGCAGGCACTGGCAGCGCGGCCCATATTTCGGCGGTTACAAAGGGCATGATGGGGTGCAGCAGCAAGAGAATTTCACGCAGGGCCACCCACAGCACATACTGGGCCGCGGCCTTGCGCTGCTCGTCCTCGCTGTACATATCGGGCTTGATCAGTTCAAGATACCAGTCGCAGAACTCGTTCCACAGGAACTTGTAACCAATCTGGGCCGCGTCATTAAAGCGGTAGTCCGTGAGGGCCTGATCCATTTCCAGCTTGACCATCTCGAGCCTGTGCAGCAGCCATTGGTGGTGCAGCCCCTGAACGCTGCCAAGGTCCACATGGGCCGGAGCTTCTTCAGGCAGGTTCATGAGCGCGAAGCGGGCCGCGTTCCAGAGCTTGTTGACAAAGTGGCGGTAGCCTTCGATGCGTTCTTCGGAAAGGCGGATGTCGCGCCCCATAGCCGCAAAGGCCGTGAGGGTGAAACGCAGGGAGTCGCAGCCGTACTTGTCGATCATTTCCAGCGGATTGATGACGTTGCCCGTGGACTTGGACATCTTGCGGCCAGAAGCGTCGCGCACCAGCGCATGCAGATACACGTCGGCAAAGGGCGGCTTGCCCATAAAGTGGATGCCCATCATCATCATGCGGGCCACCCAGAAGAACAGGATGTCAAAGCCGGTCACCAGCACGGACGTGGGGTACCAGCGGTGCAGTTCTTTAGTATCGGAAGGCCAGCCCATAGTGGAGAAAGGCCAGAGCGCCGACGAGAACCAGGTGTCCAGCACGTCCTCATCCTGCTTGAGGCTGGCGCTGCCGCAGTGGGGGCAGACGTCCGGGGCTTCTTCGGCAACGATAAGCTGACTGCACGCCTCGCAGGTCCAGGCGGGAATGCGGTGCCCCCACCAGATCTGGCGGCTGATGCACCAGTCGCGGATGTTGTCCAGCCAGTGATTGTACGTCTTGAGCCAGTTTTCAGGCAAGATACGGGTCGTTTCGGGCACGGCGTCGCGGGCAGCAGGGGCCATCTTGGTGGCGGCCACAAACCATTGGGTAGACACGTGGGGTTCCACAACCGTATGGCAGCGGTAGCAATGACCCACGGCGTGGTCCAGTTCCTCGATGCCTTCAAGCTGTCCGGCGGCTTCAATGTCGGCCACGATTTTTTCGCGGCAGGCTTCCTTGGTCAGACCTTCATAAATTCCGGCTTCGGCCTTCATGATGCCGTTTTCGTCAATGGCCTGAATAAAGAGCAGATCGTGCTTTTTGCCGAGCATCCAGTCGTTGTGGTCGTGGCTGGGCGTCACCTTGAGCGCGCCCGTGCCGAACTCGCGGTCCACATAGGTATCGGCAATAATGGGAATTTCGCGTCCGAGCACAGGCACCAGCGCCGTCTTGCCTATCATGTGGGCGTAGCGCTCGTCTTCGGGGTGCACGCAGATGGCCGTGTCACCGGGGATGGTTTCAGGCCGCGTGGTGGCGATGGTGATGGAACCGGAGCCATCTGTCAGAAGGTAGCGCACCTTCCAGAGTTTGCCCCTGCTCTGCTCGTGTTCCACTTCGTCATCGGCCAGAGCCGTATGGCAGCGGGAGCACCAGTTGATGATATAATCGCCCTTATAAATAAGGTCTTCGTTGTAAAGCTGCACAAAAACCTTGCGCACGGCGGCGGAAAGGCCTTCGTCCATCGTGAAGCGCAGGCGCGACCAGTCGACGGAAGCACCCAGCGCGCGTATCTGGTCAAGAATGCGGTGGCCGTAGTCTTCACGCCATTCCCACACGCGGTCGATGAAAGCCTCACGGCCAAGGTCCTTGCGACCCTTGCCTTCCTTGGCCAGAGCGCGCTCAACCACGTTCTGCGTGGCAATGCCCGCGTGGTCGGTGCCGGGCACCCACAGCACATTTTTGCCCTTCTGTCGGGCATGACGGCAAAGCACGTCGATAAGCGTAACGTTGAGGGCGTGGCCGATGTGCAGCGCGCCCGTGACGTTGGGCGGCGGAATAACTATGGAATAAGGCTCGCCAGGGGCGTCCGGGTCAGGCGTGAAGGTCTTGTCTTCTTCCCAGTGTTTGCACCACCGGGCTTCCACGTCATGGGGCTCATAGCCCTTGGGGAGAGTATCCGCCATCTTGCATTCTCCGTAAAAGGCGGCAATAGTGCAGCACTATGCATGCTGCTCAGCCAATCTGTATTTTATGGGATTCGTCCCACATCTGGGGCCTCATGGCCTGGCGCGCTGTTCGCGCGATGGGACTGCCCTGCCGCCTGGTTAAGGGAAAAGAGATAGCGCAAGGCGCTCTTTTAGGCAAGCCGCACCGTTCTCGCGCCTCCGCTGAGGGTCAACAAGTTGCGCCCGCTGACAAAAATCCGGAAGGCCGCGCCGCCCTGCTGCTGGTTCCCGGCGGCAATGCTCGCCTCAAGGCGGCTGGATTGGGTGAAGCAGGGAGGGACGCCGTACGGCAGTGGATGGAAGCTGGCGGCAATTATCTGGGCTTTTGCGGCGGGGCCGGGCTGGCCCTGAGCCACGCCGCGCCGCAGGAAGGGCTGGGCATCTGCCCCTGGTCGCGGGCGGCCTATCCTGAAAGACTCCACCACCTCATTTCGGGCCATACGCGAGTGCGCCTGCTCAAGAGCGACGAATTTTCCTTTTGCCCGCAAGAGCGCGTGGAGAGCAGCACGGCAACCGCCCCCGCATCTGGCACGAAGTATGCGCCAGTGCCTGAAAAATCCAGCGCATGTCCGAGCCAACGCCAGAACCAGCCGCAAACAGACGCACCCCACGCTCCCAGCCTGCCTGTCTGGTGGCCTGGACGCTTCGCCGCCGAAGAAAACCCGCATGTACGCGTTCTGGTGGCCTACGACGCGCCCGACGCCGATTTCTGGCTGGCGGACCTGCCCTTACAGAGCATACCGTCGCACATATTTGAGCAGTGGCAGAGCCTTTACGGCGTCAACCTTTCGGCAGATTTTCTCAAAGGCCAGCCCCTTGTAGTCAGCGGTGCATACGGCAAGGGACGCTATGTGCTGAGCTACTCCCATCTGGAAACACCGCACAGCCCTGACGCCAACCTGTGGCTGGCGCAACTGCTGCAACAGCTCACAGGGCTGGAGCCATCCCGCACCGATGTACCGTTGTGGCAATTACGGCACCCCTGCCACGCGTGGCCGGAAGGCAGCCGCAGCGCTTCCCTGCTGGACGCCCTGCGCCATATGCGCGGGCTGTTGGATCTGGCCGTTGAACACCACCTTTTTTTTGGCCGCACCCACTGGCTGTGGGGCTGGCGCACGGGCCTGCCGGGGGCTGCCTGCAACAATCTGCACGCGGCCCTGTGTACGGCTGCCAGCCTTGCGCCCTCGCCTGCGGCACTGGCCTACTGGCAAGAAGTGGAGCCACATTTCAGTAAGCTGGCCGACCTTTTTGCCGCCGGAGCCGAGGGGTATTTTCTGGCCTGCCGACTGGCCGAAACCCTGCATCCCACATTGCCGGACGCCGTGGACAAGCGCGGCCTGGACAATCAGCGGCAGGCGCTTTTCGGCCACCCGATGAGCGGCGGCGGCTTGATGGAAGAATTGCTGGATATTACGGAAGAACTGATTTTTCTGTCGCAGGATGCAACTCCGTGCGACCTCCAGTGAGGAATTGGCCAAGATATACGCACACTCCATCTTCGAAACGATTCAGGCAAAAACTGCACGGCCTGACTGAAAATGCGTAAAAACTCTTGCAGCTAGCTCGCCCTGACAGCAGGACAACAGAAGCAATGCGCATTCCAGCGGCATCTGCAATCAGGCCCATTCAGCCCGAAGCCCTTTACTGTTGCTGGCGATACACCGCAGGCGAAGCGACTGTAGTATAAGACAGGTCTGTAATCAGCCACAGAACACAAACCACGGCATGACTATGTTCGCATTCGACTTGGGCCGCATAGGCTATCTTGACTCCTTTGCCCTGCAAGAGCAGGTGCTGGCATGGGTACAGGCGGGCGGGGCTGACATCCTGCTTGTGCTGGAGCACCCGCCCACCGTTAGCGTGGGCAAGAACTCCGGTGCGGAAAATGTGCCGCCCCATCTTGAAACTCTGTACAAGGGCCATGTGGATGTGGTGCAGAGCACCAGAGGCGGCAACGTGACCTGTCATTTTCCCGGCCAGCTGGTTGCCTACCCCGTCATCAACCTGAAAAAGCGTTCGGGCGGCATTCGCGCTTATGTACATGACCTTGAAGAGGCTGCCATACGCATGCTGGCCTTTTTTCAGGTAGAGGCAGCGCGGCGCGAGGGCTTTCCCGGCGTGTGGACAGACGGCAGAAAAATCGCCTCGCTGGGCATTGCCGTAAAAAAATACGTCACCATGCACGGTCTGGCCCTCAACGTGGCCGAAGATCTTTCCCTCTTCAACTTTGTCACACCCTGCGGGCTGGATGGCGTTTCCGCCACGTCCATCGCCAGAGAATCCGCACAGGCCGCACCTCCAATGGATGCGGTAAAGCGGGTGTTTATTAAAGAATTTTACGCCGTTTTTCAGCCCGGTACCGACGGGGAACCGCCCGTCATGCAGCCCGGCGACAGCCTTATGACATTGCTTCACAGCGCATAAAGGACGGAAAAAGTGAACTGCAAAACTTCCGCCACCGCCCCTTGCGGCACTGGCACGCAAAAGCCCCTGCGCATGCCCCCCTGGCTGCGCCGCCCCCTTGCCTCGGACAAACGTTTTTTCACCACCACAGGTCTGGTGGATGATCTGGGCCTTTTCACCGTGTGCAAGGCGGCCAACTGCCCCAACAGACAGGAATGCTATTCTTCGGGCACAGCCACCTTTCTGATTCTGGGCGAAACCTGTACGCGCAACTGCCGCTTCTGCAACATCCACCCCGGCCAGACCGCCGCGCCCAGCCCGGATGAACCGGAGCGCGTAGCCAAGGCGGCTCTTACTCTGGGCCTCAAGCATATTGTCATAACCTCTGTGACGCGGGATGATCTTGAAGACGGCGGCGCAGAGCACTTTGCCCACACCATTGCAGCCGTCAGAAACGCCTTGCCCAAAAGCAGCATAGAGGTGCTCATTCCCGATTTTCAGGGTAACGAATCTGCCCTGCGCACTGTTGTGGCCGCCGCGCCGGACATCATCAATCACAATGTGGAAACCCATCCGGCTCTGTACAGCAGTGTGCGCCCTCAGGCCCGCTACGAGCAGAGCCTTGAACTGTTGCGCCGCGTACATGCGGCGGGCAGCATAGCCAAAAGCGGCCTAATGGTGGGATTGGGCGAAACAGACGATCAGGTGCGGCAGGTGGTGGATGACCTGCACGCTGCGGGCTGTTCCATCATCACCATCGGGCAGTACCTGCCGCCCAGCAAGGAGCATCACCCGCTTGACCGCTATGTGACGCCAGAACAGTTTGAAGCTTACGCCACCTACGGAAAGTCCCTCGGCGTAAAGCATGTTTTTTCCGGCCCGCTGGTTCGCAGCAGCTATCAGGCAGGCAGCTTTATTTAGTTTGTGGAGAGGAAGCACTTTGTGGGCGAGGGACCTTTTTGTAAAAGGGTCTCCTCCCCCACGCTCCACCCCCTAAGGAAACGCTGATTCATTCCGTTTGGCTGCGTTGCTTCACTTTTTTTAAAACAGTCGAGGACGGAAGAGTCCACTCATGCTTCAAAAAAAAGATCGCGCCTTGCCAAACGAAATAACTGCGCGTTTTCAGGAGGCTCTTTAATCAGTGCTTCCCTAAAACTTTTATTTTGCGCCATGCCGGCGCTTGTGCCCTACGGGAATTGACATTTTGCGCCAAGGGAATAAGCTTTATGTAACGGGGATGGAGTTCCCCTTGAACCGCATTTGCTGATAACTCCTGCCACTGCTTCGGCGTTGTCAGGTATTTTTTTGAGGTAACCACGCCAAGGGTGTGGTTACCTTTTTTCATTGGGGAGTGCCATGCTACGAGCCGCAGCGTCACCTTCGGATTCGCCTGAAATATCCGGCGCATATTTTCAACATATTGTAATAATAAAGCCATCGCCAGTACTGTGCGCCAAGAGTACACATCAGGCGCAACCAGTTTGGATGCAAGGCAATACGGGCAGGAGCGCTTTACCATGCTGAAATCAGTAATTGCCATAAGCGTGGGGGCGTCAGCAGGATCTGTTCTGCGCTGGGGGCTGGGGCTTATGCTCAACGCGCTATTTCCGCCTATCCCTATGGGAACGCTTGCGGCCAACCTTATCGGGGGATACTGCATCGGCCTGGCCATCAGTTTTTTCGATTTCTTTCCTGCCCTGCCTCCAGAGTGGCGGCTGCTGTGCATTACCGGATTTTTGGGCGGCCTGACAACGTTTTCCACATTTTCCGCCGAAGTGACCGTGCTGTTGCAGCAACAGCGTCTTGTTATGGCAGTGGGCGCAATTGCGCTGCACGTCTTCGGCTCCCTGCTGATGACGCTTTTAGGAATTGCCACTTTCGCCCTGATCAAAAACCTGCATGCATAGGAGGTTGCCCATGCACGGCTATCAACTGACGTTCTTTACGCAGCAGACCCGCCTTCACGGCTCTCTCACCATTGCGGAATGGCTGACTGCGGAAGCCAAAAGACTTGGCATCAGCGGTGTAACAGTGACAGCGGCGCAAAGCGGTTACGGACGTGATGGCGAACTGCATTCCGCCCATTTTTTCGACATTGCAGCACAGCCCGTGGAAATCACGATGGCTGTCGCCACGGAAAAATCAGACCTGCTGTTTGCCAGAATCGCCGCAGAGCGCCTTAAAATTTTTTATGTTAAAACACTCATTGAGTTCGGCATCACCGGCGAAGAATAGCGTAATTTGCGTTGAGGAAACTGAAACATGATAAACGGCATCTTTAACCTGCCGCGCAACATCTGGCTCATCGGTTTGATAAGCCTTTGCAATGACAGCGCAAGCGAGATGTTATACCCGGTCATTCCGCTCTACCTGTCTTCAGTACTGATGGCCGGGCCGCGTGTGCTTGGCATCATTGAAGGTATAGCGGAGGCCACGGCAAGCCTGCTGAAACTGTTCTCTGGCGTCATCATGGACCGTACCCGTTCAGCGAAGCCTTGGATCATCCTGGGCTACAGTCTTGCTGGCTTTGGCCGCCCCTTGATCGCCTTTGCGGGAAGTTGGGGCTGGCTTCTGCTCATCCGTTTTGCAGACAGGGTGGGCAAAGGCCTGCGGACTTCTCCACGGGATGCGCTTCTGGCTTCCTGTGCGGCCCCCGGTCAGCGCGGGCTGGCCTTTGGCCTGCACAGAGCAATGGATAATGCAGGAGCCGTTATCGGCCCGCTGCTGGCCTTTGCTCTGCTGTCGTGGGAGGTTCCGCTTGGGCATATTTTCTTGCTGGCCGTTGTTCCCGCTCTCATCTGTCTTGTTCTCTCGCTGAAAATACGGGAAGCCGCCCCGGCAACGCCCGCTGCAAAACACGTTGCTTTTGACTGGCGCTTGGGCAACATGCCGCCTGTATTCAAAAAATACCTTGTGGTTGTGGCCATTTTTACGCTCGGCAATTCCTCAAACATGTTTCTGCTGCTTCGCGCCAGAGAAATTGGCATGCCGTCAGAGTATGTGCCGCTGCTGTGGGCGGCGGTATCTGCGGTTGCCATGATTTTTTCCGTCCCGCTGGCGGCATTGTCGGACAAGGTGGGGCGCATCACGGTATTGCTATGCGGCTACACGGCATACGGCATATTTTACTTTGGCATCAGTGCCATAGAAGACAGCACCAACATGCTTTTTCTTCTGTTCGGTTTTTACGGCCTGTTTATGGGGGCCACCGAAGGCGTTGAAAAAGCCCTGGTGGTTGATCTGGTGGCAGAAGACCGCCGGGGAACAGCCTTCGGCTGGTTTAATCTGACAGCTGGTCTGTTTCTTCTGCCAGCCTCTATAGTCTTCGGGTTCTTATATCAGGGCATATCGCCAACATGCGCATTTGTGTTTTCAGGCTGCTGTGCCATTGCGGCGGCCTTACTGCTTGCATTTTTTGTGGCGAACAGGCGAGCGTAAGAATTTCAACGCCCTTCTGCCCAAGTGTTCCGCAACAGGCAATTATTCAATCCACACACAAAAATGCTGTTGAAAGCAGACATATTGAGAACAGGCATCGCAGATCAGCCCGACATATAAAATGCAGATGACGGAATAAATCCGGATGCCCGGCACGGTCTTGCGTCCGTGCCGGGCATCCTCAATTCTGACAAAAAAAGTGCTGCTTATTTTACCGTTACTACAGTGGAAGCTGCCAGTGTTTCCTTTGTAAGCTCCTGCCCAAGACCGGGCAGTTCGGGCACCGAGTACATACCTTTTTCCGGCATATAGTTGTGTACGCAGGTACTGGTATTGGGTTCCAGCAGGGCATAACGGTGCAGTTCATGAATCATGAAGTTGGGAATGGCCGCTTCCATATGCAGAGCCGCCGCCGTTGAAATGGGGCCGCCGCAAACGTGGATCTGCACCGTCACATCGTAAATATGGGCCATGTCGCAGATTTTTTTCACTTCCGAAACACCGCCGCAGGTGCAAATATCCGGCTGAATGACGCTCAGCGAACCGTCTTCAAGAAAAGGCCTGTAGCCCCAGCGCCAGTAGATGCGCTCGCCAGCCGCCAGGGGAATACCCACATTTTCGGAAATTTTCTTCATCTGCTTGGGGTTCAGGGGCATGGTCGGTTCTTCATAGTAAAGCACGCCCAGCTCTTCTATCATACGGCCAAACTGGATGGCCGGAGTGGTGGACGTGAAAGAGTGCATTTCAACTATGATGTCCACATCCGGCCCGATGGCCTTGCGCATGGCCGCCAGCCTGTCATACCCCCTGCGCAGGATGCGGTCAGGCAAAACCCCCTGAAGATCCTGCTGGTTCCATTTGCCTTCGCCATCCATAGCTATCACGTCGACCTTGATGGCGTCGTACCCTTCTTCCACAGCGATCAGCGCGGCTTCGGCATATTGTTCCGGCTCAACTAGCATGGCCTTGTCCTTGCCGTCGCCCCAACCAAACTGGAGCTGGCTGGCATAGGTGCGTATCTTGTCGCGCGTTTTGCCGCCAAGAAGCTGATACAGGGGCACGTTGAGCGCTTTGCCCTTGATATCCCATAACGCGATGTCTATGCCGCTCATAGCTGCGGAAAAAATGCCGCCGCCGCCCTGCCCCCAGAACGTCTTGCGCAGCATTTTTTCCCATATGGCTTCACTGCGCATGGGGTCCATGCCCAGAAGAATGCCCGCCAGATCCTTGGCCACGCCAAAGCCCCCGGATGCCCCCACACCGTAAGCCAGACCAACTTCTCCATACCCGCTGATGCCTTCGTCAGTATTGATCCTTACAACCACCGGGCGCCACTTGCTGGTGGCGGACTGAAAATCATTGGCTACATCCACAATATCAATGCTTGTGATCTTCATATGCATCTCCTGTGAGCATGCTTAATATTTTTGAAATGCAAGAATGCCTGCCGCCACGGTTGCCGCCGCACCTGTGAACACGAGGCAGAGCAACCCGCCGCCGTAATGGCCGGTGGTGGAAATGAAAAATCCGATCATGGCGGGGGCCAGCGAGGCAAGGCCATTGGCAAGGCCATTCATGATGCCCGAGGCCGTAGACATTGAAGATGAGGGAATTATGCCTTGCAGCAGAGTCCAAGCCACTGGCGTGCCCATCGTGCAAAAAGATACGGCCAGAGCCAGCAACACGGCGGAGAAATACTTATGCTCTGTGGTGGCCCCCAGGTACACGCAAATACCCGCAAAAAACATAGCCGCCATAAGAATAGGTGCGCTTCTGCCCACCTTGTCTGCCAGAACGCCGCTGAATACTTTGAATATGATGGAAAGTACGAAAGGCAGCGAAGCCAGCCAGCCCATTTCCTGCCAGCTGAAGTTCCGAGCGGTCTTGAGATAGCTTGGCAACCAGGTGATAAGCCCCCAGTACATGCACTGAAGGCAAAGGTACCAGAAAACCAGCAGCCAGTAGCGGTAATTGCCCACAAAACCGCTGAGACGTACCTTGAGAGGGATAACTTCGCCCTTGGGGCCGGGCGTGTCCTGCCCCGCTTCAATAAAGGCAAGCTCGCCCTCATTGATGCTCTTGTGCTGGCGGGGTGTATCTGCGGTGTGCCGCCACAACAGGTAGAGCGGAATCAGACCCAAAACCAAACAAACCCAAAAGTTTGAGCGCCAGCCGAACCCGGCTATCAGATAGGCAAAAAAAGGCATTGCGATAGCTGGCGCCACGGATTGTCCCACAACCCAGGCGGCATTGGCACGCCCTCTTTCCTGCTTGGGAAACCAGTTTTTCACGAACACGCTTTGCAGCGGATAGTACACGCCTTCGCCAATACCGAGCAGCACCCGGCTGGCGATAATCATTGTAAATGTGGATGCAATGCCACCCATAAACAGCGACACGGTCCATAACCCGATGCAGAGTATCATGGACTTGCGCGGCCCAAGATAGTCGCCAAGCGGCGACAGCACCACGTTAGCGACTCCGTACGCTGCCAGAAAGACTGACATCATCATGCCAATCTGTACCGGAACGCCCTTGATGCCCATTTCAATCAAAAAGGGATCATTGGCGGCCAGCACCGAAACGTTGACTCTATCCAGATATGCGATAAATATACCAATGAACAGGCAAAAAACAATGACAAAACGTTTTTTTGTAGGTATTTCCTGCTGTGACGCGCTATTTAAACCAGGCATCACTTCTGTGCTCATGGTTTTTCTCCCTATACAGAAATTTGTTACTTGCTGATGCGCATCAATTATCTCCTGAATGAAGAATAATTCTTCCTATTACATAGACATTGTGAAGCATGCCGGCTGAAACTTCTTTGAATATGTCTTAATACGTACTCTACGGCTGATGCTGATACTGGTAAAATTGTTTTTACTTCTCGATTAATAAGTTTAAGTTATTAATCAGCAAAAAATAAGAGGAAAATCAATGCAAATGACTTTGCGCCAGATAGAAGCTTTTCTTATGGTGGCTGACCTGCGCAGTTTTACGGCCGCCGGAACCGCGCTCCACATAACGCAAAGCGCGGTCAGCAACCTCATCAAGGAATTGGAAGGCCAGGTAGGCGTGCCGCTTTTTGACAGAACCTCGCGCTTTGTTTCCCTGTCGCCCGATGGCCGCGAATTCTACGGGTTGGCACAGAAGGCTTTTCACGAATTTTTGCTGATGGAAAAATACGCGGGCGACCTTTGCAGCCTGCGCGCCGGGCGCGTGCGCATCGTGGGAGCGCCGCTTATTGCCTGCACCTTGTTACCGCTGCTGCTGGCACACTTCACACGGGCGCAGCCCAATATCCGCGTGGAACTGGTGGACCAGCCTATGGCGCAGGTGCAGTCAAGCATACAGCAAGGTGATGCGGAGGTAGGTTTTGGCCCGGCCCGTCATCAGGAGGCCGGAATAACAGCCCAGCACTTCTTTTCCACCCCGGTAAGCATGCTTTCGCGGCCCGATCATCCCCTGGCTGGACGCTACAGCACCTGGGACGAGGTTAAAAAAGTACCCATCATCGCTGTGGGCAGGGAATCAGTGGGCTATATCGCGGCTGACGTAGGCCCTCAACCGCCATTTCTCATAGGCCAGGTGGTTAACCAGATGCCTACAGCTTTTGCCCTTGCGGCTGCTGGTTGCGGCGTAGCTCTTGCCGGGCGTTTTTCGCTGCTGCTCGCCCGAGGGTACGGCCTTACGGCCACCCTGCTGCACGAACCAGTTTTGCAGCGCAAAATGCAGCTATACACTCCCGGGCTTCGTAAACTTTCGGATGCCGCACAGACATTTGTGGATTTTGCCCAAGCATTCGTGCGCACCCGCGATCCCAACAGTCTGGATACTGGAACAGTTGTTACCCTGGCTCCCGTACCGGACTGCGCCGCATCCCCCACCAGCCATTAACCTTCGACCCGGAGACTTTTCCGGCTCATGCTGCCGCCGACAGCGACTTTCAATGGCTCTGAACTTACGATAACGCGGGGGCAACAACTTTTTTAGCCGCCCGGCAACTGTTTCTGGCGCACACACCATCAGCCTTCGCCACACACATTTTGCCAAGATCTTAAAAACTGCCGGGCATCAATACCATCGCCACGGTTTCTGCATATTCAAAAAAAATGTCCGGCAAGCCGAACATTTTTTCGCAGGCGTTCTGCGTATATTTTTATGCATGCTGCCCGCATTTGGCGGGCAGGCATTCAACGGCCTCAGCCTACAGCATACCCAGCGCGTGGAACAGCCACACAAAACCAGTCAGGGTCAAAATGCTTACGCCATTGGTCACCACAGCTGTAAGCGCGGCCTCTTCCGGCACGGCGCTGTAAACCTGTGCAATAACGCTGACTAGCAGGGCTGTTGCCGTTGCGCTGATAAGTACGGGAATAACCAGCCACAGCCCAGTGATACCCATAGCATGCATGATGCCCCAGCACAGCAAGGGATGCAGAACCAGCTTGCACAGGGCGAACCATGCCTGCCGAAGCACTACGCCGCCCTGCGCGCGCCGGGTAGCGACGGCAAGCTTTTGCCGCAGGTCCAGCCCGAGGGCCAACAACATGCAGGGCGCCGCCGTGTAGCCCACAAGGCTTATGGCGCGATCCAGCGGTTCCCACAGGCCAATCCGCGTTACGGAAAGCACCACGCCCACCAGTGTGGCAAGCAGCAAGGGGTTGCCCAGAATGAAAATACGCACCAGGCTGCCCGCAAAAGTCAACACGTTGCCGCCCTTCCAGGCAAGCGAACCAGCCAAAATATCAAGCCGGCCCTGCGCCAGAATAATGACGACATTGGGTGTAAGAATGGCCAGCCCGGCTACAAGCATGGCTTCGCTGTTACCGGGCCACAGGTTGTATACAATGGGCAGGCCAACAAAAGCCGCGTTGCAGGCCGAACAGGAAAAGCCGCTGATGACGGCAGGACCAATGCCCCGGCGGCAAAACAGCTTGTCTCCCATATAGCCGATCACGTACATGACCAGCTGAGAACCAATAAGGGCCAGCCAGAAACCGCCCCTGCCCAGATCCTCGGGGGTCGCTCCTGCCAGAAGGTGCAGGATGAGCAACGGCAAAGCAACCTTGAGCACATACACGCCAATCACTGGCCCGGTGTTTTCGGGCAGCACGTCGCGCGCCCGGAGCAAAACGCCAAAGCCAATGATACAGAACACGGGAATCACTGCAAAAAGGGCATGAAACATATTAATTCTCGACCGTTGGGAAAAGGTAAAATTTTTGAGCAGACTCACCTTGAAACTGCTCTGGTTTCTGCACCTGCAGCCATCGCCACAAAGATGCAGGTTGAAACTTTTTGTGTCGCCAAACGACGGATGAGGTCTTACACCTCTAAAAATCAGCCGTCAAAGACCATTCTTCTGGCCATAAGAGGGCTCTGCGCCACACGCGAAAAAGCATGCTCTTCCTGACAAGCTCTGTCCAGCATGCCACAGAAACGTCACAAGGAACGGCCACGCCTGTTTCGGCAGCCACAAAGCAAAACCCCCGATCCTGAGACCGGGGGTCTAACTTTTTCGCTGCCCGGCGTGAACCGGTTACGAAAACGGGATGCGAAGCTTATTTCTTTTCAGCAGGCTTAGCGGGCTTTTCAGCAGCCTTGTCGGCAGGCTTTTCAGCGGGAGCGGCGGCTTTGGGCGCTTCTGCCGCGGGGGCAGCTGCGGCATCGGCAGCGCCTTCGGGAGCTGCAGCCTTGAAGTCCACCTTCTGCTTGTTCATAGCCGCGATGATGTCTGTGGTCACGTCAGCCTTGGGATCAAAGGAAGCGGCGGCTTCAGAGCTGATGATAAGCGCGTAGCCCTTTTCGGTGCGGTAGGCGTTGATAATACGCTGCATGGTGTCATACAGAACGTTAACCACGTTCTGCTGCTCCACCTGCATACGCTGCTGCGACATCATGTAGACGGTCTGCAGCTCTTTCTGGGCGTCAGCATCGTTGGCGTTCTTTTCCAGACGCCCCTGGATGGCGTTCAGCTGTTCCTGCATGTCGGCCTGAAGAGCTTCAAGGTGTTTCACCCCGGCCTTTCCGGCTTCGCTGTCGCGCATGATGCGCGTCATATCCACGACCGCCAGCTTGGGCTGGGAAGAGCCTTCGCCCTGTTGGCAGGCAATAAGCATAAGGCTCAACATCAGGGCCAGCGGCAAAAAATAACGGATTCGCATGGTAATGGATACTCCTCATCAGAATTGCCGTGTTACGCTGAAAAGCCCTCACGGCGTGTTGCCAATGGTGTACGTTGTTTTTATTGGTACCTCAACCGTTTTTTCCCTGCCAAACCCCACTGTTCATAAAAATATCCAGTCAAAAAACTGCCGGATTTTCTTACACGCGGCCTGGGCATAAAAATCCGCTGCGCGGGCACGCCTCTATTGCAGAGCGGCATAATGCCCCTTCATACGCGCAACCTTGGCCACATAGGCACGGGTTTCGGCAACGGGAAGACGGTTGGTAAGATCTTCATACAATTGGTCGGCGGTCATGCCGTTGATGACATCCACAGCTTCCTCGTTGGTCTTGCCAAAGAGCCGCAGAAAACGGTTGGGGCCCATATTATACGCCGCCACTGCGCAGTACTCGCGGGCAAGCGGATCATACACTCCGGCAAAGTAGCGCGTGAGCAATATATGCAGATAGGTGGTGCCGTACCGTATATTGATTTCCGGCACGCGCAGCTCTTCAAAACTCACGTCGCCAGTATGGCCATAGAGGTATTTATGCACCTCGCCGCTGGCGGTGTCAGGCAGTATCTGCATGAGCCCCATTGCCGACTTGTGGCTTACCAGGGTGGTTGAAAAAGAGCTTTCACTGTGAATGATGGCATATACAAGTTCGGTACTGAGGTTATACCGTCTGGCAAAATTTTCCACCAGTTGCTGATAACGGGCGGCTCTGGCTGGAAGGCTGCCGTAGCTCAAATAACTGTCGCCGGACAAAGCGCCGTCTCTTTCCATCGGCCCGGCATTGCCTTTACTGCCTGAACGGGGGATGAACGGGCTATAGCCCTCCAGCAGGGTTTCGGCGGCAAGCCAACGCAAGGGCTGCCCCTTGGAGTCCAGCGCGTCACCATACTGCGGCGGCTGCATGGTCAAAAGAAAAGGCATGGAAACGCCATCCAGCGCCAGTACAGAGGCAAGCTGCGCCGACGCGTCAGGAAGCTGTGAAAACAGTTCGTCCTCCACACCGCCCGGCAGCGCTGCTCCCGCCACAGCCACCACAGGCGACGCCGCCCGGCGCAGCGACCACTGCCGCGAGCCATTGCTCCATGAAACAATGGGCGTAGGCATGTCCTCCGGGCGCAGGCTGACAACCACGGGGCTCACCCGCCGCCGCAGCTCATGCCCCTCTTTTTGCGGCACAAAACCCGCCAGAAGCCCCAGAAGCAGCAATGCGCTGCCAAGGCAAGAGGCTATGATGAGAATGGTTTTGTGGCGCTTCATGAGTATTCCTGAAATATGCGGGCCATGCCCTGATCTTACGTAATTTCTGACAAAATGGTTCTGATGCGGGTCCAGTGAACAGCAGGCGCGGGGTCATTGTCCATGCCTGATCACACGGCACATTATTGGCGCACGGTATCGCCGCCCAGCAGTTTCCTCGCCACGTCCGCGCACAAAAGCACGTTGCGGGCCGCATTTCGTCAAATGCAAGTTCACTGCCATTTGAAAAATCATTTGTTTTTCAAGGCTGTTAAATAATCCATCCGAAGATCTGCGGCAGCAGGGTCAAAATAATGAATGCCGTTGACCTGTCGCCCATTCAGGACTATGCTTGGTAATCTGAGGCGAGTCCTGTTTTTGTCTGTCATCAGGGCTTCAAGCTATAAAAACAGACCTGCCTCTCAATAAAAAACGTCCAGGCGGCTGTGGCTTGACAAGGCCGCAGCCTTTTGTCTTTTTCTACCGCGACTAAAATCACCCTGCGGAAAATGGAGCACACCGTGCCACAGCACACCAAGGAATATATCCGCGAGGAGATCATACGGCTTTTAAAATACGCCCCGCCCGAAATGCGCGCGGCAGTTCTGGGCCTGATTCCTGCCACCAAGCGGACCCTTACGCAGGGCTACAGACCCTCGGTGCGCGGCGTGCCTCTGCGCAGCTGGCGCTGCCTGCTGCACCTGCTGTCTTCAGTAGCATCCATGCAAAGCGACACGGAAATGCTGCTGCGTGTTTCCAGCGACCTGCTTGCCATTGCCGACCGCATGGCTCCTCCTGGTGAAGTGCTGCGCCAAAGTGCCGAAATTCTTGTGCATGCCATGCACGCTGAACTCTATGTCTGCCGCCTGCGCAACAAAGAAGGCGAGTGGGTGGCGCGCTCGGCCAACCATGTGAACGGCAAATCCATTCCCATTGTGGCTCCCATGCTTGAAGAATCCCTGCGCGAGCATCCTGTCATGAACGCTATTTTGCAGCGGCACACGCGCTATGTGGTTTCCAACAACCTTCAGGCTCTTGATAGAGGCGGCGACTCCTTTGACTGCGTAATCTACAAGGAAGGCTTCCGCTCGCGCCTGGCCTTTGTGCTGCGCGACCGCAGCGACAAACCGCCCTTCGGGCTTGTCATGCTGTACACCACAAGGGAGTATGGCTTTGAAAACTATGACGAACGTTTTCTGGCAAAGTGCGCCCGTCTGGTGTCTCTTACAGTGGGCCGCCGCATAGCCGTAGCCCGCGACGCGTTGGAAAAAGCCGCCGGAGCTATGGCCCACTATGGCAACAACGCGCTCAACGTCATGCGGAACCAGGCGGAATATTGCGGCGAACTGGTGGAAGACATTGACGCCACCCAGGCCCGCGCCCTGCGCCTCACGCGCGAGCTGATGGCCGAATTTGCCGAGGGCACCAGAGGCCGTATGCTGGCCCTGGAACTGGAAAGCGCCCTGGCACGGGCAGACCTTACCGAACTTGCGGGACACCTTGGCGGCGTGCTGGAAGGCACAAGACGCATGACCCGCATCATCAATTCCCTGAAAAAATCCGTGGAGCGCCCGCGTCTCATGCATTATGCCCTGGGACATGACGTGCTGCGGCTGGAAGACGACCCGCCAAGGGAGGACTAGCATGCGCCTGACGGGCATCTTTCCTTTTCTGACCACACTAAAGACTTACTCGCCCCGTGATCTCAAAGCGGACCTTATGGCCGCCGTCACTGTCACGCCTATGGCCGTTCCCCAGGCTATGGCCTATGCCATCATTGCGGGCGTACACCCGCAGTACGGCATCTACGCGTGTATGCTGCCCGTCATTCTGGCGGCTCTGTGGGGTTCTTCACGCTTTATGGCTGCGGGACCCACCAACGCCATTTCGATGGTGATCTTTTCCACTATGGCCACGGTGAGCGTGGGCGGCGTACACATCATCAATATGCCGGAAGAAGTGCGCATGACCTATATTTTCGGTCTTGCGCTCTTTTGCGGACTCATACAGGTGGGCATGGGGCTGGCGCGGCTGGGCGACCTTGCCAACTTTATTTCGCATTCGGTTATGGTGGCCTTTACCACAGGCGCAGCCCTGCTCATCGGCATGGGGCAGCTCAAAACGGTTCTCGGCATACCCGGCCCCAAGCAGGCGGGCTTTTTCTACCAGATGTTCGACGTGCTGCACGGACTGCCGCTGGCCAATTACTGGTGCGCGGCGCTGGCTGGCCTGACCATACTGCTGGCCATAAGTTTCAAGCGTATTTCACGGCGTTTTCCCGCCTCGCTGGCCGCTTTGGCCGTAGTGACGGCCATTGCGTGGCTTTTCAGGGCAGACCAGTACGGCGTTCCCCTTGTGGGGGCCATTCCCGATGTCATTCCGCCGCTTTCTGTGCCTCCTGCCTTTGACCTCGCCGCTGTGCGCGACCTCTTTATGCCCGCATTGGCTCTGGCCCTGCTGGGCACGGTGGAATCTCTGGCCATTGGCAAGCAGCTTGCCAGCGTCAAAAACGACAACTTTGACGGCAGCCAGGAACTCATAGGCCAGGGGCTCGGCAATATGGCCGCAGGCATTACCTCTGGCATACCGGGCTGCGGCTCCTTCACGCGCAGTGCGCTCATGGTCACATCAGGCGGCCGCACACGTATGGGCACAGTCTTTTCGGGCATACTGGCCCTGCCTATGCTCTTTGCTCTGGCCCCGTTCATCTCGTGGTTGCCCTTGCCTGCCCTGGGCGGCATCCTGCTCATTATCGCCGCACGCATGATTGATGTCGAGGCCATACGCCTGTGCCTTGTGGCCACGCGCATTGACCGTATCGTGCTGTCAATGACCTTTGCCTCCACCCTTATTTTCGACCTTGAAAAAGCCATTTTCATCGGCGTGCTGCTGTCTTTGGTGCTCTTCATTTATAAGACCGCCCACCCGCGTGTGCGGAGGCTGCGCGACAACGATCCGCTGCTGCGCGACGCCCCCGCAGGACTGCCCGAAGGCATCGCCGTCTATGTTATTGAAGGCACCCTCTTGTTCGGCGCCATCCACGAACTGGAACGCCAGTTGTATGAAGAAGACGAAGAACCCGCCCGCCTTGTGGTGCTGCATCTGAGCCGTGTCTTCTGGCTGGACGCCTCCGGCGCGCACGCCCTGTCGCAATTTGTAGAGCGCTGCTACGCCCGCAGCATCCCCGTTATTCTTGTGGTGGGCAGCCGGGCCGTGAGCCGCATCCTTGAACGCACGGGCATACTTGAGCACCTCAGCAACGGCTTTGTGGCCGAGACCACCAATGACGGGCTGCGCCAGGCGGCCTCTCTTCTGGACCGGGTCACTTGCCGTGACGGCCAGTGCGTCTATCCTGTGCCCGACCTCGCGGTTCAGGCGGCTTCATCCGGCGCAGCAGGGTCTTCGCAGGCAGGCATTGTCACTTCCCCTGCCGGGGATGGCAGCGAGGGCGAAGAAGAGGAACCGCCAGTTCTTAACGCCACAGAGGCTGGCGCTGCCGCCAGTACTGCACCCACGCAGATTGACCAGATGCCGCTGGATATTCACGAAGATACAAAAAAAGAAGAAGCACATGCCGCTGCTGAGGCAAACGAAGCGGATCAGGCAGACGAAGCGGGCGCAAAAACTGCCCGGGACAGCAGCGCCCCGAGCAGTACAGGCGACGCCGTCCCTGACATTTCGGGCGAAAATGCGCCTGCCCCGGCAAAGTCACAGGCAGATCCTCAATCAGGCCTGCCCGGTATGCCCGATCAGGTTGCCGAAGCCAGCATTACCATCGTTGGTCCGCGCCCTCCTGCGCCCTTTCCCGGAACCGACGAACTGCAAGGCCCGACTGTGCCCGCCGGAGAATCAGCAACAACGCAAAAATAACAAAAGGCATCAGGCCCGTGTGCTACGTCAAAAGCTGAAAAAAGCGCGGGTTGATACCATACCTCTTTTCCGGCAAAATTGGTGGGTTGCGTGCTGATGCTTTTGCGGCATTGCCTGCCGTCAACGTCTCCCAAGCGGATCAACGGTGAAATACTTCAATTTCACCATTGACATTCTGCCGGGGGATGTAATGTCTGCAGAGTCCACGCCATTCTACGGTACGCGGTCTCTCGTGCAGCGGTAGAGCATTTACATTTTCAAAGTTAAAATGCCCGATACGGCAAGGCTGTTACGCAGCCGCACAGGTCAACAGCCCGGCATAAACGTATAACACAGACTCCCGTCAGTATTTTTTAAGGATTCCCGTGAGCAAGGCCTTTTCTCTGCCCCCCTGCCCCTGCAACCCGCCAAGCCTGCCCATAGGCCGGGAGCATCCCTGGCTGGCCCCTCTGGCCGGATACAGCGACCTGCCCTTTCGCCTTCTCTGCCGCGAATACGGAGCCGCCGTCTGCGTGACGGAAATGGTCAGCGCCAAGGGTCTGGTTTATGAAAGTCCCGGCACCAACGAATTGTTGATGAGCCTGCCCGAAGACCAGCCGCTGGTGGTACAGCTTTTTGGAGCCGAAGCCTCTTTTCTGAGCCAAGCTGTCAGCCTGCTGCGCGAAGCCGGATACGGCTGGTTTGACCTCAATATGGGCTGCTCTGTTTCAAAAGTGCTGCGTCAGGGCGCGGGAGCTGCCATGCTTGGTGATACGGACAACATCCTTGAGGTGGCCCGTGCCATGCTGGCTGCCGCCGGGCCGGGAAGGGTGGGCTTCAAGCTGCGCCTGGGTCTGGACGACACGCGCCCCGTATTGCCAGACCTGGCTTTGCGGTTGGAAGACGCAGGCGCGGGCTGGCTGGTGTTGCATCCGCGCACGGCCCGTCAGGGCTTTGGCGGCACAGCCCAGTGGCAGGCTTTGGCAGATCTGGCCCCTCGCCTGTCCATTCCGCTGATGGCCAGCGGCGATCTTTTCAGCGCCGCCGACGGCATGGCCTGCCTTGAGCAGACAGGCGTTGCGGGACTTATGTACGCGCGTGGGGCCATGCACAACCCGGCCATTTTCGCCGACCATGCAGCTCTTTGCGCGGGCAGGCAGCCGCAAACCCAGGATGCGGACGGACTCAAGGCCATGATTTTACGCCATATGGAGCTTGCCCAGCTGCATTGCCCCGGCAAGGCGGCCATATGGAAAATGCGCAGCGTCGTGCCGCGTTACGTCCGTTCCTTGCCCGGCGCACGGGCGCTGCGGCAGGAGCTCTGCCGCTGCTCGAGCTGGGAAGAACTTGAAGAAGCACTGGACAGATGCCTGACTGTTTGAGACGCTGCCTTTCTACAGGAAAATCGATTGTGACGGTCATGCCAGTTTTGCCTCGCAAGACGGCACCGGCACAGCAGGAGAACACATGAACGTTTGCCGCGCCAAAACAGCGGGCTTCTGCATGGGCGTCAGTCTGGCCCTGCAAAAGCTCAATTCCGCCCTTGAAGGATCCTCGGGGCGGGTGAAAGGCGTGGAGCCGGGCCGCATATGCACGCTTGGCCCCATCATCCACAACCCGCAGGTGCTGGCCGAATATGAGGCCCGTGGCGTTGCCTGCGTCAAGGAACCCTCGCAACTGCAACCTGGCGACGTTGCCGTCATCCGCGCGCACGGCATCACCCGGCAGGTTGAACGGCAGGTCTTTGAAAGCGGCGCAACCGTGGTGGACGCCACCTGCCCCAAGGTCAAAAAAGCGCAGCTTTCCATAGCGCGCGCCACGGCCCAGGGCGCAACCCTTCTGCTTTTCGGCGAAGAAGATCACCCCGAGGTGCGCGGCCTTATTTCTTACGCCAGCGGCCCTGCCCACGTATTCGGCAATGCCGAAGAGCTGGCGGCCCTGCATCTGGACCCGGCCCGGCCCTATGTTCTGGCCTCGCAAACCACACAGGACCGCGAAATTTTTACGGCCATACGCGAAACGCTGTCCAGCTCGCTCAAGGATCTTACAATCCTGTCCACTATTTGCGATGCAACCCGCGAGCGGCAGGAAGAAGCCAGAAATATTGCCTCCTCGGTAGATGTCATGGTAGTCGTTGGAGGACGCCAGAGCGGTAATACGCGGCGTCTGGCGGATGTGGCTGCCCTCAGCGGTATTGCCACCTATCATGTTGAAAGTGCCGAAGAGCTTGAAGCAGCAAATTTTGCAAATAAGTCGCAGGCAGGCCTTACGGCTGGCGCTTCTACGCCGAAAAGTCTTATAGACGCAGCCGAGGCATGGCTTTCGTCGCTCTAGAGCAGAGTAGCGTTGAAAATATGCATTCTCAAAATTTAAGACACGCCCGTTCCGGCGCTTAACCGCGCAAACAAGTTGCGCTTACGCCTCCACGGCGGGCGTCTGTTCACGCAGCCGCCACAGCATTTCAAAAGTGAAATGCGCTAACGACCCGCCTGTGCGGCACGACACTGGAGAGGCAGCATGTCCCAGTCCAATATTCTACTTGAAGCCGGCACCAACGAACTGGAAGTGGTGGAATTCTATCTAGACGAATTCGTTCCACCTTCCGGCGAAGCCCCCCAGTTGGATGAAAACGGCCAGCCCGTTCCCGCGCCCTCTTACCGTGGTTACTACGGCGTCAACGTGGCGAAGGTGCTGGAAATCATCCGCATGCCCAAGGTCACGGAACTGCCGGAAGTACAGCACCCCAGCGTGCTTGGCGCGTTCAACCTGCGGTCACGCATCATTCCTCTGGTGGATCTGGCCATGTGGCTTGGCAAGACCCATCCCGGCAATGAAGAACAGCCCAAGACCATCGTGACGGAATTCAACAACGTCACCACGGCCTTTATGGTGTCTGGCGTCAACCGTATCCACCGCATCAGCTGGGAACAGGTCGAGCCGCCGAACAAATACGTGGCCGCTGTTTCCAACAATACGGTCATCGGCGTGGTCAAACTTGAAGACCGCATCATTTTTCTGCTGGACCTGGAAAAGGTTGTGGCCAACCTCAATCCCAAGCTGGGCCTGAGACTGGACGACCTTGGCAAGGACTGGAGCAATTCCGGCTACCGCGCCCTGGTGGCAGACGACTCTGCCCTTGTGCGCGAAATGCTGCGCGACCTGATGGAAAAAGCAGGGTTTACTGTTGAGGTCGTCTCCAACGGGCGTGCTGCCTGGGAAAGACTTGAAGACATCAAGCGCCGCTGCGAAGAAGACGGACAGCCCATTTCGGATTTTGTGCACGTTGTGGTTTCAGACATCGAAATGCCTGTTATGGACGGTCTTAACCTCACCCACCGCATCAAAACCGACCATGTGCTCAGCAAGCTGCCCGTAATCCTGTTCTCGTCACTTATTACGGACAAGCTCCGTCACAAGGGCGACAGCGTCGGGGCCGACGACCAGATCTCCAAGCCAGAAGTTACCCAGCTGGCCCGCCGCGCGATGGTTCTCATCAAGGCCCGTGAAGAAGAGGCCGCTGCTGGTGGAAAACACATGACAAGTCAGGCGGTATAGCTGCTAGACGAATCTGTTTTGCTAACGCAACATAGAATCACAAGATAAAAGCGGGGCGTTTTCGCCCCGCTTTTTGCGTTCCACTTCGGCTGCCCACATAAAATCTGCTCTTTTCAGGGTAGTTATATTTACCTCTGCACTGCCCGTTTTCAGAGAAACAGCACGATATTTGCCGCAAAATGCAGATTTTCGCATATTTGCAAATGGCCTTTACCACATGCTATCCTGAGGCAACAACTTCAGGGGGTATCATATGGCTGTAGTGCTGGGCACAGCCGGTCATATCGACCACGGTAAAACGTCACTGGTCCGGGCACTTACCGGCATCGACTGCGATCGGCTGGAAGAGGAAAAGCGCCGGGGAATCACCATTGAGCTTGGCTTTGCCTGGGTGGACATGCCCAACGGCGAACGGCTGGGCATAGTGGACGTGCCCGGACACGAACGCTTTGTAAAAAATATGGTGGCCGGGGCCGCTGGCGTTGATTTTGTCATGCTGGTCATTGCGGCTGACGAAGGCGTTATGCCTCAAACCCGCGAACATCTTGAGATATGCTCTCTGCTCGGCATACGTAACGGCTTTGTGGCTTTGACCAAAGCCGACATGGTGGAAGCCGACTGGCTGGACATGGTCACAGAAGACGTGCGCGGCTTTCTGGCTGGCAGCTTTCTTGAAGGCGCGCCCATCTTTCCGGTATCGTCAGCCACGGGACAAGGTGTGGACGCGCTGCGTTCGTACGTCTTTGAATTGGCAAAAGATCTGCCCGCCCGCCGCCGCAGCGACATATTCCGTCAGCCTGTGGACCGCGTATTCAGCATGAAAGGACACGGCACCGTGATTACGGGAACGGTTGTTTCCGGAGCCGTCAAGGTTGGTGATGAAGTGCGCTTCATGCCGCCGGACACCCCCACGAAAGCCCGCGGCCTGCAACGCCATAGTAAAAGCGTGGACGAAGTGCAGGCAGGCCAGCGCTGCGCCACCAACGTGCAGGGCCTTGAGGTTGGCGACATCGAACGCGGTCAGGTGCTGACCCATCCCGGCGAACTTTTTCCGGCCAAGCGCTGGCTCATGCGCCTCACCTGCCTTTCTTCCGCTCCACGCGCCCTGCGCCAGAGAGTGGAAATACATTTTCACCACGGCACACTGGAATGCCCGGCGCGCGTTGTTTTCTGGGACAGGGACAAACTGGCCCCCGGCGAAACAGCTCTGGCGGAAATCCGCTTCAAGGACGATATGGTGGGCATTTTGGGCGACCACTGCGTCGTGCGCGCCTATTCGCCCCTGCGCACAGTTGCGGGCGGCATTCTTTTAAGCCCGCTGCCGCCCGAGCTGCGCCGCAAAGATCCGGGCTTGCAGGCAAAACTGGCCCTGCTGCAAAAGCTGCCCGCTCTGGATCAGGAAATTGAAATGGCCCCGGCTGGCAAGGCCGGAGCCAAGGCGCGGGACGAAGCCAGAGCAGGGCTCATTGAAACCGTGCTCACCCTGCGCGGAAGCGAAGGGGCAGACGAAGCCCGCCTGCGGGTGCTCACGGGCTTTCCCCGTTCTGCGCTGGAATCGGGTCTGCAGCTGCTTTCTATGCGAGGTTCGGCCCTGTGCTGGGACAAGGAAGGCCGCCTCTGGATTGCCAAAGAACCTTTCGACAGCCTGCTGCAAGCCTGCCTTGCCCGTGGTGCCGAGCTGCACCAGAAAGATCCTCTCAAGCCCGGCTTCACGCGCGGCGCCCTTTGCGCCGTTTGGAGCAAAACCCTGCCCCAGCGCCTTATTCAGCGCGTGCTGGATACAGCGCTCAAGCAAGGGCAACTTGCCCCCGAGGGCGAGGGATTGCGGCTGGCGGAACACAAGGTCAGCCTTGCGGCTGATCAGGCGGGTCTGCGGCAAAAGCTGCTCGATGCCCATACCGCTTCCGCCCTGGCGCCCCCCAATGCCAAGGACGTTTTTGAAGAACTGGGCGTCAGCGCCAAGGAAGCCGCCCCCGTGTTGCGCCTGCTTTGCGAGGAAGGTGAGCTGGTCAAGATCAAGGATGGCCTCTATTACCACGGGCCTGCCCTGACCGATATTCTTGAACGTGTGCGGCGCTGGTTTGAAAGCAACGACAATCTGGACGTAGGCAGTCTCAAGGAAATACTGGGGCTTTCGCGCAAGTACCTTATCGCCCTGCTGGAATATATGGACAACGAACGCATCACCGTGCGCGTGGGCGACCAGCGCCGTTACCGGGGCCGCTGATATGCCCCGATATGCCGTCGGCCTGGCGGGTCAGCGGGCAGGCCAGGGCCAATTCTGCCGGACCAGCCGCCTCGTACGGATCATAAAAATACCGGTTCCCTGCTACTGTTCCTGTTGCAAATCATGCTTAGAATACGTTAATAATGCTCATTTGCTCATAATACATTCACGTAAGGAGCGCAGAAATGTCTGAAAAAATTCTGGTAGTGGGCGGCGTTGCCCTTGGCCCCAAGGCTGCGGCCCGTTGCAAACGTCTTATGCCTGAAGCGGAAGTAACCCTGGTGGATGAAAATGTTTTCATCTCCTACGGAGGCTGCGGCATTCCCTACTATGTGTCGGGTGAAATCCAGAATCTGGACGATTTGCGCTCCACCCCCTACCATACTGTGCGCGACGCGGAGTTTTTCCGCGATATGAAAGGCGTCACCGTGCGCACGCAGACGCGCGCCACAGCCATTGACCGCGCTGCCAAAACCCTTGCCGTAAAAAATGTCGTCACCGGGCAGGAAGAAAAGCTGCCGTATGACAAGCTGGTGCTGGCCACTGGCGCAACCCCTCGCGTGCCCCCCGTTGAAGGCAAGGACCTCAAAAACGTTCTTTCCCTGACCCGCCTGGAAGCTGCCGGAACCATCCGAAGCGCCTGCCAGGAAGGCAAGATCACCGAGGCCGTTATTGTGGGCGGCGGCTTTATCGGCCTTGAGGCTGCCGTCGCTCTGGCCGACATGTGGGGCGTCAAGTGCAGTGTAGTGGAAATGGTGGACCAGATTCTGCCCGGTGTGCTTTCGCATTCCGTAGCCCAGATGGCCGCGCATGACTGCGTTGCCCATAGCGTCGACGTGTACACGGGCGAAAAGGTCGTGCGCCTTGAAGGCAAGGACGGCACAGTAAGCAAAGTCGTCACCGACAAGCGCGAGCTGAATGCCCAACTGGTTATTTTTGCCGCAGGCTTTATCCCCAACGGGCAGATCGCCAAGGAAGCCGGGCTGGACGTGGCCCCCTTCGGCGCTATTATCGTTGACCAGCACATGCGCACCTCTGACCCGTCCATCTATGCTGGCGGCGACTGCGTTGCCATCAAAAATCTCATTACCGGCAAACTGGGCTATCTGCCCCTGGGCAGCATGGCCAACCGTCAGGGCCGCGTTATCGGCACCAATCTGGCTGGCGGCAAGGCCAGCTTCCACGGTTATGTGGGTTCCTGGGCCGTCAAACTCTTTGATCTTTCTTTCTGCGGTGTGGGCCTCACCGTTGACAACGCGCGCAAGGAAGGCTTTGACGCCATCAGCGTCAGCGTCGAACAATTCGACCACGCCCACTTTTATCCCGAAAAGGCCATGATGACTCTGGAACTGGTGGTGGACAAAGCCACCAGCCGCGTGCTCGGCATGCAGGGGGCCTGCGCCGACGGCGACTCCCTCAAGGCGCGCGTGGACGCAGTGGCCGCTGCCCTGCAATACTCCAAGCCTACGGTTGAAGACATTTCCAACCTTGAAATCGCCTATGCCCCGCCCTTTGCATCAGCAATGGACGTGGTCAATGTGGTGGGCAACGTGGCTGACAACGTTCTGGCCGGGCGCTTCACCCCTGTCACCGGCGACAAGTTTATGGATATGTGGAAGAACCGCAAAGAAAACCACGTGTTTTTCATTGATGCCCGCCCCGCCGCCGCAGGCCGCGCCGTGCAGGAAAAGCATCCTGACTGGCACGCCATCCCGCTGGAAGAAGTGGCCGCCCGCATCAGTGAGGTGCCCAAAGACCGCCCGGTGGCCATCATCTGCAACACAGGGCTGCGCGCCTATGACAGCCTGCTTGTTCTGGCTCGTCACGGCGTCACCGACGTGGTGAACTCCACGGGCGGCATGCAGGCCGTGCTCAAGATGGGCCTTTCCGTCTAGGTGCTGTTTCTAAATAAATGGTTTTGACCCAAGGGCAAGGAAAAAGATCTTTTTTATGAAAGTAGTGTACTTTTATAGTACATGACTGGAGTAAAAAATGGCCTTTTGATGCAGCCAGCTGGGCAAAAGAATTAGAGACAGTACCTAGGCAGTTGCCTCCCGCACAGGAGGCATACTTTCGCTAGAAACGCTTTGTGGGGCAGAGATCCTTTTGCTAAAGGATCTCTGCCCCACAACTATTAAAACATTTTTATTTTAGAATGTTGAAAGGATTCCGCCTTGGGAAGGCGAACCCAACGGCAGCGGTTTCTACTTTCCGATGCAGAGCAAGAAAATTCTGAAATCAGGCCAAAGAAAACCCGGCGACCGTTTGTACGGACGCCGGGTTCACAGTTATTTTACTGTAAATGCTTATACCGGGAGCGTCATTCCTGCGAAAAACGGTGCAGGCGCACAGCCAGAGGCTGCATGCTGCCCTTGTTCATAGCAGAAACAATAAACGCGAAGTCCCTGGCTTGACCGCTGGGCGGGCAGGGACCACGATAGTGGCGGGTCAAGCCGCCTTCAGGTATGGTGCCGGAACCGTCGTTGTTCCACGCGCCGCCACCGAGAAAAAGTTCCTGAGAGTCACCGGTGAACTCCACCAGGCGCACATCAAAGTAATCTGTGCCATTGGGAGCTTCGGCCACAGTTATTTCAGGAGAAATACGCGAGCAACGGTGAACATCGCGCAAATTTACCGTAATGGCCATACCAACGGGAACCTCTTCGGTTTCCTTGGCGGCGCAGGCAGGCAACAGCAGCGCCGCGCAGAGCGCGGGCATAAGGACGCGCAGGGCTTTGCCGAAAATATCAAAACGCATCAGAGCCTCCAAATGACAATTGCTTTGTGCAGCTTTTGGAAGCATAACCAATAGTCATGTCGAATACAACAACCACTGGGAGTCGTTTTATGTCTATTCTTGCCGACAGCGTTACCGGCTATCTTGAACACGCTTCCTGGATACGCCGCATGTTCGAAGCCGGGGGACAGCTCAAGGCCCGTTATGGTGCGGAAAATGTCTATGATTTCAGCCTCGGCAACCCCGACCTGCCAGCCCCGCCCGCTGTGGCTGAAGGCCTGAAAGCCTTTGCCGAGCACGCCCATGAGCCTTTTGCCTTTGGCTACATGCCCAATGGCGGCTACCCGTGGGCACGCGAAAAACTGGCCGCTCACCTGAGTCACGAGCAGGGCGCACACATAACGGCAGAAGACGTTATTCTTGGCTGCGGCGCGGCGGGCGTGCTTAACGCCTTCTTGCGGGCAGTGTTGAACCCTGGCGAAGAAATGCTCGCCTTTGCCCCCTATTTTGTGGAATACGGCTTCTACGTGTCCAACCACGGCGGCGTGTTCAAGGCCGTACCTAGCAAAAAAGACACCTTTGCTCCCGACCTTGATGCCCTTGAGGCAGCCATTACCGAAAACACCCGTGTGGTGCTTATCAATTCGCCCCACAACCCCACGGGCGTCGTCTACAAGCGCAAGGAAGTGGCAGCCATTGCCGACCTTCTGCTCAACAAGAGCCAGCAATACGGCAAACCCATCTGGCTGATCTCTGACGAGCCGTACCGCTTTCTGGCGTATGACGGAGTGGAAGTGCCTTCGGTGCTGCCACTCTATCCTTATGCCGTTGCCATCAGCTCTTTTTCCAAGAGCCTTTCCCTGCCGGGCGAACGCCTGGGCTATGCCGCGGTTTCGCCCTTGTTGCCCAAGGAAGAAAAAGCTCAGCTCATGGCCGGGCTTACCCTCACCAACCGTATTCTGGGCTTCGTCAATCCGCCTGTCGTGGGGCAGCATATCATGGCCGCCGCTCTGGGCTCGCAGGTAGACCTTTCGGTCTACGCCGCCCGCCGCAAAGCTATGGCTGAAGTGCTCACGCAGGCAGGCTACGAATTCCAGATGCCCGCTGGCGCTTTTTACTTCTTCCCCAAGGCTCCCGGCGGAGACGATGTGGGCTTTGTGAACGCCCTGCTTGAAGAGCGCATTCTTGCCGTTCCTGGTACGGGCTTTGGCTGCCCCGGCCATTTCCGGCTGGCATTCTGCGTGGATGAAAGCGTTATTCGCAACTCTGCTGAAGGCTTTGCCAAGGCCCGCGCAACTGTGAAGTAAATGAGGCAATTTCTCAGAGCATGTCTCCTGAAGCAGACTCGCCTTGAAATTGCTGCAATTTCAAAGCTGACGGTTAGCCGAAGGCGCGGTCTTTGGCTAAATCCATGAAGCGTTGCGGCGAACGGCCCGGCCCACTACCGCCGGATGTTTCAGCATGTTAAAAATTGATATGCTCACAAATTGCAATGGAAATATTATGAAAAACAAGTTCCACCGCATTCCGGCCCATATTTTCTGCCTTCCGGCTCTGCTCATGCTTGTGCTGCTGGCGGTTCCTGCTCTGGCCAGGGACATCAGTGTGCAAGACGCTGACGCCCTGTTGAAAAATCCGCCCCAGGGGCTTGTCATCGTGGACGTGCGCACTCCGGCGGAATTCCGTGAGGGGCACCTGCCCGGCGCGGTAAATATGGACTACTTCAGTGGGCCTTTTGAAAGCCAGATTGAAAGTCTGCCCAAAAACGCCCCTGTGCTGCTTTACTGCCGCACAGGCAACCGCTCGGCCAGCGCTTATGAAACTATGACCAAGGCTGGCATAGGGAACATTTTGCATATGCACGAGGGCATCAGTGCATGGCAACGGCTTGGCCTGCCAGAAGAAAAATAATTTTCAAAATCTGGCACACTCTCTGCATTATTAGGGCGGGGAGGAATATTTTTCCTCCACCGCCCCTGCCTGACGACGCATCGGCATATTTTGCATATGGCCGGTTCGACCCGTATTCGGCGGCATTGCCGCCAGACGGAAAGGCATGAAAACTGCGCATGGATGCGGCAATACCGCAGCCTGCCCGCAGTTTTCTGGATACGTTGACGTCGTCAACAGCCAGGGGCAGCTAGGAAATCACTTTCCTTGCCGCCCCTATTTTATTGGAGGCTAGCGTGAACTCGTCATTATACATAGGCGCCACTGGCATGAAGGGCCTGGCTGAGGGCATGAATGTTACCACAAATAACATCGCCAACATCAGCACCATAGGCTACAAGCAGCAGGGCATCCTTTTTTCCGACATTTTCTATGCCGAACAAGGCGGCATGGGAAACTGGTGGAACGCGCAGCAAGATTCCCGCGTGGCCCTGGGCCAGGTGGGCATGGGCCTTCAGGTTGAGTCTGTGCGCACGATGTTCGGCCAGGGCAGCTTTGACTCCAGCAATACCGTCACGGACATGGCCATCAACGGCAAGGGCTTTTTTCAGGTCACGGACGGCGTAGACCTTTACTACACCCGCGCCGGAGACTTCCGCCCCGACGACGAAGGCGTCTTGCGCACGCCTTCGGGCATGGCCCTCAACGGCTACAAGTACAATACCGACGGCACCAAGGGCGGCCTGCAACAGGTTACCATCGACAAATTCTCCAGCATGCCTGCCAAAACAACCACCGCGGTGGACATGCGCTTTAACCTCGGTCTGACCACGCAAAGCTCGACAGACGCTACCAATCCGTATTTCAGCCTTCTTGGCAGCTACAACGCCACCAATTCGCCGCCCATTTCCAACACGGCATACGGCTACGCGCAGGGCATCACCCTGTATGGCGCAGACGGAAGCCAGCAGCAGGCAACCATATATTTCGATCCCGCAGCCAGCGACAAGCCCGGCAGCGTGATGCAATACCTAATTGCCACGGGCGATACCGCCAAGGACGGCAGTGCCACCGCAGGCACAGGGGCCCTTATGACGGGCACGCTGACCTTTGACTCCAAGGGGCAGTTGACCGACATGACGGCCTTCACTCCGTCTGCATCGGGCAGCACCAACCTGGCAGACTGGGTTCCCTCCCAGCTCTCCGCAGGCGGACTGCCGCAGATGACCGTAAACGGGGTTGCCACCACGGTAAATCTGGGCATCAGCTCGGCTGGCGGCTGGCAGAATGCCCCCGCCAATGCCGCGGCTGTGGGCACCAGCCAGTCCGCACTGGGCGGCATGGGCACTGGCGCAACCGTATCCGTTGACGCCACCACCAACTACACGGGCACTTCGCCCGTCACGCGGCGCAACACTCAGGACGGCTACGCGTCCGGGGCCTTGAGCACCATCAATATTACTGGCGATGGTACAGTGGTGGGCACCTACTCCAACAACCAAAGCATGAATCTGTGGGAGATACCTGTCTGCCGTTTCACCAGCGAAGACGGTTTGCGCCGCGAAGGCAACAACCTCTTTAGTGCCACCCCCGATGCCGGAAAAATGGAAATGGGCCAGGCAGGAACACAGAACTACGGCACCATCCGCGCCTATAATACCGAGAATTCCAACGTGGACATGGCCACGGAAATGACCAATATGATCATCACCCAGCGCGGCTTCCAGTCAAACAGCAAGGTGGTCACGACCGCTGACCAGATGTTGCAGAAAGCCGTGGAAATGAAGCGTTAGCCAGAAGTTTTTTTCAAGGAAACGCTGATTTATTCCGTTTGCCGGCGTTGCTTCATTTTTTTTTGAAACAGTCAAGGACGGAGGAGTCCACTCCTGCTTCAAAAAAAATCGCGCCTTGCCCAAAGAAATAACTGCGCGTTTCCAGCAGGTTCTTTAATCAGTGCTCCCCTAACGCTCTTCTCTGACGCAGCGTAGGACGGGGATGACATGCCGCACCGAACGGTTCTTTCAGGTGCGGCGTTGTGGAAAAACAAAAATCTGGCAGCCTGAAAAGGCTATATATCCAATAAAACTGGCTGTTAATGAATACATGACACTTTCTGTGTTTAAAGCCCCCTTTGCAGGGGGCTTTTTTATTATTTCCACAAATGGTATGCTGGTGACACCGAATGCACAAAGCGCGGCATCTTGTGCAAAAATGTCAATTTTGATACGGGGTTGTTCTCATCTCATGAATGAGTTGCAGCCCTGTCTCCAAAGTCTGCCCTTTCATCGGCGGGCCTGCCAGAACAACGCAGACAGTAGCGTGATCACTGGCATAAACGTTATCCCGGGTCAGCCACGGGCCACACTGCCGCATCCACTTTTTTCAGACGGCGGCACGGCAATCAGTATGGAGAAGCCGAAGCCATGAATGCTTCCATTCCGTCAGACATCTCTTCATCAGGATCGAAGCCTCTTCAGGCTGACCCACAAGCTGCCGCAGAAACCGTTCTTTACGGCGTCACGGGCTGGCCGCTGGCCCAAAGCCTCTCTCCTCTTTTGCACAATACGGGTTTCAGAACGCTTGGCCTGCCTGGCCTGTACCTGCGCTGGGAAATTCCGCCGCAGCGTCTGCCCGCCTTTGTGGACAGCGTGCGCACTCTGCGCCTTGGCGGCTGTTCCGTCACCATTCCCCACAAGGTTGCCCTGCTGCCCCTGCTGGACGAAGTAAGCCCTCTGGCGCGTCAGGTCGGCGCGGTTAACACCATCTACTGGCACGGCGACAAGCTTTGTGGCGAAAACACCGACGTGGCAGGCTTTATGGCCCCACTGGCGCATGAAGACCTGCACGGCGCGGACATACTGCTGCTGGGCGCAGGGGGAGCGGCCAGAGCCGCTGCAGCGGGGCTCATGAGCCTTGCGGCGGACCGCAGACCGGGCAAGGTCTTTATCAGCACGCCTTCTGATTCCTCACACCTGCCCCTGGCTGAAGAGTTTGAACTGCACCCCATTCTGTGGGCGCAACGGCACGACATTCCGGCCCGGCTAGTGGTCAACACCACACCTCTTGGCATGCGTGGAAAGGCCGAAGATGAGACCCCCTACCTTTTTGACCTTGCGGACAAAAAAATCGGAAATAATGCTGCCGAAACGACTACTTTAGCCTATGACATCGTGTACAACCCGCTGGAAACGCTGTTCTTGCGCGATGCCGCCCGCCACGGCAGACGCTGTCTCTCGGGTATGGACATGTTTTTCGGCCAGGGCGACGCCCAGTTCCGCCTGTGGACGGGGCAAAACCTGCCCATTGAATCGCGGCGCGCTCTGGAAGCAGCGCTGAACTCAAACTAGGGCGCTGTGACGTAAAAAGGTTTAAATGCTCCAACGCGGCAGAAGTGTGCAGTGCGCCGCAACGCGGTGTGGATTCGGCCCCAATTGCACTCCTGGGCAGAATAGCCGCGTTGAAAATGACCCAAAACCTCAGCGGTTGGACCATAACACCATTCCACAAGCGTGCTTGCGGCCGCCGTGGAGTACATACAGGGCGCGAAGCCCAGACCGCCGGATGCCCCCCGTCGTCGGTCAGACGCAAGCGAGGTTCATATGCGCATACTTATTTTGCATGGCGTCAACCTGAATATGTTTGGCAGGCGTGATCCCGCCCAGTACGGCAATGCCACTCTGGCCCAGATAGATTCCGGCCTGGAAGCGCTGGGCAGGGAACTTGGCGTTACCGTGGAATGCTTTCAAACCAATCATGAAGGCGAAATGGTAGAACGCATCCACAAGGTTCTGGATGAAGAGGTTCAGGCTGTGGTCATCAATGCCGGCGCATGGACCCACTACAGTCACGCCATCGCCGATGCCCTGGCCATCTTGAAGATACCCGTGGTGGAAGTGCACATGTCCAATGTTCACGCCCGTGAGAGCTTCAGACACAATTCCGTACTGTCAGCCGTATGCACGGGCAGCATCTGCGGCTTTGGGCCAGCCAGCTATCTGCTTGGCCTTCGGGCCGCGCGCAATGCGGTCATACACATGAACAAATAGGCAAAAGCTAGTTCCAGTACATTCCACTGCACTGGAACTAGCTTTTTACATATTTCTGCGTTACTGATTATAATATTATCGTTTGTCCAGGGGGTCCCCCTGTCAGCCTCTAACCAGAGAGTTCTCATGAACGACGCCATCAATCTGAGTCGGATGCGCGATACTGCCTTTACGGCAGAAGTGGAGGCGCTAAGCGGCCAAAACGTGTCTACCTGCTATCAGTGTGGCAACTGCACAGCCGGCTGTCCGGCAGGGCTCGCCTATGACCTTCAGGTCAACAAGATCATGCGCGCTGTGCAGCTTGGCCTCAGGGATGAAGTGCTCAATTCGCGCTCCATCTGGATGTGCCTTTCCTGTTCCACCTGTAGTCTCCGCTGCCCCAACAACATTGACGTTGCGGGCATAATGGAGACCTTGCGCCACATGGCCCGCAAAGAAGGCCGCGTGACTGTGCCCAAGGTGGAAAAATTCTGGTTTTCCTTTCTGGACACCGTGCGCGCCTTTGGCCGCACCTATGAAATCGGCACGATGGCTTTGTTCATGATGCGCTCCATGCGCGTTTTCACTGACGTGGACCTGGCCCCAGAAGCCCTCAAAAAAGGCAAGCTTGGCCTCAAGCCCCATGTGCTGCCCCAGGGAGCCGCCCCGGTTTCACGCATTTTTGAGCGCTATAAAGAGCGCGCCAAGCGCGAGGGGGTACGCCCATGAATTTTGCCTACTACCCCGGCTGCTCGGCCAGGGGGTCTTCCAAAGACTACGAAATGTCCACCCAGGCAGTCTGTAAGGCCCTGGACATCAACCTTGTGGATATTCCGGACTGGAACTGCTGTGGCTCCACCCCGGCCCATGCCGTGGATACCGAACTTTCCGCCGCGCTTTGCGTGCGCAATCTGGACATAGCCGCCCAGCAAGAGGCAGAGCTTTTGCTCACGCCCTGTCCGAGCTGCCTGTCCAACCTCAAGCTGGCCGCCAACCGCATGCAAGACCCCGCCTTCCGCGTGCGGGTAGACGAACTGCTTGACGGCCCTTCGGCCAAAAACTTCCCGCCCGTGACCTCCGTCATGCAGGGCATTGCCGAAACCGTTGATATGGAAGCCATCGCCGCCCGCGTACGTAAAAGCCTCAAGGGCTTGCGGCTGGCCGCCTATTACGGCTGTCTTATGAGCCGCCCTGCGGAAATCATGAACTTCGGCGATCCGGAAAACCCCACGCTTATGGAAAGCATGCTGGCCGCCTGTGGGGCCGAAATGGTGGATTTTCCGCTCAAAACGGCCTGTTGCGGCGCATCGTTCGGCATTCCCGAACGCGTCATGACGGCCCGCAACTCGGGCCGCATTCTTGATCTTGCCACCCAGCTTGGCGTGGACGCCGTTATCGTGGCCTGTCCTCTCTGCCAGATGAACCTTGACCTGCGCCAGCCGCAGGCATCCAAGGAAATGGGCACGGTCTTCAATCTGCCCGTGCTCTATTTTACTCAGATGATGGGCATAGCCTTTGGCCTTGACCACAAGGAACTGGGGCTCAGCAAGCTGCGCGTCAGTGCCGAAGGCCTCATCCGCAAGCTGGACGAACTGCGGCGTAACTCCGCCGCCGAATCCAAGGCCGCTGAAGGAGGCAGGTCATGAGAATAGGCGTTTTCATCTGCCACTGCGGCAGCAATATCGCGGGCACCGTCGATTGTGCCAAGGTTGCGGAAATTGCCCGCTCCTATCCTGATGTGGTCTATGCCGACGACCCCATGTACACCTGCGCCGAACCCGGCCAGGCTGCCATTGAGGCCGCCATTCACGAGCACAAGCTCGACGGCGTGGTGGTTGCCTCCTGTTCGCCCCGCATGCACGAACCCACCTTCCGCCGCACGGTGGAACGCGCGGGTCTGAACCGCTACATGCTTGAAATGGCCAACATCCGTGAACACGTTTCGTGGATTGGCCGCGACATGAACGCCAATACCAACAAGTCTGCGGAACTGGTGCTGCTGGCAGTGGAAAAGCTGCGCAACAACAGGCCGCTGCTGGCCAAGAGCTTTGACGTAAACAAGCGCGTGCTGGTCATCGGCGGCGGCGTGGCGGGCATTCAGGCCGCTCTCGACTGTGCCGACGGCGGCGTGCCTGTAGTGCTTGTGGAACGTGACGCCACCATCGGCGGCAAAATGGCCAAGCTGGACAAGACCTTCCCCACGGTAGACTGCTCGGCCTGTATTCTCGGCCCCAAGATGGTGGACGTAGCCCAGCACTCCAACATCACGCTCTACGCCTATTCCGAAGTGGAAGACATTTCGGGCTACGTGGGCAACTTTACGGTCAAGATCCGCAAACGTACCACCTATGTGGACTGGAATCTCTGCACAGGCTGCGGGGCCTGCACCGAAAAATGCCCCAGCAAGAAAACGCCCGACGGCTTCAATGAGCTCATAAGCAATACCACGGCCATCACCATCGCCTTTCCTCAGGCCATTCCCAAAAAGGCCGTCATCAACGCCGCCCACTGCCGCCAGTTCATCAAGGGCAAGTGCGGCGTATGCGCCAAGATCTGCCCCACCGGGGCCATCAAGTATGACATGGAAGACGAGATCATCACCGAAGAGGTGGGCAGCATCGTGGCCGCCACCGGGTATGACCTCATGGATTGGACCGTGTATCAGGAATACGGCGGTGGCGCATACCCCGACGTTATCACGTCCTTGCAGTACGAACGTCTGCTCAACGCTTCCGGCCCCACCGCCGGGCACATCAAGCGCCCCTCGGACGGCAAGGAACCCAAGAACATCGTTTTTGTGCAGTGCGTCGGCTCGCGCGACAAGTCCATCGGGCGTCCCTACTGCTCGGGCTTCTGCTGCATGTACACGGCCAAGCAGGCCATTCTGACCAAGGATCATATTCCTGATTCCCAGTCCTATGTTTTCTATATGGACATCCGCGCCGCGGGCAAGATGTACGACGAGTTCACCCGCCGCACCATAGAGGAATACGGTACGGAATACATTCGCGGGCGCGTCTCGCAGATCTATCCCGACGGGCAGGGCCAGCTTGTGGTTATGGGCGTGGACACACTCATGGGCGAAGCCATTGAACTCAAGGCAGACCTTGTGGTGCTGGCCGTGGGCATCGAGGCCAGCAAGGGCGCACCCCAACTGGCCGAAAAGCTGCGCATCTCTTACGACAGCTACGGCTTCTTTATGGAAAGCCATGTGAAGCTCAAGCCTGTGGAAACCAACACCGCTGGCGTATATCTGGCTGGCGTGTGCCAGGGCACCAAGGACATTCCCGCCTCCGTGGCCCAGGGCTCAGCGGCGGCAGCAAAGGTGCTGGCGCTCTTCTCCAAGGACAAGCTGGAAAGTGACCCGCAGATCGCCCAGGTGGACATGCGCCGCTGCGTCAACTGCGGCAAGTGCATCCAGTGCTGCCCCTTCGGGGCCATCAAGGAAGTGGAATTCCGGGGTGAGGGCAAGGCTCAGGTTATCGAAACCGTCTGCCAGGGCTGCGGCCTCTGCACGGCCACCTGCCCGCAGGGCGCCATTCAGCTTTCACACGCCACAGACAACCAGATCCTTGCGGAGGTTAACGCGCTATGCCAGTGTTAGAAGGCAAAGAATTGCGGATTGTGGGTTTTCTCTGCAACTGGTGCTCCTATGGCGGCGCCGACACAGCTGGTGTGGCCCGCGCCACACAGCCCACGGATCTGCGTATCATACGCGTGCCCTGCTCGGGCCGCATCGACCCCTTGTTCATCGTCAAAGCCCTGCTTAACGGGGCGGACGGCGTGCTGGTTTCCGGCTGCCATCCGCGTGACTGCCACTATGCGGCTGGCAACTTCTACGCCCGCCGCCGCCTTGAAGTGCTCAAGCAGTTTTTGCCCGTGCTCGGCATTGACGACCGCCGCTTTGAATACACCTGGGTTTCGGCTTCCGAAGGCCAGCGCTGGCAGCAGGTGGTGACGGTCTTTACCGACCGCATCCACAAGCTCGGCCCCGCCCCCAGCCTTGAAGATCCAGAACCGCTGCTCAAGATCGCCGACATGGCGCTTACCTCCCTGCGGCCTTTGGGCACAGGGCAGGCCTCGGCCCTTGGCGAACTCAAGGATGCCATCAAGGCCAAACTGCCTGAACTGGATATGGTTCTCGGCTGGGGTGAAGGCTATGACGCCGCCCACACCGTGCCCATTTTCATGAAGAAGCCCGAAGACGTGGACAAGCTCGTGTGGGGGCCCTTCAACGTCAACAACCTTGCTGTGTACCTGCCTTCCTTCAAGGGTAAAAAGGTGGGCATTGTGGTCAAGGGCTGTGACTCCCGTTCAGTGGTGGAACTACTTCAGGAAAAGCTCATCCGCCGCGAAGACGTTACCATCTTCGCCATGCCCTGCGAGGGCACGCTGGACATGGCCCGCGTCAATCAGGGGCTTGGCCGGTACACCAAAATCGACAAGGTGGAATATGACGAAGCCGGGGTTACCATCACGGCTGACGGCAAGCCCACCCGCTTCTGCATGACGGATTATGCGCAGGGCAAATGCTACGGCTGTACCACGCCTTCGGCTGTTCTGGCTGATACGCGCCTCGGCACCCCCGCCAAGGTGGAAGCTGGCCCGTACACCCCGCCGGAACTGGCCCTGCTGGATTCGATGAGCCTTGAAGAGCGCATGGCCTTCTGGCGCGGCCAGATGGACCGTTGCCTGCGCTGCTATGCCTGCCGTAATGCCTGCCCCATGTGCGTCTGCCGCGACTTCTGCGTTTCTGACAGCCGCGACCCGCACTGGATGACGCAGGACGACAGCGTGAAGGAAAAACTGTTCTTCCAGACCATACACGCCATGCATCTTGCCGGGCGCTGCACGGGCTGCGGCGAATGCCAGCGGGCCTGCCCCGTGGGCATTCCCATTCTGGCCCTGCGTCAGCAGATCGGACGCGCCGTGGGCCAGCTCTTTGACGGCTACAAGTCGGGCATCAATGCCGAGGCCGTGCCGCCGCTTCTGGGCTATGAAGTGGAAGAAAAGAACATCCATGAGAGGGACTGGAAATGAGCATGACCCGATTTGTAACCCCCGACGGTTTGCCCGCCTTTCTGGCCTTTCTCTCACAACAGGGCAATCGCGTGCTGGTGCCCGTGGAAAAGCCCGCGGCCAAGCGCTCCATAGTGTTTGAACCGTGGCGCGAAGGCATGCCCTTTACTCTTGAAAAGGCCACAGTGCCCGCCAAGGAAGCCGTGCTGCCCCAGAGTGAAACTCTGGTGCGCTACAAGAAGAGCAGAGATCCTGAAAACCCCAGCCGCATATCAATGCAGCTTGACGACAAACCCGAGGCCGAGGCCACGGTGGTTTTTGCCACCCGCCCCTGCGACGCCCGTGGTTATGCCATTCTTGACCGGCCCTACCTCAAGGGCCCCTTTGCCGACCCTTACTACAAGGCCCGGCGCGAGGCGCTTACCGTCATCAGCCTGACCTGCAACTCCGGCTGCAATACCTGCTTCTGCCACTGGGTTGGCGGCGGCCCCACCTCACCTGAAGGTTCGGACATTCTCATGACCGAAATCGAAGGCGGTTATGTGCTTCAGGCCATTACGCCCAAGGGTGAGGAACTGCTGACCGCATCCACGCTGGAAGACGGAGCGGACCGCTTCTCCAAGGTTGAGGAAGTGCGCAAGGCGGCCTGGGCCAGCCTTGTGCCTGCCCCCAATATCAAGGGAGCCCCGGAAAAACTGGCGGCTATGTTCACGGATGTGGAGTTCTGGCAAGACCAGACCGACCGTTGCCTGTCCTGTGGCGCATGCACCTACTTCTGCCCCACCTGCTATTGCTTCAACATCACCGACGAAGGTGAAGGGTTGAGCGAAAAAGGCGGCCGCCGCCTGCGCAGCTGGGACAACTGCATGTCGTCGCTGTTCACGCGTGAGGCCAGCGGGCATAACCCCCGCACCGTAAAAGCCTTCCGCATGCGCAACCGCGTTTCACACAAGTACTCCACCTATCCTGAAAACTGGGGTTCATTCTCATGCAGCGGCTGTGGCCGGTGCATCAGCAACTGCCCCGTCTGTCTGGACATCCGCGCCATCGTACTGGCAGCGCTGGAAGCCAAGCAGCCCAAAGCCGAGTAGGAGCAGACATGGCAACCAAGAAGAATACTACCAAAGCCAAAAACGACTCCAAGGCGGCTGCTCCCGCAGCCGCGGCCAAGGCCGCTGAAGTTCAAACCAAGGCAGCCGAACCCGCGCCCGCCGCACAGGCCGCAGCGCCCAAAAGCCAGCCTAAGGCCCCGGCCAAGGGCGGCATGCTGCGTGAAGTAACGGCCCGCCCGCAGCCTGCGGGTAACCCCTACCTGCCAATGACCGCCACCGTGGCCGAAGTCATTCAGGAAACAGGCAACATCCGTACCCTGCGCGTGGTGCTTGACGATGCCGAAGCCATGAAAAGCTTCACCTACGAACCCGGTCAGGTGGGGCAGCTCTCAGTCTTTGGCTCAGGCGAATCCACCTTTGTTATCAACTCGCCGCCGTCGCAGAAAAACTACTTGCAGTTCTCTGTAATGCAGGCCGGAGAAGTGACCGCCTCCATCCACCGTCTGTCGCCCGGCGACAAGGTGGGCGTGCGCGCGCCCTTGGGCAACTTCTTCCCCTACAATGACTGGAAGGGCAAGGACGTCTTCTTTGTGGGCGGCGGCATCGGCATGGCGCCCATCCGCACCATCATGATGCACGTGCTGGAGAACAGAAAGGACTACGGCAAGGTGAGCCTGCTCTACGGCGCGCGCACCCCCCGCGACATGGCCTTCAGCTACGAAACCGAAGACTGGCTGCGCCGCGACGACCTGGACTGCACCCTGTGTATCGACGCCCCCTTTGAAGGATGGGAACACAAGGTCGGCCTTATCCCCAACGTGCTCACCGAACTGAATCCCGATCCCAAAAACTGCGTGGCCGTGCTTTGCGGGCCGCCTATCATGATCAAGTTCACGGTGCAGGCTCTGGAAAAGCTGAACTTCGCTCCCGAGAACATCGTTACCACCCTTGAAAAGCGCATGAAGTGCGGCATCGGCATCTGTGGCCGCTGCAACATCGGCGGGCGCTACGTCTGCGTGGATGGCCCGGTGTTCACCTGGAAGGAACTTCAGGAACTGCCGCCGGAAATGTAGAGAAGATTGATACTGGAGTGATTTAGTGATTTGTGGGGGAGGCCTCTTTTGAAAAAGAGGCCTCCCCCACACCTCTAAAACCTCTATTCCTCTTTCAGCTTCCTGCAGAAAGCCTTCTGCCCAGAATCGGATTCGCAGAGGGCTGAGCCGCACATAACTCAAGGATAAAAGTACCCTGATTAACAGTGATTTTCTCCCTTTACAGACGTAAAAGAAAAACACTGGAAATCATTCCTGAAATGTGTTTTCATACTAAAAAAGTATGAAAACACGCGGTCACCCATCGCAATCCACTACAGACAATTATGGAGGATACATGCGTCACCCCCATTCCACAGGCTACTCCACGGCTCAGGTCCTGCCCCGTTCTTTTGAATTTCAGCTTCGTGCTCTGGTTCTGACGGCTCTTGCCCTTTGCTGTGCGCTCTTTGCCGTTCCGGCTCACGCTGGCCCTTTTGGCAGCCTTTTCAGCAAGGAAACCACGCTTGAAATCAAGGACGGCAGCGTTTCTCTGCCCGTGTCAGACGTGAGCGCCAAGGCTTCATTCTATAAAGTGAATGTTGACGGAACCGACGTCATCTTTTTTGCCCTGCTGGACTCCGCCGGAAAAGTGCGCGTAGCTCTGGATGCCTGCGATTCCTGCTGGCAGTCGGGCAAAGGCTACAAGCAGCAAGGCGACTCAATGATTTGCCAGAATTGCGGCATGGCTTTTCACAGCGACCGCATCAGCATGCGCAAAGGCGGCTGCAATCCCCACCCGGTGAGCTACAGTCTTTCAGACAACTCCGTGGTCATTTCCGCCGCCGAACTTCAGGCTGGCGTCAAGTTTTTCGGAACCCGGTAACGCATGAATATCATAACCATCCCCTTACGCTGCCTGCGGCAGAAGTGGGGGCGCTCCGCCGCCTTGCTGTCGGTCTTTCTGCTTGGCGTAGCGGCCATTACTGCCCTCAACAACGTATCTTCCTCCGTGGCCGAGGGCTTTGAGAAAAAACTCAGCGCCTTTGGAGCCAACATCGCCATTACGCCCAAAAGAGAAACATTGCAGATTTCCTATGGCGGCATACCCCTTGGCAACGCCACGGTGGACAGCGGCTATATCCCCCTGGCCGAAACCCTACGCGCCATTGAGGGTATTCCACTCAAGGACAGAATCTCCGTGGTGGCCCCCAAGCTGGCGGGGCTTGCTTCTTTTACCGGAAAAACAGGCGGAACCACGGTGCTGGTGCCGCTTGTGGGTGTGAACTTTGATTCCGAAGTGGATCTTAAGCAGTTCTGGCATGTGCGCGGTTCCATACCCGGTGTTGAAAACATGCATGCCCCCGACCCGCTTATGCAGCGCCTGGAAGAACAGCACGCCAAACATGCCGATCAGGCAGACACGGCCAGCGCAGCAGATCAACCCGGCCCGATGAATTCTGGCAAGACTGCTCTGGCAAGCAGTATGGGCCAAACCGTGCAGGACGCGCAGGCAGATATTGCAGGCCCGACAGGCCAGTCTGAAAGCCCCGCCCCTGCCGCAGGCGGCATGCAGCAACATCAGACCGATGGTGAGTACAGCGCCTTCTTTGCAAGCATAAACGAAGCGCAGCAGTTCCTTTACGCCCCCGGCCCCATTGATTTTACCAACCTTTCCAGCACGTCGGAAACCGCTGGTTGCTCCGGCATGATGGACGGCGCTACTGATGGTGCCGGGCAATCTTCCCAAGCCGGGCATCAGGAGCATGAGGCGACGGGAACAGCCAACCCCAACGGCAACACGCCTCAGGATACCTCAGCCCCGGCATCTATGACGGGCGTTGCGCAGCATGCCGGGCAGGATGCAAGCCATAATCCCCAAGACGCACTGCACGACCAGCCCCGTAGTTCAGGTGAAGGCATCACACCCGGGCGCCACCTGCTGGCTGGAGCGTCCGTGGCAGAACGTTTGAATCTGGCTCCGGGGCAGACAATCTGGCTTAACGGCGGACAATTCCTTGTGGAGGGCGTGCTGCAACCCACGGGCAGCGATGACGACAATGTTCTCTTCGCCCACATGACCGAGGCGCAAAAACTTTTTCATGCGCCTGATGCCGCCAGCTTTATTGAAGTGGCCGCACTTTGCTCCGGCTGTCCCATTGAGGATATTGTAACCGAACTGAGCGCCGCCCTGCCCGGTCAGGACATCCGGGCCTTGCGTCAGGTAGTGGCACAGCGCATGTATTCCATTTCCTTTGCGCAAAATATGGCCCTTGTGGTTACCGTGGTCATCCTGTTCTCTGCCTGCGTTATGGTGGTCATGTCCATGCTGGTTTCCGTCAACGAGCGCCGCAAGGAAATCGGCCTGCTGCGTGCCGTAGGTTTTTCACGGCGGGCGGTCTTCTTTGTCTTTGCCGCCGAAGCGCTGGTTATTGGCTTTCTGGCAGGCACAGCTGGATACGCGGCTGGATATTTTGCAGGAAGCAAGGTTCTTGTGGCTATGCAGATTGAAGCCGCGGCCTATCCGGCTTTTTCCTTTGCAGCCCTGTTCGGCTACGGCCTTATGGCAAGCGCTCTTGCTGTGCTGGCCGCCGCTTTTCCCGCGTGCAAGGCAGCCCGGGCCAATCCGGCGGAAGCGCTTACCTCGCTGTAGCGCTTTATGCCAGATTAACTTTGCAGATGTATTTTCTCAAAGTTTCAGACTTGCCCGTTAACGCGTTAAATCAGGTAGATAAACTGCGTTTACGCCAGTACGCCAAGCGTCTGCACGCAGCCGCCACAGCATTTCAAAATTGAAATGCTCCAAAAGGATGCATATATGCTTGAAGCAGTTGATATAGTTAAATCCTACAGCGTGGGCGGACAGTCCACGCCAGTGCTGCGCGGGGTAAACCTGCACATCAGGGAAGGAGAGTTTGTGGCTGTGACGGGCCGCTCCGGGTCTGGAAAGTCCACCATGCTCAACGTGCTTTCCACCCTTACAGAGCCGGACAGCGGGCAGGTGCTGTTTCAGGGGGCCGACATTCGCGCCATGCGCGAAAAGGAGCGGGACCACCTGCGCAACAGCTCTTTTGCAATGATTTTTCAGGCGCACCACCTCATGCCCTACCTGTCGGTGCTGGAAAACGTTCTGCTGCCGGGAGCCAACAGGTTTCGCGGCATAAGTGCCCAGCAGCGACAAAGGGCGACAAATTGTCTGGAGCGTGTGGGGTTGGGGCACAAAAAAGACAGCCTGCCTTCTGCTCTTTCAGGCGGTGAACAGCAACGTGTGGCCATTGCCCGTGGGCTGGCATCCGACCCGCGCATGCTTTTTGCCGACGAACCCACAGGCAGTCTGGATATGGCCACCGGAGACTCCATCATGCAGCTTTTGCGTGAACTCAACGGTGAAGGCCTGACCATTGTGATGGTCACCCATAATCCCGATTATGCCGCATTGGCTGGCCGCTGCGTGCAGATGCAGGAAGGAAGCGTTCTGTCCAGCGGCAGCAACGAGTAATTGGCAACCGCTCAGGTTCCGGAAGCAATGAGAGAAAGGGCTGGCCGAAAATTTGTGTCTTGGGCAACGGCCACAGTTTGGCGTGTGGCGCAGCGGATGTGCTGGTGTTGCAGGGTCAGCCAATATCGGATGTTTTTGCCAGTTGACAGATGCGCGCCTGTGGGTAATGGAAGAACAAGTCTTTCACCAAGGGAGTTTCCATGAAGAAAGTTCTTGTTCTCTGTTGCCTGCTGCTGGGCCTGCCTGTGGCGGCTCAGGCCGACAATGACAAAATCGCGCCCAATACCTTTATTTGCGCAGAGCTTGTGACCATGCCCATGACGGACGGCGGCCAGCCGCCCATTTTTGAAGCGCTTCAGATTGACGGCTATGCCAGCGCCGGTCTGGGCGATACAGTGGCTCACCCCGACATTCTGGCCCCGCTTCTTACCGAGGTATATACGTACTGCCAGAGCCACCCCACCGATAAGGTGGCCGATGTCTGGACCAAGGCGCGCAAGGCGCAGGCCATACCAGAAGGCGACACCTGGCAGGCAGACAAGACCAAGTGCAGCGACTACAACGCCGACCCCGACAACGGCAGCGGCTTTGTGATCTGGCTGGACGGCTATAACCGGGGCAAGAACAAGACCGAAGTCTCTGTGCTGGAAAGCGACGACACCCTCAAGGCTTTTCTTGACGCCTGCGTCAAGCAGCCCGATGCCCTTATGCTGGACGTAATGGCCAAGAGCGCCAAATAGCCCATACGCAGCGTTTATTTCATAGAAAAAGGGGAGGCAGCAATGCCTCCCCTTTTTCTATCGGTTTTATCAATACTACCTTGCTTCAGCCCGTTAGCCAGCGGAGCGCCAGTTCTACCTATGCCAACGGCGCAGTCCTAAGCCCACTCCCGCCAGACATGCCCATAATCCGCGAACTGTGTCGCTGCTTACAAAATAGTCATATACAGCGGCACCGTAAAAATGCAGAGCATGGTGGACATGGTCACCGCCTGTGCGCCGAACTCCGCATCCGTGTGATAATGCGCGCTCAAAATGGCAGTCTGGGCCATCACCGGCAGCGAAGCCTGCATGATGAAAACCTTGCTCATAAGGCCTCCCACAGGAAAGAATAACAGCAGCGTATACATGACCAGCGGGCCGAGCATAATACGGCCCGACAGGGCCAGGGCCATGTCGCGCGTGATCTTGATGCCCCTCAACCCCATGTCGCGCATCGTGATGCCTATGAATATGAGCGCCAGCGGCGTTGTCATATTACCGAGGTAGCGGGCCGCATCCTGAAGGAAGTAGGGCAATTCCACATTGCAGAGTATCAGCAGCACCCCGGTCAGAAAGCCCAGCAGCGGCGGCGAAAAAATCTGCATGACGCGGGTACGCAGGGGAATCAGCCTAGCCTCTCCCTCAATGTCGCGGGTGATGGCGTACTGCCCCACTGTCCAGAAAAAGACGGTGCTGGCGAAGTAGTACAGAAGCACATAAGGCACGGCTTCTTCGCCAAACAGGGCAAGGTTGACGGGAATACCCACAAAAATAGTATTGGAATTGGCTACACTGGCGCAGAAAAGCCCGAAGTGCTGCCGCTTCACTCTGGCGATTTTGCCCAGAATGATGGCCAGTATAAAGGTGAGAATAACTGAGGCAAGAGGCAGCAACGCCCCCTGCATGAATTCCAGCAGGCCGTCCCGGTTGAAGGACCGCATGATGGTGGACATAAGGTAGGGCGGCAGAGCCACATAGGTAATGAGCCGGGGCAACAGAATGCGCGTTTCAGGGCCAAACCAGCCCCTTCCTGCCAGAACGTAACCCACCATGCCCATAAGAATGAGGCCAAAAACGCCGCCCATTGCATGCAAAAAAGCCATGAACGTACTCCGTATAAGAACTTTCGCGGGCAGATCATGCCCGCCAACTCAAAACATCCCGGCAGGTTTACCGAGCCGTTTCAGGCCGTCCTCCGCGAGGTTCTTCCAGGGGAGCGCGGTCATAAAACCCCACGTGCATAGAGGCCACGTGGGGCTTAGAACTATAAAAATACTACAGTCACACTTATACACGGGGCATATGCACCCTGTACGCAGTGTCGCTCGGGCGTTTTGTGAGCACATTAACTTTTGCATTGCCCCTGGGAGCTGTCTCTAAATAAATGATTTTGCGCCAAGGGTAAGGAAAAGGCTTTTTTACGAAAGGGATGTACGCGTACCGTACATGACTGAAGTAAAAATGGCCTTTTGGCACCACCAATTGGACAAAAGTATTATCCAGCGACAGCTCCCGGCGCTCCGGTGGAAACAGCTGTTCGCGCACAAAGCTTTTGCCTTGCCGCCAGAAAGCAACTGCCTCTACCACATGGGAGCGCCCAAGAGCTTCTACATGAGCAAACTAGGGAAGCCCTGATTAAAGAGCCTCCTGGAAACGCGCAGTTATTTCGTTTGGCAAGGCGCGATCTTTTCTTGAAGCAGGAGTGGACTCTTTCGTCCTCGACTGTTTCAAAAAAAGTGAAGCAACGCAGCCAAACGGAATAAATCAGCGATTCCCTAGATGTCTCTGTATCTTGCGCCGTTGGCCGCAGAGCTCACAAGGTGGGCATAGCGGCGCAGCACAGGATAGGGGCTGCGCTTTTCCACAGGTTTGTGGCCAGCGCTGCGGCGTTCCAGTTCAGCCGCGTCCACCATAAGATCCAGCTTGCGGTTGGGAATGTCTATATGAATCATATCCCCTTCCTGCACCAGACCGATAATGCCGCCGTCTGCCGCTTCGGGCGAAATGTGGCCGATAGCCGCGCCATTGGTGCCGCCAGAGAAACGCCCGTCCGTCAGCAGGGCCACGTCCTTGCCAAGGCCCATGCCTGTGATGGCCGCCGTGGGCGAAAGCATTTCGCGCATGCCGGGGCCGCCGCGCGGGCCTTCGTAGCGAATGACCACACCGTCGCCGGGTTTGATTTTGCCGTCAAGAATGGCGGCCATTGCGTCTTCTTCAGACTCAAACACCCGCGCGCGCACGTCGCGGCACATCATTTCAGGCGCAACGGCAGACTGCTTGACCACAGCGCCGCCGGGGGCGAGGCTGCCACGCAGAATGGCTATGCCGCCCTGCTTGGAATAGGGATTATCCACGCTATGAATGACGTCGCTGTCCAGCACACGGGCGTTCATGTCGCGCAGGTTTTCGCCCACGGTCTTGCCAGTGACGGTCATGCAGTCCTTGTTGATGAGATTCAGCTTGTCCAGTTCGGTCATGACTGCGGGAATGCCGCCCGCATTGTCCAGATCCACCATGTAGTGCTTGCCCGCCGGGGAAAGCTTGCACAGGTTGGGGCTCTTGCGGCTTACCTCGTCAAAAATTTCCAGGCCAAGATCAAGTCCGGCTTCGCCGAACACGGCGGGCAGGTGCAACACCGTATTGGTGGAGCAGCCCAGCGCCATATCCACGGCCACGGCGTTGGCCACAGCCTTGGGGGTGACGATGTCCCGGGGGCAGATGCCGCGTTCAAGCATGTCCATCACGCGCATGCCCGCCGTCTTGGCCAGGCGAATGCGCGCACCGCTCACGGCGGGGATGGTGCCGTTACCGGGCAGGGCCACGCCGATGGTTTCGGCCATGCAGTTCATCGAGTTGGCCGTAAACATGCCCGCACAGGCTCCGCAACCGGGACACGCGCGTTCGGCCATATACTCCAGTTCTTCTTCCGTGATAGCGCCGCTGCGTACCTTGCCCACGGCTTCAAATACGGTGATAAGGTCGCCGCGCTTTTTGGGGCCGATATTGCCTGGCAGCATCGGGCCGCCGGAAACCATAACGGAAGGAATATTCAGCCGCATCATGGCCATAAGCATGCCGGGCACGCATTTGTCGCAGTTGGGAATGAACACCAGAGCGTCAAAGGCATGGCCCCGGGCCATAATTTCGATAGAATCCGCAATAAATTCGCGTGATGGCAGCGAAAAACGCATGCCCTCATGGTTCATTGCCAGGCCGTCACACACGGCAATAGCCGGAAACTGCAAGGGCGTGCCGCCGGCCATACGTACCCCGGCCTTGACCGCATCAGCTAGAGCATTGAGGTGCAGGTGACCCGGCACCACTTCACTGGCAGCATTGACCACGCCTACCAGAGGACGGTCCATTTCTTCTCTGGTCAGGCCCAGAGCGTAGAGCAGGGAGCGGTGGGGGGCTTTTTCAAGGCCGGACTTCATCTTTTTACTGCGGCTCTCATCCATGACGGCATCCTTACGTTGTGATAACGGGCTTTCCCGCCGCCACACGCGGCGTGCGGGCAACGGTTCAGTCATACGGCAAAAGATTGCGCGCGTAAACAATACCGGTTCCTGACGCCCCGCTGGGAACATCCGCCCCACAATAAAAATATATCTGCCGTATTTTTTTGCGCCAGAACCCTGTGCACTCTTGAGAGCCGGGAGGAAGTGGGATAGTTTCCGGGCATGCAAAGCTCCACCCCGACGCTGGCGCGCCGCTATATATTCAAACTTCTGGCAAACATCGCTACCGTGCCCGTCTATCTGGTCATGGAGGCTATTTTGCCGCGCGCTCTGGGCCCCCAGATGTACGGCAACTACAGCTTTGCCACCAATCTTTTCCAGCAGCTTACGGGCTTTCTGGATATGGGCACCTCCACCTGCTTCTACAACGCCCTGTCCCGCCGGCAAAATGAAACCGGCCTGGTGGGCTTTTACGCTCGTGTGACTGTGCTGGTATTCGGCATCATCCTGCTGGCGGCAGTGGTTCTGCAAGCTCCCATGCTGGGCGATCTGCTCATGCCCGACGTGCCCCTGTGGCTGGCTCCACTGGCTGCCCTGTGGGCCTTTCTTACATGGTGGGGGCGTGTGTTGCGCTCAATGAACGATGCCGTGGGCGCAACTGTTGCGTCAGAAATGGTGCGCACGGTGGTTTCGCTCTTTATGGTGGCCCTGCTGGGCCTCATGTTCTGGCAGGACTGGCTGAACATCCATACCCTTTTTGCCCAGCAGTATCTTATGCTGGGCCTCATGGCTCTTGGCTACTGGCTGGTGACGCGCCGCCACTGGCGCAGCCGTGAAGTAGCCCTGACGTTCAGCCTGCCTGACGGGCAGGGCAAAGCCTACCGCCAGGAATTTTTCAATTACAGCCATCCGCTTTTTGTTCAGGCGCTTCTGTCCTTTCTGCTGCTCACAGCCGAACGCTGGCTTTTGCAGTGGTTTGACGGCAGCGTCCAGCAGGGGTTTTTCGCCTTATCGCAAAAAGTCAGCATGGCCTGCTTCCTCTTTGTTTCGGCCATGACACCGCTGATCATGCGCGAGCTTTCCATTGCCTGGGGGCATAACGACCGTGAGGCGATGGGAAGGCTGCTCACGCGGTTTGCCCCGCTGCTCTACGTGGTGGCGGCCTATTTTTCCTGCTTTACGCTGGTTGAAGGCTCTGCCCTGGTGGATTTTTTCGGCGGTGCGGAATTTGCCGCAGCCACCCTGCCCGTGCAGATTATGGCCCTTTATCCCCTGCATCAGGCCTACGGCCAGCTGGCGGGGTCGGTCTTTCATGCCACGGGGCGCACGCGCGTGCTGCGCAACATGGCCGCCCTTGAGTGTGTTTACGGCTTCACTACCGCCTGGTTTCTGCTGGCTCCGCCGGAATATATGGGCCTGAATCTGGGCGCTGTGGGTCTGGCCATCAAAACCGTGGCCGTGCAGATCATCACGGTCAACGTGTACCTGTGGCTGGCCTCGCGCTTTCTGCCCCTGAGCTTCTGGCGCAACTTTGCGCATCAGATCTGGAGCCTCGCCGTTCTGCTTGCCCTGGCCTGGCTGTGCCGTGAAGGAACAATGATGGCGGGTCTGGGCGACCTCAACACCTTTTCGCGGTTTCTTATTTCAGGCGTGCTGTACAGCGTGGGCGTGGCGATGCTTTGCCTGGCGCTGCCCGCTGTGCTCGGCCTTTCCCGTCAGGACGTGCGCGAGCTTGTGGCCCGCTTCAAAAAATCCCGTCAAAAGGCTGCATAAGGCTGCACGCTGCTGTTTTCTATGCGTGAAAGGTTTCGCCTTTTGGGCATATCCGGATACGACTGGTTCCAGACAGGCCCTGACTGATTCCTTTCTACAGCCAGCGCGGCGGGCTGGGAGCTGGGCCGCTTGCACTGAGCAGATGGAGAAGAATGAAGTCGCGTTTATGAAGCTATTTGTGCCCTGCGGGCACAGTGGCTTTTCCTTTCTCTAGTCTTGCCGCCTGCGCGGGGGGATGCAAGGCGGGCCGGTTATGGGGCTTCGCCCCCTTCTCGGCCCGCCTTGCATCCCCCCCGAAGCACCCCCTATTCTACCCCGACCAAAAAGTATTTTTTCGGGGTCGGCTGCGCGCGAACCTCGCCGACGTGTCAGCTTCGGTTCTTTATGAC
>NZ_JASGDK010000071.1:0-8759 GCF_047607245.1 Desulfovibrio sp.
ATTGCCCGGTCAAAGGAAGATGCCCGCCAGTCAAGATCGCTCTTGGGGCCGGAAAGATGCACCTGCTTGTACGTTTCGCGGTGGTATGTTTCCTGAAAAAGTTGAAACGTGCCGATATTGCGGTTTTTGAGCTGCTTGAAGTCATCAACGGACAAGGGGGCGAGGTTAACGTTGACCCGCCTGATGTTGCTGCCGTCCTCTCTTGCGTCATAGATAGCGTCAATGGCATCGAGCACATAGCTTATGCCGCTGCCCGGATACGCTTCGCCCGCTACCATAAGAACACGTTTGTGCCCCTGCCGCAGGATGGCCTTGGTTTCATCGGTAATTTCGTCCCTGTTCAGGGCGCGACGCACCACGGCTTTGTTTGATTTACGAAATGCGCAGTAAAGACACTCATTGGAACAGAGGTTGGAGATGTAGAGTGGAGCAAAAAGCACAATGCGGTTGCCGTAAATTTCTTCTTTGGCCGCCTTGGCGGTCAGGTAAAGCTCTGAGATTAGTTCCGGGGATGAAATCCCCATAAGTACGGCCACATCTGCCTGAGAAAGCCCCTTTAACTCTCTGGACTTGTCGAGGACGTCGCGCACTCGCGTAACGTCCTCGCGGGTACAGGATTCAAGGGTTTTTCTTATTTTGGCATCATCAAGCCATACGGCTTTTGTATCAGCGGCGGTTCCCATTAAAACTCCCCCCACAAGCGGTTATGCGTAGTGAAGAACACTTTTGGCATAGTGTTATCTTTTTAAAAAACGTAACACCAAAATTTGCAAAAAAACCTACCTTCAAGGCAGGGTCATACACGCCATCTGTAATTGAGCGCATTGCTGCATGGCAATATTTATGAACAGGTCATCAGGTAACACTCAGTGTTACCTTTGTCAATTACGTAACACGAATTACATGCCTATCTGTTGGCCTGAAGAACAAAAAATGTCTATAACAATAGTTAATAATTTATGATATTAAAAAACAACCCCGCACCAAAGTTGTGCGCAGAACCAGGTAAAACCCGGCTCTGCGCACAAGTAATCCTTAGCTCAACTTCTAGCACATTTAACACTTGAAATGCGAGCAGGCAGGCTTTTGCCTGCCTGCTCGCATTTCGTGGCAAGGATTTTTCAGGGAAATCCTTGCAGAGCATTTGCTCATTTCATTCGTAACCTGCTCTAAACTTGCAGCTAAAATTTGTAAATAAAACTCACATTAACGTTCCAGGCGTCTGTCGTACTATTGGACCCCGTTTGGGTGCCATTGGCAGATGTATATCCACCCCACACCCCTCGTGATTGATCTAACCACAAGGCTATGTAGTTGGTTTCCACAAGCAGGCGCAAATTGTCGTAAATTTGATAGGTGGTTGTGATGCCGAACTCAGCCGCGTAATCCTGAGTGGTCAGATAAAGACCATAGTAGTTGGCTGAATTGAAATCAGCAGACCCATTTCCTGTATCGGGCGTAAAGCTGGTGTAGCCATCAATGTCTTTGGCGCCCTTGATATATTTTGCCATACCGGGGCTGTTGGTTCCCCCCAGAACGTTTACATGAAATGTCTGTTTCAGTTTTTCAAAAAAACTTACATCCTTGATTCGCGCCCCCACGCCCCAGGTTCCGGCGAAAGTCGATCCGATGAGAGTATCACGCCCCAATGTCCAGGTACCAAGGGTGCCGAAGCTTGACATAGCGTTTGTGCTTTCGTTGTTGGCCTCAACGTTGGGCATACGTTCTGAGCCGTTTTTGATATTGTCGTCATCGCCACTTGAATACCAAGCGTAAACGCCGGGAGTTCCCCAATCAAGCTTGTATTCAGCCAACAGGGCACTATACCAGCCCTTGCGGTTAAGAGCTTCTACACCAGTGTCCACTGAGCCATAGTTAAAGCTGGCTGCAATGCGAAAGGGATCAAGCGTAACCACCTCACCAGTAATACCGGCCCAAAGTACTGTTGAATAGGCATCAGCTATCTGACGGCCAACCTTGGAATCCTTGAGCGCATAGATTGCGGGGGAGAGGCCCAGAGCGCCGGCGCCAGTTGAATTTTTGCCATAAAAATCAGTGCCGGACCGAAAAGAGTTGCTGCCAAACATGCCCAACATGGCCCAAGGCGTAACATTTACACCATTAAGGCGCGCAGGAGCTGTCAAACCAAAAATATCAAAATTATCCAGGTAGTTTTGTGGTGACTGAGAGTCGCCAGCCCAATTATCGTTGTAGGGCCGCACCCAAAAACCTGACAAGGAAAGGTTGTCAGTAACTGGTGTGGAAAGCACCACGCCCGCTACGTCGGCGTCAAATGCCTGAGAAGCTTCAGTTGTAAAGTCAGGCAGGAACACGCGCTGTATGCCCATACGCACCTTTACACTGGTTTGCGGCACTGCCCAGTCAAGATAGCTGTGCTTGATCTTGACCACGTTGTTGCCGTCCGCCCCAAGTGCGCCCCCCTTACTGGCTCTACCCCAAGTGACGCCGCCAATTTCAAAGTAGACAGTCCCAGACAGGGCTTCAGAAGCCACTGCGTCCAGTTGCAGGCGTACTCGTGACTTGGCCTCGAATTGATCTTCACCATAGCGGCCCCAGCCTGTTATCCCTGCAGCCTTGTTACCATTTTCTGAACGCCCCCGTTCAGTGAAATTGCCTCCGCTGCCGTATTCAAAATTCATATTCCAGACGCCCTTGGCTTTAAATTCTACGGCATGGCTGGCAGTATCCGCTCCCAGAAGAATGGCGGCAGCAATAAACAGGGTGCTGATTTTTTTCAACATAACCACCCTCAACATCACGGTTATTCTTTAACTTTGACCTAGACACGATTATTAAAATCGTGTTACCAATACGCCACACTCCGGGTAATACTTTTTGAAAAAACATGCTACCAAAGTCAACAAAAAAGTGTGTTTTTCGCGAATATGGAGCACCATCATGCGAAAATTAGTTTTTTTGCTGGCAGCCCTATTGTGCTGCCTTTTTATTGCCGCCTGTGAAGGTAATGAAAAAAATGCCCAGCCGCAGGCGGCCCGCACGGAATTGTCCTACGCCAGCACCAAGGATATCCGTAATATCAATCCGCACTTGTATTCTGGAGAAATGGCCGCACAGAACATGGTTTTTGAACCTCTGGTTATAAATACGCCAGAAGGCGTAAAACCCTGGCTGGCAGAACGGTGGGAAATTTCTCCCGATGGTAAGGAATACACCTTCCATTTGCGCAAAGGGGTTCACTTCACTGATGGGGCTCCCTTCAATGCCGAAGCCGTCAAGCTCAACATGGACGCCATTGTGGCCAACAAGCCGCGCCACGCATGGCTTGATATGGTCAATCTCATTGACCGGAATGAAGTGGTGGACGAACACACCTTCAAGCTGGTGATGAAACACCCGTATTATCCCACCTTGGTAGAACTCGGGCTGGTACGCCCCTTCCGTTTCATTTCGCCCAACTGCTTTGTAAACGGGCAAACCAAAGACGGTGTTTCAGGCTACGTGGGCACTGGCCCCTGGGTGCTAACTGAGCATAAAGATAAACAATATTCTCTATTTACAGCCAACAAGGATTACTGGGGTACGAAACCGGAATTACAGGCAGTACGCTGGCGAGTCATGCCAGACCATCAGACCATTATGCTGGCCCTGCAAAAAGGTGAAATTGATTTGCTGTTCGGGTCGGATGGAGACATGCTGAACCTTGACGCCTTCAATGCCCTGCAAAAAGAAGGAAAGTATGTCACGGCCATCAGTGCGCCTGTGGCCTCACGCGCCATCTTGCTCAACGCGCATCAGCCCGTCACAAAAGAAAAAGCCGTACGCGAGGCCCTGCAGCATGCTATTAACAAGCAAGCCATTGCGGAAGGCGTACTTAATGGCACCGAAAGCGTGGCGAACACGCTTATTTCCCCCACAGTTCATTACTGCGATCTGGACTTGCCAGTCCGAGAATATAGCCCGGCCAAAGCATCGGAACTGCTTGATGTGGCAGGTTGGAAAACCGGTGCAGACGGTTGGCGTTACAAAGATGGCAAAAAAGCGGTCGTTCGCCTTTACTACAACTCACAAAATGCACAGGAACGCACCATTGGCGAATATATGCAGAGTGATCTGAAAAAGATCGGCATTGAGATGAAAATCATCGGTGAAGAAAAGCAGGCATTTCTTGATCGCCAAAAAACCGGCGACTTTGAACTTCAATATTCTCTTTCCTGGGGTACGCCTTACGATCCCCAATCCTATCTTTCATCCTGGCGGATTCCCGCGCATGGCGATTATCAGGCCCAGGTTGGGCTTGAGCGCAAAGAATGGCTGGACAAGGCTATCACCGAACTCATGATAGAACCCAATGAAGATGCCAGACAAAAAATGTACCGGGAGATCCTGACCTATATTCATGATGAAGGGGTATATATCCCTCTTACATACTCGCGCACCAAGGCCGTCCACAGCAAAACTTTGCAAGGGGTTGGCTTCGGAGCCTCCCAGTATGAAATTCCCTTTGAGACCATGTATTTTCAGAAAGGCCCTGCCCGTTAAACTATAACCAGTCATAAGCATGCGCACTATCTGTACAGGTAGTGCGCATGAATTTCATTTTTGCATGAAAACATACATACTGCATCGCCTTCTGGGTACTATTCCCCTACTGTTAGCCATTTCGTTTCTGGCTTTTATGATTATTCAGCTGAGTCCCAGTGACCCGGCTGAAGTAGCAGTACGCGTTAATGAAATTGTCCCCACAGAAGAAGTACTGGAGCTTACCCGAGAAAAACTGGGATTGAACAAGCCTTTTCTGACGCGTTATGTAGACTGGATAGGTTCTGCCATACAAGGCGATCTGGGCAGACGTTACGTTGACGACAAACTCGTGGCACAGGAATTGGCTAAAGCCCTGCCCCCGACCCTGTGGTTGGCTGCCGTGGCCACCATCATTACGGCTGTTTGCAGCATCGGTATGGCATTTATATGCGCTCGTTATGAAGGCAGACCTGTGGATTATCTGCTACGAGGACTGATCTTTCTGGGAACGGCCCTGCCTGGATTCTGGGCAGGCTTGCTGCTTATGTGGCTTTTCGCAGTAAAGCTGGACTGGCTACCCACCAGCGGCATGGGCAGTGCCTCATCCGTTATTCTTCCAGCTATAACGCTCTCCCTGGCATACACTGCCACTTACGCGCGCCTGCTTCGCAACAGCATGGTGCGCAACAAGCAGAGCAATTACGTGTTATTTGCAAGAGCACGCGGTCTTTACCCTGGGACAATCTGGTGCCACATCTTCCGTAATTCTCTGCAATCCACTCTCACTGGGCTTGGCATGTCCCTTCCCAAACTCATGGCCGGAACTTTTGTGGTGGAAACCATTTTCGCCTGGCCAGGCTTGGGCTGGTTGTGCGTGACCTCAATTTTCAACAGAGATTTCCCTGTCATTCAGGCCTATGTGCTGCTCATGGCCGTGCTCTTCGTCGGATTCAACCTGCTGGTGGACATTCTTTGCGCTGCCATTGACCCGCGTATGCGCAACCGGAGCAACACATGATGTGGAAAGCATTGCGGCAGGATCGCATGGCCATGTGCTGCATGGCCTTTCTGGTTCTGGTGGCCGCCGCAGCCCTCTTTGCTCCTTGGCTGGCCCCCTACGATCCCACGGTAATCAATGTTAAGGATAAATTTGCTCATCTAAGCTTTTCTCATCCCCTTGGGACAGACCAGTTGGGGCGTGATGTACTTTCGCGGCTCATGTGGGGCGGAAGGGCAACCTTGGGATTTTCTCTTCTGGCCATGCTGCTCACTGTTTTTGTGGGTACCCTTCTGGGGCTTGTGGCTGGTTTTTTTCGAGGCAAGGTCGATGAAGCTATCATGCGGCTTTGTGATGCAATGATGTCCTTTCCCAGTGAAGTCATGATCCTTGCCATTGTAGGTATGCTTGGCCCTGGCCTTGGCAACATTGTCATTGCCAGTGTCATTGCCAAATGGCCCTGGTACACACGCATGATCCGCTCAACAGTCATGCAGTATTCAGATATGAACTACGTGCGCTTTTCCCGTGTAGCGGGATGCAGTACCTTGCATATTTTTCGCAAGCACCTGCTGCCGGGGGCAGCCGGAGAAATTGTCGTGTTGGCCACACTGGATACAGGATCAGTAATTTTGGCCGTATCCGCCCTGTCCTTCCTGGGCCTTGGTGTACAGCCTCCCACACCAGAATGGGGCGCCATGCTCAGCGATGCCAAAGACATCATGAGCATGTATCCGCAGCAGATGCTGCCCCCTGGCCTGCTCATACTGCTGATTGTGGCGGCTTTCAATTTTCTGGGCGACGGCCTGCGTGACGCTCTGGATCCAGCTCACACCACTGCCGAAGGCGTACGCATATGAAAAACTGTAACAAGTCCGTGCTTGAAGTGCGCAACCTGCGAATCACGCACCAAAGTAAAATGCGGCTGGTTCGACCATTGAATTTTACGCTTGATGCAGGGACCTGCCTTGGCATAGTGGGTGAAAGCGGCAGTGGTAAAACCCTGGTTTGCCGCAGTCTTATGGGCCTGCTTCCCCCCACATTGAAGGCAGACGGCACAGCCTTGTTTGAAGGGACAGACCTTTTACATGCCGGATCAGAGACAATGCGAAGCCTGCGCGGATGTAAAATAGCTATGGTCATGCAGCAACCCATGACGGCCTTTGACCCGCTATACACTCTCGGCAAACAGTTTATGGAAACCATGACAGCTCACGGCATATGTGATCCGGTGCAAGCAAAACAACTGGCTATTGGTATGCTTGAGCGCGTACGCCTCGCCAATTCTGAAGAAGTGATGAACAGCTATCCGCACCAGTTGTCCGGGGGCATGCTGCAACGCTGTATGATAGCTCTGGCCCTGATAATGAAACCCGCAGTTATCATTGCAGACGAGCCAACCACGGCTCTGGATGCCGAAACACAATTTGAAGTCGTGCAACAGTTTCTGGAACTGCGAAAAAAGCATAACACGGCCATGATTTTTGTTTCTCACGACCTGGGTATCGTACAGTGCCTGGCGGACGGCCTGTTGGTCATGAAAGACGGCGAATGCGTGGAGTCAGGACGTGCCGAGGATATTTTTAATGCCCCACAGCATCCGTATACCCAATATCTCATCAGCACTCGCATAGCTTTGACAAAAAACTTCAGGTCCGTTCTGGAGAGCTGCCATGATTGAAGTTACTAACGTCTGTAAAAGCTACGACAAAGATGGTTTTTGGCGGACTGAAAAACAGCAGGTGCTACACGGAATAAACATTTCCGTACCTGCCGGAGCCTCAGTAGGCCTTGTGGGCGAAAGCGGCAGCGGAAAAAGCACACTGGGGCGTTTGATGCTTGGCCTAGAACAGACGGATAGCGGCCGCATACTTATGCAGGGCCAACCTGTAAAGCAATGGCGAAAGAAACACGCTGGCGGTATGAGTGTGGTTTTTCAGGACTATACGACATCTGTAAACCCGGCCTACACCATTGCAGATATCATTCGTGAACCGTTGATTGCCTGTGGCAGAAGCAAAGAGGCAGATGTCACCGTAGCCAAACTTATGGACCGCGTGAGTCTTTCACCCAAACTGGCAAAGCATCTTCCCCACGAGGTAAGCGGCGGGCAACTGCAACGGGCCTGTATCGCCCGCGCCATTGCAACAAGCCCAGCCTTTGTTCTTTTTGACGAAGCCATAAGCTCTCTTGATGTCTCGGTGCAAGCCAGAATACTTAAGCTGCTACAAGAATTGAAGGGAGACATGACCTATTTTTTCATAGCGCATGACCTGCAAGCTGTTACCTATCTCTGTGACAATATTTATTTTTTGCATAAAGGACGGATTGTTGAACAGTCTGCCAGCTCTGATCTCGCCCAAGTATCGAGCGAGTACGCCAAGCGACTTATCGGTTCAGCAATTCTTTTTCAATCCCGTTGGGCGGGTTAAAATAGAACTATTTCCGCACCGCTACTCATCCCTTATAAGGACCTCTCATGAACTATACAGCCCCTTCTTCCACTGGCGACGAGCTTCCATCTCACTCCAACAACACTTTGAGTAACCGCATTGAATGCTACTGGTCCCGCAGGGCAAGCAGCTATGGGACCACGCGCAGAGCGGAATTGAGCAGCGACAAAAAAAGCCAATGGCTGGGTGAGATCTTGCCATATTTGCCAGGCAAACAGCCCTTACGCATTCTTGATATCGGTACTGGCACAGGTTTTTTTGCAATCCTTATGGCCCAGCACGGGCATACAGTCTGCGGAATTGATATGAGTGAGCCCATGCTTGAAGAGGGCCGCATTATAGCCAGACAGCATAGCTGCGATGTCAGCTTTCAAAAAATGGATGCAGGCTGCCTGGAATTTGAGAGTGAGAGCATGGACGTAGTGATTTCCCGCAACCTTACCTGGACTCTCCAGGACGCTACCGGAGCCTACCGAGAATGGCACCGAGTGTTACGCCATGGCGGGATCTTACTGAACTTCGACGCAGATTATGGCTCTGTATCTTTTATGGATGTAGTGCGCCATCCGGGAACACACGCGCATGTTGGTATGGATGACGGCATGATGGAAGAATGCGAATCTATTCGCCGTGAACTGCCCCTTAGCCGTGAATCTCGCCCAGATTGGGACATGCGTACATTACATAACGCTGGCTTTTCTCACTGCCGGTGTGATGTGGAGCTAAGCTCACGCATCTATACAGAGCAGGACGAGACTTACAACCCGGTACCCATGTTTGCCATACGCGCCATGAAATAACGGGCA
>NZ_JASGDK010000072.1:0-5302 GCF_047607245.1 Desulfovibrio sp.
CTCCGCAGCATGACCGGCTTTGGCCGCTGCCTTGTAGAAAATACCCATATAATCCAGCAATGGGAGGTCAAAAGCGTCAACAGCCGCCATCTTGACCTCAAGTGGCGTCTGCCTCTGGCCGTGCGCAGCCTTGAACCCCGTCTGGAAAAAGTCGTTCGCCGTTTTGCTTCGCGGGGGCGGGTGGACATCAGCCTTATCCTGCAATATGCCCCCGGCGACACACCCGCCATGCGGTTTGACTCAAGCCAGGCGAACGCCATGCTTGAGAGCCTGTACGCCCTTGCCCAGTCCCGAAACGAAGATTTCACGCCAGACTACAACGCGCTCCTGCAAATATCTTCGCTGTGGGGCGACAATGGCGAAGAAATGGACGAAGAGCTGACCACCAGCCTTGAAGAAGGCCTGGCGCTGGCACTGGAAGACTGGAATGACGCCCGCGCCACTGAAGGCCGCGCCCTGGGCACCGACATGCACTCACGCATCTTGCGCATGGAAGAATGGACGGGACTTATTGCAGAACGCGCCCCGGCCATCAAGGAAGAGCGCGCAAACATCATGCGCGAACGCATTGGCGAGGCTCTGTCCCAGAACGGTCAGGAACTGGAAGAAGGCCGCTTTCTGCAGGAAATAACCGTTCTTGCCGACCGCCTGGATGTGAGCGAGGAACTGACGCGCCTGACCACCCATCTGGAGCGTCTGCACGACCTTTTGCAGTCCGGCGGCGACGCGGGACGACGTCTGGATTTCACCCTCCAGGAATGCTTTAGAGAAATAAACACCTGCGGCAACAAGCTGCCGGATGTGCAGCTTTCGCGCCTGGTGGTAGATTTTAAAAATGAACTGGAAAAATGCCGCGAGCAGGTCCAGAATCTGGAATAAGCCATGTCTCGTGAACGCCTGATTAATATTGGTTTTGGTAATTATGTTCTGGCGGGCCGGGTCGTTGGTATTGTCAGCCCATCATCGTCGCCCATGAAGCGCCTGCGTGAAGACGCACGTTCTCAAGGCCGACTTATTGATGCGACACAGGGGCGTAAAACGCGCTCAATACTGGTGACGGACTCAAATCACGTTATTCTTTCGTCCATCCAGCCTGAAACTATCAGTCAACGTTTTGCGCAAGAGGAAGGAATCTGATGCCCCGAAAAGGCATTGCTCTGGTTATAAGTGCGCCCTCCGGGGCCGGAAAGACTACATTGGTCCAACGCCTTCTGCGAGAATTTCCCCAGTTTGGCTACTCGATTTCCTGCACCACTCGTCAGCCCAGGCAAGGTGAGGTAGACGGTAAAGATTACGTATTTCTCAGCCGCGAGGAATTTGAACAGCGGCGTGCCCAAGGGTATTTTGCAGAGTGGGCAGAGGTACACGGCAATCTTTACGGTACCCCATTGGCGCCGGTGAAAGACAGCTTGCAGCGCGGTCAGGATGTGCTTTTTGACATTGACGTACAAGGCGCGGCCCAATTGAAGCTTTCTCTGGCTGAGGCCGTCTTTATTTTTATCCTTCCTCCCAGCATGACCGAGCTGGAACACCGTCTGCGCAGCCGTGCTCTGGACGATGAAGCCACCATCGAGCGCCGTATGTCCAATGCCCGGCAAGAGATGCTTGAATCCCGCTGGTACGATGCGTTGGTGATCAACGACGATCTGGACACAGCGTATGACGCTCTGCGTTCAGTCTTTGTGGCGGCAAGCCTTGCGCCATTCCGCAGCCCTGATCTGCCGGAAAAGCTGCTGGACTGCTAAGACCATCCAGCACTGCATCAGAGAGCAGCCGCACAGCTTGTGCGTGACATACACCAAATGAAATTACTGGACACAGGTTCATGACAAAAGCGCTTTCCAATCCGCAACTGATTGTTGCTCTGGACGTACCGCACAAGACGGAAGCTCTGGCGCTTGCCCGCGCACTGGCAGGCACCGCCCCCTGGTGCAAGGTGGGCATGGAAATGTTTACCCATGCTGGGCCTGCCCTGCTTGAGGAGCTGGTTGCACTGGACTATAAAGTATTTCTTGATCTCAAGTTTTACGACATCCCCCACACGGTAGCTCAGGCAGTCAAAGCGGCATCGGGCATAGGCGTGGACATGATCACGCTGCACTGTCAGGGCGGCGAGCGTATGTGCCACGCGGCCCGGGAGGCTGTAGCTGGCCTGTCCGGAAAGAAGCCTCTGCTTTTTGGCGTTACAGTGCTCACAAGCTTTGCCCACGGTGAAATGCCGGGCATAAAGGAAAGCACTGCCGACTTTGCACTTACCCTGGCCAAAGGCGCACAAATGTGGGGCCTGGACGGTGTGGTCTGTTCCGGGCATGAGGCCTCTGGCATCAAGGCATCTTGCCCCGGCCTCATGTGCCTGTGCCCTGGCATACGCCCTTCCGGCTCCGCAGCAGACGACCAGCGCCGCACAATGACCCCGGCTATGGCTGTGGCTGCCGGAGCAGACTACCTTGTGGTAGGCAGGCCCATCATCGCCGCAACCGACCCACGCGTTGCGGCTGAACAAATTCTGGCAGACATGACTTCTGCTTTATAGAGCATTTTACCTTTAAAAAGGGTAAAATGCTCTAGCACTGCATGAGAGTGCAGCGCGCCGCAACACGGCGTAAATTCTGCCCCAAATTGTATCTTGGGCAGAATGACAACTTTGAAATGTAAAGCATTCCAAAGTTAATATGCTCTAGAAACGGGGATTCAGATGGCTGGCCAGGAAATTACAAAGACCACGCAAACGGCTTCCAAGCCAGACGCAGCTGCAGCACAGGGGCATAAAAAAGCCGAAGTGCGCGGCGTGTTTTCCACGCAGGAAGTTCGCCGGGTGGGCACTGGCACCACGACCCGTAAAACAGTACAAAAAACATTCTGGTTTATTGAACAGCACGGCAATGTCTTCGAATGCCAGCCGCTCAACACCAACTATGTCCCCACCGGCCCCAAACGCAAGGTCACGATGGACGAACTTATCGCCAAGTTCGCCCCAGAGCCGGAATTTTATCTCAACTCCGTCTATCCCAAGATGCAGGAAATGCAGCGGGCAGTTGATAGCGGCGACGAGCACAGGGAAAAAGGGGAAAGTTTTACTGCCGAGTTCGAGTACTCACGCGCCCTCAAAATAGATGAGGATAACGTACGGGCCAACTTTGGCATTGGCCTTACCTATCTTGAGCGCGGCGATGCCAGCAAGGCGCAGGATATTTTTGAGCGCCTGGTAAAACTGGACGGCGCTTTTGAGGCTGAGCACAAGCATTTGTTCAACGACTTCGGCATCAGCCTGCGTAAGAACAAAATGTTGCAGCAGTCTCTGGAATATTATCGGCGCGCTCTTGAACTGACAGAGAATGACGAAAATCTTTACATGAACCTGGCTCGGGTGCTGCTGGAGACCAAGGATATCACCGGTTGTGTTGATAATCTGCTCAAGGCTCTTGAAATTGCCCCCAGGCACGAAGCTTCGCTCAAGTTCCTTGCGTGGCTTATCCAAAATAAACTCGTGCCCGCCGACAAGATTGATGGCGTTCGCGCTGCCCTGCAGGCAGCGGCACAGGGCACTGGCACCACATCCTGAAATAGACACTGATTCTGAGGTTCCGTGAAAAACTGGCTTTTCCGCGTGCCCCCTGAGGGCACCCCCGCTTCACCGCCCTCGTCATGGGCTGAAGATCTCTCCATTTCTCCCCTATTGCTGGAAATTCTTTGGCGGCGCGGCTTTGAGCAAAAGCAGACCATCAATGCTTTCCTTGATGCCCGGCTTGATACGCTGACGCCGCCCCTTCTGTGGCCGCAAGTTCCCGAAGCCGCGCAATTGCTGGCGCAAGAACTGCTGGCGGGCAAAAAACTGGCGGTATGGGGCGACTATGATGTGGACGGCATCACGGCTGCGACCTTGGTTCTTGACGTACTGGAGAGCCACGGGCTGGAAGCCCTTTGGCATATCCCTGATCGCCGCACCGAAGGTTACGGCCTTAACGTTGCTCAGATAGAAGCTCTGGCGGAACAGGGTTGTGGTATTCTGCTTACCGTGGACTGCGGCATAGCTGACGTTGAAGCCGTACAGCGCGCCAGCCAGCTGGGCATGACAGTTGTCGTCTCCGACCACCACCTGCCTCAGGAAAACTTGCCGCCGGCTCATGCCATCTGCAATCCCCGGTTATGCCCGACAGATTCTCCCTGCCCGCATCTGGCCGGAGTAGGCGTAGCTTTCTACCTCATGGGAGCAGTCAACGCGGCTCTGGCGCCGCATACGGGTCGGCGTCACAAAATGGATCTCTGCCTTGACCTGGTAGCTCTGGGTACCCTGGCCGACCTCATGCCGCTCACAAGCGAAAACCGCATTCTGGTACACGCAGGTCTGCAACATCTGGCCAAGGCTTTGCGACCGGGCATTGCTGCTCTCAAAGTCGCTAGCGGCATGGATGCCAAAACCAGACTCTCCAGTGGCCAGGTAAGCTTTCAGCTCGTGCCACGCATCAATGCCGCCGGGCGTATAGGCAATGGCGAACTTGCTCTGCAACTCCTGCGACAGAAAGATTTTTCTTCTGCCCTGCCCCTGGCCCAACAACTCGACGCGCTCAATACAGAACGCAAGAGTGCAGAAAGCGAAATCCACAATGAGGCCCGTATTCAGGCTCTGGACATGCTTTCGCGCGAACCACTGGCCAGCCTCGTGCTGTATGGAGAAAACTGGCATCCCGGCATTGTCGGCATTGTCGCCTCACGCATTGTGGAAGAATTTTACCGCCCGACTATCATACTTTGCCACGATCAGGGAAATCTCAAGGGATCAGGACGCTCGGTACGGGAGTTTGACTTGCACGCGGGGTTACACCAAACCTCCGAGACTCTTCTGGGGTTCGGCGGGCACAGGCTGGCGGCAGGCGTACGCCTTGCCCCTGAAAACCTTGGCAGCTTCCGTAGCGCTTTTGAGACAGTTGTGTCCCAAAAACTCGGCACAAGCCCCTTAAGCCCAAGCCTGACGCTGGAGTGCCAACTCAGCTTTGATCAAGCCAGCAACCAGAGCTTTCTCAAAGAGCTTGAAATGCTCCAGCCTTTTGGTCCAGGCAATGCCGAACCTGTTTTTGCCTCGCCGCCACTGCTCGTCAAAGAGCGTTTGCCTCTGGGCAGAGGCGGCGAGCACGTAAGGCTGCGCCTTCAGGACGAACACAGCGGGCTTATACTTACAGCCAAGGCATGGCGCATGGGGCAGGCATTGTCACCAACGATTGTAGGCAAACGCATCCGGGTCGCCTATACCCCGCGCCTTGATACATATAATGGCATTACTTCCGTGGATGTGGGCATCAAGGAC
>NZ_JASGDK010000073.1:0-7128 GCF_047607245.1 Desulfovibrio sp.
CACCCTGCCACGTCTGTTGGGCATTTCCTTCCTGTGCTTCGTCTTCATCAACCTGATCCCTTCAGATCCGGCTGAGGTAGCCCTGCGCGTGCGGCAGACCCCCATCATAACCGAAGGGGCCATTGCGCAGATGCGTCAGGAACTTGGCCTGGATCAGCCTTTTATGGTGCGCTATGTGCGTTGGCTGTGGGACTGCATGCACTTTGATTTTGGCATCAGCTACACAAACCCCACACGTACCGTGCTGGGCGAAATCGCGCGCTGCCTGCCTGCCACACTCAAACTGGCCGGGCTCTCCCTTGTATTTGTAATCGGCCTGAGCCTGCCCATTGGTTTTTTGAGCGCGGTGTATCAGGACTCGTGGTTTGACAGAATCATGCGCGGGGCGGTTTTTGCCACTACCGCCATGCCCGCCTACTGGGTGGGACTGCTGCTCATCTGGCTTGTGAGCATCAAGATGGATCTTCTACCCACCAGTGGTCACGGCGGGTTTGCGCATCTCATTCTACCGGCATTTACCGTAGCTCTCACTTATATTTCTACGTATATCAGGCTGATTCGCAACAACATGCTTGAAAACATGCGTGAAGATTATGTGCTGTACGCCAATGCGCGCGGGCTCAAACAGCGCAGCATTTTTGTGCGGCATATTCTCAAAAACTCCCTGCAATCGTGCATCACGGCCATTGGCATGAGCATACCGCAGCTCATTGCCGGCACCATTGTGGTGGAAAATGTCTTTGCATGGCCCGGCATTGGCAAGCTGTGCATAACCTCCATATTTAACCGCGATTATCCCGTCATTCAGGCCTATGTGCTCATGATGGGCGTTCTTTTCGTATTCTTCAACCTGGCCTTTGACATAGTGCAATACGCCGCTGACCCCCGCTTGCGCCAGGAGAGAGATTGATGCTCAAACAGCTCTTCAAAAATCCTATGGCCCTGTTCTGCATGGTCATTATAGGCATTACGGCTTTGCTGGGCATCTTCGCCCCCTGGGTGGCCCCGCATGACCCTTATTCAAACGATATTCTCAACAAATTCGCTGGCCCGTCGTGGCTCTATCCCCTGGGCACAGACCAGTTGGGCCGTTGCGTATTTTCGCGCATGCTCCACGGCATACGCCCCACTCTTTTTCTGGCCTTGCTAACAATGTTCGGCACGATGACGCTCGGTATCGTCATGGGTATGCTGGCCGGATACTTTCGAGGCATAGTAGACGAAATCATCATGCGCATCGTGGACGTTATGCTGTCCTTTCCCAGCCAGATCATGATTCTGGCTGTGGTGGCCCTGCTTGGTGTGGACATACGCAATGTCATCATCGCCAGCATATTCATCAAATGGGCCTGGTATGCCCGTATGATCCGCACGGCAACTATCAAATACACCGAAACAAACTTCGTACTCTATTCCCGCAGTGTGGGCTCTGGCAATTTTTACATACTTACGCGCCATATGCTACCCTGCATTGCGGCTGAACTGGCGGTTCTGGCCAGTCTTGATACAGGTTGGGCCATCCTGAACATATCTACCCTGTCCTTTCTGGGTCTTGGCGTTCAGGCTCCCACCCCCGAGTGGGGGGCCATGCTCAACGAAGCCAAGAACGTCATGATTTCCAACCCCGAACAAATGATCGTGCCAGGCATTGCCGTGGTGGTGCTGGTGGGGGCCTTCAACCTTCTGGGCGACAGTCTGCGCGACGCCCTTGACCCCAAGGCGGTGCGTCAATGAGCGCGGTGCTGACAGTCAAAAATCTGCATGTGCTTTTTCTGCATGAAGGCAAAAGCCTGCCTATTGTAAGCGATATCAATTTCAGCGTCCGGCGTGGACAGTGCCTGGGCATACTGGGCGAATCTGGCAGCGGAAAAAGCATGACCTGCAAGGCCGTGCTTGGCCTGCTGGACAAAAACTTTGAAATACGCGGCAGCGCGCGTTTTGAAAATCGCGAACTGCTGCTCGAAAGCGCCGAGAATCTGCGCAGACTGCGTGGCTCGAAAATATGCACGGTCTTGCAAAACCCCATGTCGTGCTTCGACCCCTTGTTTCGCATTGGCGAACAGATGGAAGAAACCCTGGTGGAACATACGCCGCTGCGCCGCACCGCCCTGCGTGAAAAATGCCTGGAAATTCTCAATCTCATGCGCATCAACAATCCGCAGGAGGTGCTGCGCAAGTATCCCCACCAACTGAGTGGCGGCATGCTGCAAAGGGTCATGATAGGGCTTGCCGTTGGCCTTGAGCCCGACCTTATTATAGCTGACGAACCCACCACAGCCATTGATTCCATAAGCCAGCACTCCATCATGCAGGAATTCATGCGCATCAAGCAGACGGGCAAAACGTCTATGATCTTCATTTCCCACGACCTTGGCGTCCTTTCCTACATAGCGGACGAGGTGCTTGTTATGCACCGGGGGCAGGTTGTGGAACAGGGAAGCCCAGAGCATGTATTCAATCATGCCTCTGATCCCTATACCCGTCATCTAATAGCACAACACAAAGCGGTCATGCGCAAATTTTTACGCGCCATTCACCCCGCTAGGGAGGTCCTGGCATGAGCGCCGTGCTGACAGCCACAGATATTCAGGTGTCCTTTCTTAAAGAAAGCCAGAAAACCATTTTTTCTAAAGAACGTCAGCAGGTGCTGCGCGGCATAAACCTTGAAATCAATGAAGGGGAATGCCTTGGCATTATTGGCGAATCCGGCAGCGGAAAAAGCACTTTGGGGCGTGTATTGGCGGGCTTGCTGCAACCTGACAGCGGCAAAGTCGTTATTGAAGGCATTGACATATACGACCGCCGCTGCCGCAAACAGGCGGCTCTCAGGCACAATCTTGCCATAGTGTTTCAGGACTACACATCTTCTGCCAACCCGCGCTTTCGCGTGTCGAGCATTATCGGTGAATCTCTGCGAGTGCTGGAAAAAACCGGTGAGCGCATAGACCGCAAAGCCCGTGTGGCCGAACTGCTTGAGCAGGTAGGATTGCCCGCCGACTTTGCCGGACGCTATCCCCACGAACTCAGTGGCGGCCAGTTGCAGCGTGTGTGCATTGCCCGCGCCATAGCCCTGCGCCCGCGCGTCATTCTATTGGATGAGGCCATCAGCTCTTTGGACGCCAGCACCCAGATCCAGGTCATGGACCTGCTTATGGATCTGCGCAAACGCCACGGTCTTTCATATCTTTTTATAACTCACGATCTGACCAGCATAACCTACCTCTGCGACCGCGTACTCTTTTTCCATAACGGCAGCGTGGTGGAACGCGTGGACCAGATGGACCGCATTGGCTTCATCCGCAACGACTATGCCCGACGCCTGCTTGAATCAGTCATGGGTATAGGCGTGACTGGCGGCCTTCCCGCACAGGAACAAAACTCCCTGCAACCTGCCAGGACAAACATTGGCGATCTGTCATCGCATATGCCGCAACAGATCAGGGCTGTCTGACGCATCCTGAACATACGCACCAAAAACACAGTAAATTTTCTACCAAAGGCCCTCAAGTGACTGCCCCCAATAGTTACATCAGCCAGCGCGACTACACCCGCCTGCTCTTGCCCTTTGTGCTGGCCACAGCCACCCAACCCTTATTGGGTGCCGTGGATACCGCCGTAGCCGGGCATTTGCACAGTCCGGCCCACATTGCCGGTGTGGCTGTGGGGGCGGTTATTTTCAATACCATATACTGGTTGCTGGGCTTTTTGCGCGTGGGGGTTACAGGATTCAGCGCGCAGGCACAGGCCGGGGGCCAGCCGGACGAAATATGGGCTTCCTTTGCCCAGCCCTGCCTTTTGGCCGCCATGCTGGGTGGGGCAATCGTGCTCCTTCAAAAACCCGTTTTCGCCGCCGCCATGCTGGTGCTGAAACTTGAAACCGACGCACGCATGGTGGCAGCCGCATACTATGGCATTCTGGTGTGGGCGGCCCCTCTGGTGCTCATAAACTACGTTATTCTGGGCTGGCTTATGGGCCAGGCCCGTATACGCGCCGCCTTGACTATGCAGATGGGCGGCAATGCCCTTAATATCGCTCTTGATATCCTGCTTGTGCAGGGCGGCGGATTCGGCGTGGAGGGCATAGCGCTGGCCGCCTGTGCAGGTCATATTTTTTCTCTGTTGGCTGGTCTGTATTTCCTGCGCCCTCTTTTGCCGCGGGTGGATCACGTACGGGAAAAACTTCTGCAACTGGAAGATCTGTGGCGCATGGTGCGCGTCAACGGAAATTTGCTGTTGCGCACGGTCTGCCTGTTGGTTCAGACCAACATCTTTATGGCCTCCTCGGCATCCTTTGGCACCCTCACCCTTTCGGCCAACGCCATTCTTTTTCAGGTCATGCTCTGCTTTTCATATGTTTTTGAGGGCATTGCCAACACATCCAGTGTATTGGCTGGCCGCGCCGCGGGTAACCACTGCCCCGATATGCTGACCAGAGTACGCCACTGTACGATCTTGTGGACTGTTGGCAGCGCCCTTGGCATGGCAGCCCTGTATCTGCCCCTGCGCACCTCATTGTTGGCTTTATTCACTGATTTGCCAGAGGTGCTGGCCGCGGCAACGACCTACAGCCTGTGGGGAGTGCTTTTTCCCCTGTGCGCAGGTTGGGGTTTGACATTTTACGGCCTGTTTACAGGGGCCAGCGTGACCCGGCCTGTTTTTCTATCAACGCTTTGCGCCCTGACGGCATTTGTTCTGGCCTGGGCCGTGGCTGTGCCCCTGTGGGGCAACAACGGCCTGTGGTTTGCCTACACGGTATTTTATCTGGGACGCAGTGTTTTTCTCGCACCCTGGTGGCAGTTTTTGCGCCGCGCCGCCACATTCGCGCCGCGTCCTGTGACCGCATAATAAATGATGAGCATAAAGGAAGTACTAATGGATGACATCAAGAGCGTATGGAGCAGCATGAAGGCCGGAGAAAAAAAACGCGCCGCTATGTGTGCTGAAGACGTAGATATGCCTGCCACCATCATCACCGGACTGCGCCCAGGCAAAACCGTTTTGCTCACTGCGGGCATTCACGGCTGCGAATATTGCAGCATACAGGCGGCCATAGAACTGGCTGATGAACTACGCCCCGAGGAAGTAAGCGGAACACTGCTGATCATCCACATTGCCAACTCCTCTGGCTTCAAGGAACGCCTGCCCGAGGTAGTGGCTGAGGACGGTAAAAATCTCAACCGCGTTTTTCCCGGCAAGGCTGATGGCAGCAAGTCTGAGCGCATCGCCTGGCATATCACGGGCCTGCAGAAAAGCTCCGATTTTTATATCGATATGCACGGTGGCGACCTGCATGAAAGCATGCACCCCTTTGTTTTCATCCCGGGCGTGGCCGAAGACCCTGTAACTCAGGCTGCCCGCGAAGCTGCACAAGCTCTTTCAGTAGACATGCGCGTGCGCTCACGGGCCACCACCGGAGCCTACAATTCAGCCGCCATTTTAGGGGTGCCGTCCATGCTGATTGAGCGTGGGGGTAACGGCCAGATCAGCAGAACCGAGGTTGACGCTTATAAGCGAGATGTCCGTTCAGTGCTGGCCCATTTGAGCGTACTGCCTGCCGATCGGCTTATACCGCCAGCGCAACGCCCACAGCAACGTGAACTGGACAGCGCCGTCTACCTTGAAGCTGATACAGAGGGTTGCTGGCACCCCTGTGTTGCGCCTGGACAGCCGGTGTTGCAGGGCCAGTCCCTTGGCGAGGTACGCACCAGTTTTGGTGAACCCTGCCGCCAGTATGCAGCTGAACGCGATGGCAGGGTTTTATACATGACCGTGTCTCTGGCGGTGGAAAAAGGCACTCCGCTTGTGGCTTACGGTTAGAGAGAGTTTGGCCGCTCCACTTCGTCAAGACACTTATGCCAATAGGTCACAGGTAAAATTATGGAATTTCGCCAACTGGAATGTTTTGTCCGCACTGCGGACTTCGGCAGCACATGCCGGGCCGCCGAGTCGTTGCATACTTCGCAATCCAGTGTCAGCAAGCACATCTCCGCTCTGGAGCGTGAGCTTGAAATCACGCTTTTTGTGCGCACAAACCGGGGGGTACGCCTGACTCCTGATGGGCACGAACTGTACGATCATGCGCGGCGCATACTGCAAAATGCCCGAATGATGCAGACAATGAGCGGTAAAAAACGGCATCAGAAATTTCGTATCGCCTGTTATGCCTCAGCAATGATCTCAAGACTCTTCTGCGACTATTACATGACATTGCCGCAAGGAGAATACAAGGGCATCTTTCTGGAAGGCACGGTCGAAGAAATTATAGACTATGTTCACAATGATATTACCGAAATCGGTATCGTTTTTCTTCCTGAAAACAAACACAAGTATTTTGAACGCCTGTTGGCTGGTAAAAATCTGGATTTCGTAGAAATTTCTCGTCACGACCTTTGCATTTATGCCAGCGAAAAAAGCCCTCTGTACAACAAAAGTATCGTCCATTTTTCAGAACTTGAGAACATACGCTTTATTCAGCGTGTGGACGGTTTTTTCTCTGTAGAAAACAACCTTGGCGGCTATGGTCAGGATCTTTTTGCAGATGTGCAGATCAACAAGGTCATTACCACCAACAGCGACAACCAGCTCATTGAGACCATCCTCAATACCGACCTCTGTAACATCGGCATACGCCTTATCAACAGCAATTACCGTAAATACGCCATCAAAGACATTCCTATAGCGGGATGCAACGGTTGCCTGAGCCTCGGTTACATCAGACGCAACAAAAGCACCATGTCGCCTGAAGTGGGCAATTTTCTGAAACGCATTGTGGAAAATCTTTGCGCCGTGCAGCACGGCCAAAGGCGGGGGCACAAGCATAATCAGCACAGTTTTCTGTAAACCAATACGAGAGGAGAGGAGTTTTTCATGACACGCAAACTCACCACACTGCTTCTTGCAGCAACTATGCTTCTGGGAGCAGTCAGCGCCAGCCACGCTGTGGACTTCAAGATCAAGGGCGTCTGGAACATGAATTTTGAATACGGCAGCGGCGGCAATTTTACAGAGCGGGGGCGCTCTGTAAACGGCAACAAGGCGGCGCATGTGACGGGTTGGGGGCGATATGGCGAAGACCAGTTTGAAGCCAAATCCCGTGTACGCCTGCAACTGGACGCAGTAGCCTCAGAA
>NZ_JASGDK010000074.1:0-35669 GCF_047607245.1 Desulfovibrio sp.
ATCGTCGGCATCCATACGGGCGATGAACGTGCCTCGGGCAGCAGCCAACCCTGCGTTAAGAGCGGCCACAATCCCCCCATGCGGCAGGTGCAGCGCCCGAAGCCTGCCCCGGGCTGCCCTGTCTCTGGTGAGCGCTTCCAGCAGCGCGGCGCTGCCGTCGGTAGAGCCGTCATTGACTACGACAATTTCAAAGGAAGGCAGCGGAGCGTCAGGGGCTGACTGTTGCGCAAAAAGACTGCGCAGTGCCGCCCCCAGCGTGTGGGCTGCGTTGTAGGCTGGCAGAAGAACCGAGACCAGCGGGCTGGCGTCAGAATCTGGCAGAGAGGTCTTAATCACTGTCAGGGCCGTACTCATCCCGTAGATTTTGCGGACTTGGGGTCACAGGGGCTGCTGCCTCATTCTCGTCAGCCCCGGACTCGGCCAGGCCTTGCCGTGACACTTGTGCGGCACCTGTTGCCAAAGCCCGCAGCGCCTCCATTGCCAGTGAGCAAATGCGGCGTGGAGGCAGGCTGGCGTCCAGATGATGGTGTGCGGTTTGCTGGTAGAGCGGCAACCTTTCCTCCAGCACCTGCCGTATTTCATCGGATATGCCGCCCCCGGTGAGGGAAGGGCGCTGGGATGTCAGGGGATTGTTGGAAAGCCGGGCCACCAAAGCTTCAACAGGCGCAGACAGGTAAAAAACATGCCCCTGGCTGCGCATGAAGGCACGGTTTTGTTCGTCAAGAACCATGCCCCCACCTGTTGCGACAACTGCTCCCTGAGGATGCATGGCCGCTATTGCGCGCAGAGCAACGCTTTCACGCAGGCGAAATCCGGGCCAGCCTTCTGAGGCAACAATCTGGGCCACAGTTAGCCCCGCATTTTCAAGAAGATAGTGGTCGGTGTCAGCAAAGGGCAGGGCAAGGCGTTGCGCCAGCGCACGGCCCACTGTTGTTTTGCCGCTGGCTCGGGGACCGACAAGAAAGATGAGAGGCATGGGGCTTCCTGGTGGCTGAAGCTGCCCGGCAAAGGCCGTGCAGAGGTTAAAGCAATTCAATAACAGATTGCGCGCCGCAGGGGGCAGCCTGGTCAATTTTATTTTGCAATTGCCCAGGCTGCAGCGTGAGCAAACGCCCGGCAGGCGAATGCCGCATACTGCCGTATGGCCCGCCGGTACGAAAGTTTTGGCGCATGCCAGAAGCAAAGACAGCGGCGTCCTGTTGCAGTTGTGCGGGTACAGGACGCCGCTGTCGGCAATTCTTCTGTGAAAAAAATATCTTACAAAAGATTAACTTTTAAAAAATTTGAATGCTCTAATAAACCACGCTGTAAGACATAACTTCCGGTCTATGGAAGAAAAACTCCACGCGCCGGTTCATAGCGCGGCTCTGTTCATCAATACCCGGCTTGAGCGGGCGCGTGTCGCCATAGCTGACAGCGCGCATGCGCGTGGCTTTGACGCCGTGCTGCACCAGATAATTGACCATTGCCGAAGCGCGCGCTCCTGACAGCTCCCAGGCAGATGTATACGGCGGAGCGGTTTCACCCGAATCAGCGTGGCCGCGTACAACCAGGTAAAGGTTGTATTCTTCCATAAGCTTGAGCACGGCTTCCAGTACTTTTTCACCTTCAGGCAACAGATCAACGCTGCCAGGCTTGAACATGATGTCAGAATTGACGCGCAACTGAACGCCCACATCATCGGCGCTGATGCCCGAAGCGCTCTGGGGTACGGCATCTGCCATAAGCAGCTGCTTGATTTTCTGGGCGATGGCGTAGTGGGATTTTTCTACTTCACTGATTTTGATGTCGCGCGCGTCGATTTTGTCCGTATTCTGAATGAAGGGGTTATTCGAGATAGGCGAGGTGGAGCTGGAGTCGAAATTGCGTTCGCCGCTGAAATAGGCAGCAAGCCCCGCCTTCGTATCTGGCGGCACCATGCTGAGAACCCAGAGCAGGAGAAAGAAGGCCATCATGGCCGTAACAAAGTCGGCATACGCGACTTTCCATGCGCCGCCGCCCATAGAGTTGACTCCTTACCGTATATGCCTCGCGCAAGAGTTTTGTGCGCTGGACTGTCAGGCCTTTACATGAAAGCCATAACCCGGCGGCAGGATTGCTGCTCACCGGGGTTGGCGTATTTTCCTCATCCGGCCTTAAGCCAGTATGGCAGGCCGGGGCAGCCGACGCAAGGCCGGAGCGTCGGCATGGGATGGTAGCGGTGCGGCTTTGCCTAACCGCTCTTCAGCTTGTCTTCCATTTCCGCGAAGGTGGGGCGGAAGGGATAGGGAATGGCCCTGCGCCCGTATTCGACGGCAATAAGGGGGGTGGAACCGCGAATGGCGGCTGCCACGGCCTCCTTGATGGAATGGTAGTAAAAATGTTCTTCGGCCACGTAGTTTTCAAGCTTGGAACCCATAGGGCCGAACAGGCCGTAGCAGCAAAGAATACCGAAAAATGTACCGACAAGGGCCGCGCCAATGTAGTGGCCGAGCACTTCCGGGGGTTCGTTGATTTTGCCCATAGCGAGCACAACGCCAAGCACGCATGCCACGATACCCATGCCGGGCAGCGATTCGGCCATGTGCGAAACAGCATGGGCTGGCAGAGTGCCTTCCTCACGCATGGTGGCAATGTCCACATCCATAAGGCTGTCAATGTCGGCCGGGTCGCCTGTGGTCAGGTAGACGCGCAATGTGTCGCCAATAAAGTTGACGATCTTTGTGTCCTTGGACACATTGGGATACTTGCTGAAAATGGGGCTGGATTCGGGCTTTTCCACATCGCTCTCAATGCTGATGACGCCTTCGCGGTGCATTTTGGAAAAGAGGGTGTAGAGCAAAGCCAACGTTTCAAGATAGCGACCCTTGCTTGAGCCGGGGTCAGCAAAAAGGTGCTTCATGCTCTTGAGAACGAGCCCGAATGTATACTTGGTCTGAGAGCCAAAGAATGCCCCCAGGCCGCAGCCCAGAATAATGATGAATTCTGCGGGCTGAAAAAGTATGCCCCATTCACCGTGGGCCAGGGTGTATCCGGTAAACACCGAGGCCGCGACGATGCCAAGACCAATTAATAAATACATATTGCCGCCTGTAGGCTCAATTCATCCTGTGTCGTTCCATCACCTGCCGTGCCGGGGAAAGGCCTTGCCCCGGAAAATTGTTGCGGGGCTGCGCCGTATTCCGGCTGCCCGCACTTGGGCGACCACTGGTTTGCAGATCCGCTGCCGGACCCTTAGCTGCAAGCATGCCAGTATGAAGCCGCGCAGTCAAAGCCCCTTTTTCGCAGCATCAGCCCGTTGCAAGCGTGCTCCGGTGGCGTGTGCAAGCCGGGGACCTCTATCTTCTTAACGCCTGCCCTCACAAAAGCTTTAGCCTGTCGGGCGGAAAAGGCAAGCCCGGTTGGGTGAAAAATACTCCCGGCAGAGCTTAAACATGCGCTCTGATCTGCTTCAGGCAAATAGTCTTCTGTCTGCATGTCTGCTTTTACAATGCTGCATTATTTATTTCAGAACGGCTAGAGCAGATTAACTTTGGGAATATACATTATCAAAGTTTACGGCACGTTCGCTACGGTGTTTAACCGCGTAAATAGCCGTGCTGTCTTCTTCCATAATCTGCGGGCAAGGGCTGAAGCTGCGTTTACGCGTCCACAGCGGGCGTCTGCTCACGCATCCGCCCGGGCATTTTAAAGTGAAAGTGCTCTATTTGCCGAAGAGGCCGCGTACAAGTCCTTCCGCACCGCGTGCACCGTTTTGCAGCAGCGTTCCTGCGCCCTTGGCGGAATCTCCAGCGTTCTTGCCCGTATCCTGCAATAGGCCTGGCAGTTTTTTGGCTATGTCCAGAGCAAACCGGGGGTCTACGCTGTACGAAATATTGCTGAAAGGTCCTTTGACGATAACCGGCACGGTCATGCCCAAGGTTTCCACGTTGGCGGTTGCTTCCACGTTTTGGCGTGGCAGGCTGATTTTTGCCTGCCCCCGTGCGTTAAGGCCTGACGAGCTTACTGTTATGGGACTGGCGTTTATTTCTCCATTTTTTGCCGTAAACGGCACGCGCACAAGGTCAAAAGTGTCTGGCAAAGGCTTGCCTGTGATGCCGGGAACGTTGGCTGGCAATGCGGGCATGGATTCCAGGTGCATCTGCCGCACTTCAAGCTCGCCCTTGCCGGAAAGGCTGTTCTGCAGGGCCGTGGTATTTTTGCCGCTCATTGTCAGGTCTACGTCCAGCCGGGCTAAACCGCTGACAGGACGCCCCTTGCCGAGACTTTCCAGCAGTGCGCCAAGATTCACGTCGGACGCAGTGCCGTTAACAGCATAGGCCGAGGCTGGTATATTGGCCGCCCCTGCGGCCCGTACCGTGCCGCCGCTGCCGAGGACGCAGTTAAAGGTGGAAATCTTGTAATTGCCGCGCAGGCCCTGAGCGATCACCTGCACGTCCTTGATTTGCAGCTTGCCCTGACGAATGCCCGCGACCGCTGCCCGGACGTTGATATCCGGCAGGGAAGATGCGTCTTCTGCGGTTTTTTTATCTTTCGAGTCATTGGCCGTCTGGTTTTTGTCGCTTTCCGGCAAAGGCAGGTAGTTGTCCAGATTAATGGCGCTGATTTGCGCCTCAGCCGTTATGGAAAGGGGCGTTTTCGGCTCCATCCCAAGGCGGAGCTGGCCGCGCAGGTCTATATCGTCCACGCGGGCGCTGATGTCCGAAAGGTTGAGGCTGTTGTTGCCATAAGCCAGCCTGCTCTTGATTTTGAGGTCGTCCGAAATGCCCTTGGGAGCAGGCTTGAGCGTCTGCCCGGCAAGAGCTGCCAGCTTGCGCAACGATCCGTCCAATTCAAGATTTCCTGTAAACGCAATCGGGCTGAAAGACGCCTCGCCCTGAAGACCCAGGCGCGCCTGAGGCGTGGTGAGCCAGCATTTGGCCACGTGCATGCTCAGGGTGTTCAGATCTGCGTTGCCTTCAATATTCAGCTGCATGGGCCCGGCTTCTTTGGGCAGCGGACCACTCAGCGGGCTGAGGGTCAGCGATGTCTGCCGCAAGGCCAACTGGGGCGGGGCATAGCGCAGCTTGGCAGACAGGGCCAGGTTGCCCGACAGGGGCGTACTAGCCTTAGCTTTGCTGTCTTTTTCCTTGTCGACAAGATTGGCGGTGAAGGTAAAGTCGCACTGGGCAACAGCTTCCTGCCCTGGCCGCAGGTTTTCCACAGAAAGGTTCAGGTCGCTGAGATCCAAAGTCTGCCCACGGCCATCTGTAAAGTGCAGTGAGCCCTGCCGGACTACAAGGCGTTTCAGCTCAATGGCGGGAGCCTGAGCATTGGCTGTGGCTTGATTTGGGCTCGCAGAGACGGTTTTTGCCGCGTCTTTCGGCGTGGCTTTCGGGGTATCTTTCGAAATATCTGCGCTTGCGGGAGATGCGACGGCAGTTTCGCCCTCATCGGAATTTACATCATCGGCTTTGTCATCAGCGGCGGAAGCAGTTTCACTTTGACGCATCATGACAACGGGGTTGTCCAGGCGTACCTCACGCACAACCATTGTGCCGGAAAGCAGGGGCATAAATTCAAGCTCCGCCATGCCGCCCTTGACCGAAATGGCAAGGGTGTCGCCCTGGTCGGACTGGCCCCACCGGGCCTGCCCAAAACGCACGCCGGGTGGGAAGAAGGATATTTGCGGGGCATTCTCAAATACCAGAGGCTTGCCAGTGGCCTTGGCCGTGGCGTCAGCGATCTGGCGCACCACAAACGCGGTGTCTATCTGACTGAGAACAATGGCCAGGGCTGCCGCAATAACCAGCAACACGCCCGTGGTCCAAAGCAGAAAACGTTTCATTATATCTCCAAAAACTCTCGTGGCTCGTACGCCGTGGCGGCCTTGATTCCATAAGAGGCCAACTGCACATAGCGGATTAGTGTTAGAAGCGTTGCCGGACATGTTCCGGCTCTTTTCCCAACCTTCTCCTTTATACGAAAACCGTAAATACTGTGCAAGTTCGCCTCCAGCCCTTGCCCTGCGTTGGTTTCAGCGGTTCACTTGCCCCAGGCAGCACTTGCGCGTATGAAAAAAACATGCCGTCTGTACCCCCCTCGCATACGTCTCGCCGGAGCGCGCCCTTGTCCTCTCCAGGCGAGTCTTCTGGCGTGTCTGCGCCACCGTCTGTCCGTTCCCTTGAAGGTCCGGCAGATATGTCTCCTGCGATCATGTTTCAGGGAACATGTTCCAATGCGGGCAAAAGCCTGCTCACAGCGGCCCTGTGCCGTTTGCTGGCACGCAGGGGGCTCAGGGTTGTGCCCTTCAAGGCGCAGAATATGGCGCTCAATTCTTTTGTCACCGCCGATGGCAAGGAAATGGGCCGCGCTCAGGCGCTTCAGGCTGCGGCCTGCGGTTTGGCCGCAGATGTGCGCATGAATCCTGTGTTGCTCAAACCCACGTCAAACACAGGTTCGCAGGTCATCGTTATGGGTGAGCCTGTGGGGCAGATGCGCGTGGGCGCTTACCTGCGCTACAAGCCCGAAGCCTGGAAGGCCGTGCGCCGCGCCTACCGCAGTCTTGCTGCCGAAGCTGACGTGGTGGTGCTTGAGGGCGCAGGCAGCCCGGCGGAAATCAACCTAAAGGCCCACGATATTGTAAACATGCGTATGGCCCGTTACGCCCGCGCCCATGTGGCCCTTGTGGCCGACATTGACAGGGGCGGCGCCTTTGCGGCGCTGGCTGGCACGATGGCCCTGCTGACACGGGCCGAAAGGGCGCGAGTGGCCGGGTTTATTCTTAATAAATTTCGCGGTGATCCCACACTGCTGGACCCGGCATTGCAAACTTTGACCCGCCGAACGGGCAAACCTTTCTGGGGCGTAGTGCCCATGCTGGAAAACTTGCGCCTGCCCGAAGAAGATTCCGTCAGTTTTAAAATGGGCATCACGCCCGGTCTCCGTATGGGAGAATGCCTGCCTGCTACGGCGGATATGCTGGATATCGTGGTGCTGGACCTGCCCCACATCAGCAATGCCACTGATCTTGACGCGCTGCGGCAAGAGCCAGGTTTGCGCCTGCGTATTGTGCGGTGTGCTGAGGATTGGGGGCATCCGCATGCCGTCATTGTGCCCGGCAGCCGGAATACCGTTGCGGATCTGCGCTTTTTGCGCGCCACGGGGCTGGCGGACGCCATACTGCACTTTGCCCGCACAGGGCTTGAAACATCGCGTGGAGTTCTGGTGGGCATCTGCGGAGGCTTGCAGATGCTTGGCAGCGTTATCGCCGACCCGCTGACGCTTGAAGAAGGCGGCAGTGAACGCGGTCTGGGCATTTTACCGCTGGCAACCAGACTGGAAGCAGACAAAAAACTGTTGCGCGTCACAGGGCGGGCCTGTGCCTGCCTGACTGCGAACGTTCCGTCAGGCGGCAGCGGCGCGGCTACGGACGAAAAACTTCTGGTTCCGGCGCAGGAAGTGGAGGGCTATGAAATTCATCATGGCCGCACCGTGCCATTGTCTGGGCAGGTGGAGAGTTGTTCCTTGCCGTGCGAATCTGTGACTCAGCAGCCGCGTGTAATAATGGCAGACCTGTCTGGACGGCCTCTTGGCTGGGGTCTGTGTGATTCCGCCGGGCGGGCGCGGGTGTGGGGCAGCTATGTTCACGGGCTTTTTGATGCAGACGCATTCCGGCATGCCTTTCTGGCCTCCTTGCGGGATGACAATGGGATGCCGCCTTTTGAAGGCGCGCCCTACGCCCTTGGCCCGGAGCTGGACAGGCTGGCGGATACTGTTGAGAAGTCTCTGGACATGCCAGCCATTTACGGTCTACTTGGCCTGTGCTAGCCTGATGGCTGTTCGTGTTCTACCCGTGCGCCGTGCTGAAACGGGGCGTGCCATTGGCGGATCTTCGGGGGCAATACTGGGCCCGTCATGCGAAGATACATCAGATTTACAGGGCAGGAGGCCGTTGTCCGTCCCCGCGACGCTGGAGCATAAGGCATGAGTATCAGGGCCCTCATCAAAACCTCCAACATGGCGCAACTGTGCATGGTGCTCATGCTCGGCCTGTGCACGGTCTGGCTGGGCCGCAGCCTGTACGAGGTCAACGGGTTTCTGCATACCTACTACCGCTTTGAAAATCTGCTTGCAGAGATAAACAGCACCTCGCGTGAAACTTACCGCGCGGCCCTTGAATTCACTTCTGCGGGCGATGCCAGACACCTTGAGCGCTGGCGGCACCTGCTGCGTGTGGAGCGGGGCGAGGCCCCCCGCCCCGAGAAAGCGCAACTGGACCCCGGAGCGACGTTGTCGTTGGCAGCTCTGGCTGACAGGCTGGAGGTAGACGCGCCCACGCGTTCCAGTTTGCGGTCCATTCTGGTTCAGGTGGACATGCTCAATTCGATGACCGAGGCAGCCATAATTCTTGCTCTGGGGCCACAGAGAGAGGGCAGCACCGCCGCGCAGACCCTGGCCGACAGAAATGCCGCCCTGCGCTGGATGCACGAGAATAATCTGGCCCGCCTGCCAGATGCCATTTCTGACGCTACCCGAAAACTTGGCGACGTACAGTACGCCGAACTTCTGGCCCACCTGGGTGAGCGCGAGGCCCCCTTGCGCTGGACCATGCTGGCGGCCATTGGCGCTCTGGTTCTGCTTGGAGCCAGCGTGCTTGGCAACGCCTATATTTTCAAGGCCCGCGTGGTCAATCCGCTGGATCAGGTGAGCGGCTATGCCGAAAGCGTTGCCGCCGGATTCGATCCAGATCCCCTGCGTCTCAAGCACAGGGACGAGCTGGCACTCATGTTCGCCTCTCTGCAACGCATGAAGGGCACACTTTTTTCCCGCATTCGAGAATTGAAAGAAGCCGAAAGGCGCGCACGCAAAAGCCGGCAGCAAGCCGTGCTGGCGCGGTCGCAGGCGTTGACCTCTCTGGAGCTTGCCCAACGGGCCTCTCATGTGCAGGACGATTTTTTGCGGCGCATCAGTCATGAAATAAGAACACCGCTCAATGCCATCATCGGCATGAGCTATCTCAGCCTGCAAACGGATCTCAGCAGCGTGCAGCGCGATTATCTCGCCCAGATCAACAAGTCTGGCAGCGTATTGCTGGACATGGTCAACCGGATTCTGGATTTTTCCAGTGCCAGTGAGGGGTCCATGCGGATGGAGCGCAAGGTTTTTGCCTTGCCCTACTTTATGGAACTGTTGCGGCAAAGCGTGGCGGGTACGGCTCTGGAAAAACGGCTGTTGCTCAATTTTACGCTGGATCCGGCCATACCCGCTACCGTGGTGGGCGATGAGCGTCACCTTGAAGAGGTGCTGCGTATTTTACTGGACAATGCCGTCAAATATACTGTGAGCGGCGGCGTTGAGTTTCGCGTGGTGCCGTCAGACGAGCCAACCACAAAAGAAGGGGCTTTGCGGCTGACCTTTGTGGTGTCGGACACTGGCCCCGGTCTTGATAGCGAAGAGTGGAAAAAACTTTTCGAGCCCTTTTCTCTTGGGGATGAATCTATGACCCGTGCCCGCAGCGGCCTGGGTCTTGGTCTTGCTTTGGCGAGGCAGCTGGTCAACCTTATGGGCGGCGAACTGACAGTGCAGAGCGCGCCAGGAGAGGGCAGCCGGTTTTCGTTTTCTGTGGAAATGGACAAGGCGGGCCGTTCCATCTCGTCAGTGGTTTCTTCTGAAAAGACTGCTCTTTCCATGCCAGCCCGCTCCACCGTTTCTTCAGCATTTTTTTCCCAAAAGCCAGATGTTTTGGACGTGGCGCCAGCGAGTGCTTTGCCTGAGGGGCAGAGTGATTTCAGGTCTACGGCCATAGCTGCCGCCGTGCTTGCGGCATCAGCGGCAATGCCTGCGGATATGCCCGACGGGCAAGGGCAAAGCCTTGGCGATGAGAATTATGGTGCAGAGTCTGCCCCGGCAACAGATGGTCAGGCCGTTTCCAGTGCCGAAGGCCCGTCAGATCAGGCGGCAGGCGCGCCGTCAGATCCTGTTGCGCCTTCGCCCCGCACTGTTCTGGTTGTGGAAGATAATGACATTAATGCCCAGATTGCGCGAGAACTGCTGGAACAGGCAGGCCTTGAGGTTATTCTGGCCGCCAATGGGCAGGAAGCCCTTGATCAGCTGGAAAATTCCGCGCAATCAGACGTTGCCCTTGTCCTCATGGATGTGCAGATGCCGGTTATGGACGGCCTCGAGGCTACCCGGCGCATCCGTTCCCTGGGGTTCAGCCCTGAGGATCTGCCCGTGGTGGCAATGACGGCCCATACAGACATAGCCTCGCGTATGGACGGCAAGGACGTGGGCATGAATGATTACCTCACCAAGCCCGTGAACCCTGAAATGCTCTATGCCACCCTTGAGAAATGGCTGCCCGGGGAGCTGCGGCGCAATCCCGCCAGGGAGACGTCTTCGGAGGATATGCGCTGGATGGACTTGCAGGCGGATTCTCTGCTCGCAAATGCTGCGGTTATCAGCAGGGATAATGCCAATTCCAGCGGCGAAGACGGCAGTGTAAGCCGTTTGCAGGCCATACAGGCCCGCATGAAAGGGCAGCATAGCCCTGCCATCAATATTGAAGCTGGCCTTGCCACAGTTGGCAATAATAGAAAACTGTATCTTGAACTTTTGCTCCGCTTTGTGGAACATTACGGCAACAGCCCCGTGCGGCTGCGAGCCATGCTGCGTGACGGCGACCTCGATGCCGCAGCCCGCATGGCGCACACGGTCAAGGGGGTGGCCGCCAATCTGGGCGTCGACCGCATACATCGGCTGACCAGAATGATGGAAGACACGCTGCCTGAAAATCCGCTGGCCCCAGGATTGCTTAAGGCTTTTGACGTTGAAATGGGGCAGGTGCTTGAGTATGTTCAAGCAATCGACGCACGCGCCCGCGAAACAAAAAGCGGCAATCTGCAACTGGCCGAGGAACACCGAACCGCGCTGCTGGCCCTTTTGGGCGAATTGCCCAAGCGCGTGGAGACGGACTGGGGCGGCGTTGAAGGCGCTTTGGAAGCATTGATGTCGCTGGTTGAGGGCACGCCTCATGCCGAAGATATGGTGGCAATACTGGCCACCGTCAAAGATTTCGACACAGCAGGTATGGCCGAACGTGCTGACCGGCTGCGGGAAAAACTGCTGCGCGAAATTGCCTGATATTTTTGTGGCCCGCAGATTTTTGTGTTGCACGTGCTGAAAGATTTGCCGCCGCGTCAACAAGAGTTATCCGCCGCAAAGCAAGGTGCGCTGGGGCAAAAAACGCCGCACGCACAGCGGAATACAGGGCAATTTAAATTTCGTCTGCTCTGAACTGTATGCGCCCCTTTTGCTGTGGGCATCTCTGCCGATAAAGCCAATGGGGCCTTTTGCCCGCCACTGATGGAGGTAAGACCATGAATCATATAGCGGATGCCGCTCTTGAACTGAACGGCGAAGACGAGCACGAAGGCGACAGGCTGCAGCTTGTCACCTTTAACATTGCCGAGGAAGAGTTTGGGGTCGACATTCTTTCCGTGCAGGAAATTATCCGCCCCATGCAGATAACTATGGTGCCGCATGCGGCGCGTTTCATTGAGGGCGTCATCAATCTGCGGGGCAAGGTCATACCTGTCATCAACATGCGCACCCGTTTCAACATGCCCGCCGTGGAGCGCGACAGCAACACCCGCATTGTTGTTATGGAGTTCAGCCAGAAGATAGTGGGCTTTCTTGTGGACAGTGTTTCAGAAGTTCTGCGCATTCCTGCTTCCACCGTGGAGGCGGCTCCGCCCGTGATTTGCGGCATAGGTTCGGAGTATATCAGGGGCGTGGGCAAGCTGGATGACCGCCTGCTTATTCTTCTTGACCTGGACACGTTATTGAGCGAAATGAACGCCGAAGCGGGCTAGGCGTCGTCGATGCACCGTGTGTCGGGCCGCTCGGGCGATCCGGCGCATGCCGCGCCGCAGCCTCCCGGATGGGCCTCTGCCCACCGGGGCAACCGCCCGCGCAGCAGGAGGCTGTATGTCCATGCGTCTTTCACGTTCCATTGTGGGCGAAGCAGAAGCCCGTGCCGTCAGCCGTGTTCTTCTTGAGGACGGCTATCTTGGTATGGGCAATGAAGTGCGTCTTTTTGAAGAAGAGCTGGCCCGGTATCTTGGTGTAAAGCCGGAGCAGGTCATCACAACCAATACAGGCACAGCAGCCCTGCATCTGGCTGTGGACGCCGTGGCCGCCCAGTGCCATGTGGCGGGCAAACCCGAAGTCCTTGTGCCTTCGCTGACGTTTGTGGCGTCTTTTCAGGCCATCACTGCTGCGGGTTGCGTACCCGTGGCCTGCGACGTGCTGGCAGAAACCGGCACCCTTGATCTGGCCGACGCTGAAAAGCGTATTACTCCCAATACCATTGCGCTCATGTATGTGGATTATGCCAGCAACCCCTGGCATCTCGACGAAGTGTACGATTTTGCCCGGCGCAAGGGGCTGCGCGTGATAGAAGACGCCGCGCATGCTTTTGGCTGCAAGCACAATGGCCGCAAGATCGGCAGCTTTGGCGATATGGTCTGCTTCAGCTTTGACGGCATTAAAAATATCACCTGCGGCGAAGGCGGCTGCCTTGTGGCTTTTGACGCCGAGGCGGGCCACCTGGCTTCGGACGGCCGCCTGCTTTCTGTGGAAAATGACGCGCAAAAGCGTTTTGCCGGAGCCCGCTCGTGGGATCCCGATGTGAAGCGGCAGGGCTGGCGTTATCACATGAGCAACATTATGGCCGCCATCGGGCGCGTGCAGCTTTCACGTCTGGAAGAGGAATTCATTCCTGCCCGGCGCGCCCTCGCGGCTCGCTATGCCGAACGTCTGGCCGCGGTGCCGCACGTGGCCCTGCTGCGCACTGATCCTCGTGATTTTGTGGTGCGCCACATCATGCCGGTGCGCATACTCGATGGCTGCAAGGACGCCGTGAAAGAATTTCTGGCTGCCCAGGATCTGCCCACGGGCGTCCATTACAAGCCCAACCATCTGCTGAGCTATTTCGGTCACGGAGAAAGCCTGCCCGTCACGGAACAGCTTTATGCCGAACTGGTGACTCTGCCTCTGCATCCCGGTTTGACCCTGGAAGATGTGGACGCCGTGTGCACTGGCATAGAAGAGGCTTTGAGGCGGTGAGTGGCCTGCGGCCGCCCTGTCTGTCTGACCTTACGGCCTTTGTAAGGGGCCTGCTGGGCAAGCGGTGGATACGCTTCGGCATGGTAGGCGGAGCGGCTACGCTGACCTATGTCTTGCTGGGACTGCTTTTCGTCAATCTTTGGGGCATGCATGTCCTGATGGGCAATGCCCTGGCCTATGCACTGAGCTTCATTGTTTCCTATCTGGGGCAAAGCCTGTGGACTTTCGGGACAGCCAGCTCGGCGAGCGGGCTGTCCCACTGGACCAGGCTGGCCCGTTTCGCCGCTGCCCAGGCCCTCGGGCTTGGGCTCAATTCTGCCATCATCTGGCTGCTCATGCGTTTGAGCCTGACGTATGAGGTCGCCATGCCCGTAGCCGTGCTGCTTGTTCCGGTTATGGTCTATCTGCTGTGCAAGTACTGGGTGTTCCGGCAAAACACAGACACAAGGCCGTCAACGCAGGCCGCGCCGCAAACGCCGTCATCTGTCCATTCCACAACCAATGAGGAAAGACCATGAGCGCTCCCGCCGTTTCAATCATCATGAACTGCCTCAACAGCTCGCGCGACCTGCGTGAAGCTATGGACAGCATTATGGCCCAGACATTCACGGATTTCGAGGTCATATTCTGGGACAACGGCTCCACAGACGAAAGCCCGGCCATTGCGCAAAGCTATGGAGAGAAGGTGCGGTACTTCCGGGGGGAAACCACAGTGCCCCTTGGTGCTGCCCGCAATCTGGCTCTTGCTCATGCCAGGGGGCGGTACATTGCCTTTCTTGATTGCGACGACATCTGGCGGCCCCGCAAGCTGGAGCTTCAGGTAGCCTTGTTTGAAAGCAACCCCCGGCTGGGGCTTGTGTGTACGGACACGGAAATTTTTGACGGCACGCGTGTGCTCAAACGCGTTTTTTCAGAGACCGGGCCAGAGCGGGGCATGGTATTTGCCGCCCTGATGGAGCGGCAGTGGATATCGATGTCGTCTGCCGCCGTGCGTGCCGAGGCCCTTGCTGGCCTTTCGGTGCAGGGCACGCCTACCGGGCAGGGAGAAAACGGTGGCTGGTTTGATGAAAGCCTCAACGTCTGCGAAGAAGCTGACGTGTTTTACCGTATCGCGCATGACTGGGAACTGGATCATGTGGACGAACCCCTTACGGTGTGGCGCGTGCACGGGTCAAACACGACCTTTCGCAAGTTCGGCCAGTTTGCGGACGAAACCCTGCGCATTCTTGACAAACACCGCAGTCTCTACCCCGGTTACGACCAGGAACATGCTGGTCTTGTTATTCTTCTTACCCGCCGGGCAGCCTTTCAGAAGGCTGTGGCGCTGTGGCGCGAAGGCAGAAATGCAGAAGCGCGCCAGGCCATAGCACCCTGGCGCCACAGCGGTAAAAAATACCAGATGTTCTGGTGGGCCAGCTTTTTTCCCGGTATTTTTTTTGATTTCGCCGCCCGTCTGTACTTTGCCCTCCCTGCCAACCTTCGCCGTTAAACGCAAGTTTTTTATCTTTATACCGTCCGACTTTCAAAAAAGCATTGTTTTTTGCTCGGGAAACAGGTATCCGTCCAAGAGCTATCATTGGGGATGGACGGGTACAGATCGCGTGGGATGGACAAGCGCCTGTCACTCGTCATCCAAAAACCCACAGCGTTAAGGGAGCAGTTGTTATGGCATGGACGCAAGTTTATGATCCTATGGGTGGTGCCGTGTGGTCCGCTCTGGTGGCGGGCATTCCGCTGATCAGTCTTTTTTACATGTTGGCGGTTCGTCGCGCTAAAGGGCACTATGCAGCAGCCCTGGCCGTGGGCCTGGCCTTCATTCTTGCCCTTCTTGTGTGGGGCATGCCCGTGGGCACGGCATTCAGCGCCCTGACTTACGGCGCGGCCTTCGGCCTCTTCCCGATCATCTGGATTGTTGTCACTGCCGTGTGGGTGTACAACATGACCGTGGAATCGGGCGAATTTGAGTACATCAAGGAATCTCTTGCCCGCCTGACAGACGACCGCCGTCTGCAGGCCATCTTCATCGCCTTTGCCTTTGGTTCGTTCATCGAAGGTACGGCTGGCTTCGGTACGCCCGTGGCCATCACTGCAGCCATGCTGGTGGGCCTGGGCTTCAAGCCCCTGTACGCCGCCGGTATCTGCCTTATCGCCAACACCGCTCCCGTGGCCTTCGGCGCCATTGGTATTCCGATCATCGTGGGCGCGCAGGTTTCTGGTCTGAACGAAATGACCGTCAGCCAGATCGTGGGCCGTCAGTTGCCCTTCCTGTCCATTCTTGTGCCCCTGTGGCTCTGCTGCGTTATGTGCGGCTTCCGCCGCGCTATGGAAGTTCTGCCCGCCATTATTGTGGCTGGCGTGGCCTTCGCCGGTTCGCAGTTCCTGTTCTCCAACTTCCACGGCCCGACCCTGCCCGACATCATGTCGGCCCTGATCACCATCATCGCTATGGTGCTGTTGCTGCGCGTGTGGAAGCCCGCCCGCATCTGGCGCTTTGAAGGCGAACAGGAAAGCAAGCTTGAAGGCGCTGCACCTGCCTTTGGCGTTGTAGTGCGTGCATGGCTGCCTTATATCATTCTGGCCGTCATGGTCTTCCTGTGGGGCCTGCCCCAGTTCAAGAACATGCTGAACGCCATTCCCGGCTCCGTCATGAAGTTCGCCTGGCCCGGTCTGGACGGCATGGTTGAAAAGACCCTTCCCATTGTTACCAAAAACAGCCCCTACGCTGCTGTCTTTACCTTCAACTGGCTGTCTGCTGGTGGTACCGCCATTCTGATCGCCGGTTTCATAGCCGTGCCTTTCATGCCCGGCTATTCCTTCGGCAAGGCTGTCAGCTGCTTTGGCCGCACCATTTACCAGCTGCGCTTCCCCATTCTGACCATCGCCATGATTCTTGGTCTGGCCTACCTCATGAACTACTCGGGCATGAGCTCCACAATGGGTATCGCCTTCACCCTGACCGGTTCGCTGTTCCCGCTGTTCTCGCCCATTCTGGGTTGGCTCGGCGTGTTCCTGACTGGTTCGGACACCTCGTCCAACGCTCTCTTCTGCGGTATGCAGCGTTCTACCGCCGAAGTTGTGGGCATGGACCCCAACCTGGCCGTGGCCGCCAACTCCTCCGGTGGTGTTACGGGTAAGATGATTTCGCCCCAGTCCATCAGTGTGGCCACCGCGGCTACCAACCTGGTGGGTCACGAAGGCGACCTCTTCCGCTTCACCCTGGGTCACAGTATCGCCATGACCCTGTTTATCTGCGCGCTCACCTATCTGCAGGCTGGCGTGCTTCACTGGATGCTGCCTTCCTAACGGCATCTGGTACTAGCGTATGATTTAAGCGCCGCCCCCTTTGGGGCGGCGCTTTATTTTTGGAAATGCTGGCAGTTGCAAGCCCGTTTTTACATCGGCGGTATGTGTGGTTTCATGCTTTGGGCTGGAGCTAAGGTGTGCGTTTTTTCTTGACGCATGAGCGTGCCTCCATATAGTGTATATACACTATATGGAGGCAGAGATGAACACTGGGGCGACCCCGCCGAAATCGCCTTGCGTCTGCACAAATTTACGGCGCATGTCCCAAAGGGTGACAGGTTTTTACGACACTGCGCTTGAGCCTGCTGGCATCAGCGTCACACAGTATTCGCTTCTGGCGAACATCTGGCGCATGCCGGGTTGCGGCACGGGGCAGCTTGCCCAGCGGGTGCGGCTGGAACGCAGTACCCTGGTGCGCACCCTGCAGCCACTTTTGAGCCAGGGTTTCATTGTTGACAAGGCTCCAGGCGGTAGCCGGAAGCGCCAGCTTCACCTCAGCCCGTTGGGAGAAGAAATTTACGCCAAAGCTGTGCCGCTATGGCAGCAGGCACAAACGAACGTCAAACTACACTTGGGCGAAAGCTATGAAGCGCTTTGGCATATTTTTACGCAGATTGACACGCTGGAATAATTTTTAGCCAGGATCATAGCGTGGTGCCCCAGAATATTTTTGCCCTGCTTCTGGCATATGCGCAGGTATCGTTTGTGCGCAGCCTCGGTTTACACTCACCAGACTAAGGAAAATTCCTGTGACAAATCCTGGCGAACCGACCTCGACTCATTGCCGACTTTCCCCTACTGCCCCTGCCAGCGGCCTATGGATAATCATCGCCCTGTCCAGCCTTGTACTGATGATTACAATGGGTATCCGCCAGACGGTGGGCCTGTTCGTGCATCCGCTGATAAGCGCCACGGCCATGAGCATCACTGAAATGAGCATGGCCCTGGCTATAGGACAGTTGATGTGGGGCGTGTTTCAGCCAATTTTCGGGGCTTGGGCCGACAAGAAGGGGCCACTCCCAGTGTTGATGACGGGTGCACTGCTTTTGGCTTTTGGGCAGATGTGTACGCTTCAGGCCGAATCCTTCTGGGGCATGACCCTGGCGCAGGGCTTCTTAAGCCCGGCCGGTGCGGCTGCGGGCAGTTTTTCCATACTCATCGGCATTGTGGCTGGGCGTTTGCCGGAGGGCAAACGTTCCGTGGCCAGCGGTATTATCAATGCCGGGGGGTCGATGGGGCAGTTTGCCTTTGCGCCTCTGGTACAGGCCGTCATCAGTCTCAAGGGCTATACAGGCGGGTTATTGCTTCTGGCGTTTTCAGCGTTGGCGTCCATTGTGCCCTCCTGGCTGCTTTGCCGCCAAACTGGCATGGGGCGGGTTTCTGACGGCCAGTCCGTGGCGGACATGCCCGCTGCCGGCACGCCCACAGTCAGCCAGACCAGCAATACTGGCCTGAAACAGCAATTGAAAACAGCCTTTCATGACCCCAGTTATCTGCTTTTGCATGCAGGGTTTTTTACCTGCGGGTTTCATGTGGCCTTTCTGACGACACATTTGCCGGGCGAAGTCAGCCTGTGCGGACACGACGCTTCTGTTTCGGCCATCAGCCTGTCCCTTATAGGGCTGTGCAATATTGCGGGTAGTATTGGCGCGGGCATTCTGGGCAAGTATTTTCGCATGAAATTTATCCTGTCGGCTCTTTATGCCTTTCGCGCGCTGATGATCGCCGTCTATCTTTTTTCACCCAAGACAGAGCTGACCTTCTACATATTTGCCGTGACTACGGGGCTCACCTGGTTGGCCACGGTGCCGCCCACTGCGGGGATTGTCGGCAAGCTTTTCGGCATGCGCTATCTGGCGACACTCTTCGGTCTGACTCTGCTGACACATCAGGTTGGGGCTTTTCTTGGCGCATGGTTGGGAGGAGTGGCGCTACAGTATTCGGGCAGCCTGTTGTGGGTCTGGCAGGTGGATATTGCTCTGGCTCTTCTGGCGGCTCTTGTGAACCTGCCCATCAAGGAACCCAAGGTTGTTCGGGCCTAAGGCATTCTTCATCAGAATGTGCGCAGGTTCTGCGATGTGTTTCAGGAAATCTGAGTCTCAAAGCTGGCCAACGTGTCCCCGGTTCTGAGTATTTCAGCATAAAAATACTCTGGCAGCGTGTATGCCAGTGCCTCCGGATGCTGCTGAATGAAAGCGCTTAAGGATTAATACAAAACAGCTGTTCCGGCGAAGCTGATCCCTTGGGACCAGTTTTGCCGGAACAGCTGTTTGTTTGTGAATGAGTACTGCCCAGAGGCGTCAGCCCAGCAGCATTTCCAGTACGGCATCGGCCAGCAGGGCTGCGGCTTCTGTTACGCGGGGGGCCAGGGGCGGGGACATAAGAATATCAGTGGTAAAATCGCCCACAAGTATCAGGTTGCCCAGGTTTCGTCTGGACATGGGCGCGCCGCCGTAGCCGCCCATGCCGGATGCGCTGGCAACCTTGTGTCCGGCCAGCAACGCCCCTTCAACAAACAAACTTTTGTCGTCCGGGCTGTCAAAGGCTTCCACCCATATGGGGCAGGCAGGCAGGATGCCGGGCAGGGTGTCTACCGTGATGCGCAACTTGTGTGTTTCTACTGACAGTTGCGGATTCAGCTCCAGCAACAGCTCGCTCAGCGCTTCAACCTTGCTGCGTCCCACGTGGCGTGGCCAATACTGCTGGCGGTTGAGGTTGGAGGCGTCCACCACATCGTCATCTACCAAGGTGATGTGCCCCACGCCGCTTCGAACCAGCATGAGGGCTGCGTTGGAACCAAGTCCGCCAGCTCCGGCAATGCCGACTTTAGCCGCGTGCAGGGCATTGAGTTGCTCGGGGCTGAAATAGCGCCTCAAGCCTTCATGAAGGGGGTGTGTCATGTGGTCTCCCTGAATCTTTTACATCTCAGCGCTCAAAGGCATTCAGTCTGGTGCCCCCCTCAAAAAAAAGGGCAGGGGGCTTCGGGGCATGTACGGCGGTGTGTCCTTGCCGTGCATGCCCCGTTGAAAAACCTAATCCGAGCCTGCCGTTAACAGGTAGACGCGGGATTCTCCCAGTCCTTGAGCACTGGTTGATAGCCCATCCCCAGCAGGGCTGCGGTCATTTCGTCAAGGCTGCGTCCATCGGTAATTTCAAACTGGCCGGGGTTGTTCAGGTCTTCTGTCACGCGCCCTCCCACAGCAGTTGATACGCCTGCGGATACCCGCGTGACGCCAAGCGGCAGCAGATGGTCACGCATAAAGGCGCTTTCCCGGCTGGAGCAGGTGATGCCTGCACGCGGTAAAAAGCAGCGCAGGGCGGTCACGTACTGCACCAGATGGCGGTCATCCAGCGCGTGCGGGACGTCAAAACTGCCTTCATGCGGGCAGATGCGCGGTATGGACACACTCACGTCCATGCCGGGGTAGTTACGCTGGAGCCACCAACCGTGAAGGCCCGTAGCAAAGGCATCCTGCTCAAAGGATTCCAGCCCGAGCAATGCTCCAACACCCATAGAACGCATGCCAGCCTCGGCAGCGCGCTGGGGCGCGTTGAGGCGGAAGGCATAGTCGCGCTTGGGCCCGGCAGGGTGCAGCCATGCGTAAAGATCAGGATTATACGTTTCCTGAAACATCGTCATGCTGTCTACGCCCGCGTCTACAAGCAGAGCGTATTCCTCGGTGGTAAGCGAATAGACCTCAATGCCTACAGAGGCGAACCAGGGCTTTATGCGGCGGGCAACATCAGCAATATACTGGGGTGAGGAAAGATGGCGGGCATCTCCCGTAAGCAGCAAAATATGCTGAAAGCCCAGATCGGCTATGGCTCTGGCTTCGGCGGCGGCCTCGTCCACGCTGAGGTGGTGGCGGGGCTGCTTGTTTTTTGCGTTGAATCCGCAATACCGACACTGATTGGTGCAGACGTCAGAAATGTAAAGCGGCGTGAAGATATGCACTGCCCGCCCAAAAAAGCGCAGGGTCAGCTCATGGGCGCGGCGGGCCATACGCTCAAGATGTGGAGCAGCGGCAGGTGAGAGCAGGGTCAGAAAATCTTCTGGCTGAAGATTATTTTTTTTCAGAACAGAAAAAACCTGTTCTTCCGTGGCCTTTTCTACGGCTTCAGCCCGCCTTTGGGCAGGCCATTTCTGCAAGAAATCCTGAAAAGTTTCCATATGATTCACCCCTCAGCGCAGAAAACCGGTAAGAGGCGAAGATGCTTCGGCTCCGTCTGCCATGCCGCGTACAAATCCGGCTCCGGCAAGCCACGCGTTGCGCCCGGCCCGCACAGCTTCGCCAAAGGCGCGGGCCATAGCCACAGGATCGTTGGCCGAGGCGATGGCCGTATTGACCAAGCACGCGGCTGCGCCCATTTCCATTGCTTCGCAGGCTTGCGAGGGGCGGCCTATGCCAGCGTCTACAATAACAGGCAGGTCCATTTCTTCTATCAGGATGGCGATCATTTCCTTGGTGCGCAGTCCCCGGTTGGTGCCAATGGGCGCGCCCAGCGGCATAACGGCTGCTGCTCCGGCCTCGGCGCAGGCGCGGGCCACATAGAGGTCGGCATTGATATACGGCAGCACGGTAAAGCCTTCTTTGGCAAGGATTTCAGTGGCTTTGGCCGTTTCGTAGCCATCGGGCAAAAGGTGGCGTGTGTCGGATATGACTTCAATTTTTATCCAGTCGCCGCAGCCTGCGGCACGGGCCAGACGGGCCAGACGCACGGCTTCTTCTGCATTACGCGCGCCGGAAGTGTTGGGTAAAAGGCGCATATGGCCGGGAATGTGCGACATTATGCCCTGAGAACCTTGCGCTGGCGCAGATTCGCCAGATTGGGGCGCGGGTTTGTCTACCCGGCGCATTGCTACAGTGATGACCTGCGAACCGCTGGCTTCGGCCACGGCAGATATAAGGCTGTCGGCTCCGTATTTGCCTGTGCCGATAAAAAGGCGGCTGGAAAGGCTGACGCCGCCCAGTACAAAAGGATCATTGGCGTTCATGCTTGCTCCGCGCAAAGGCGCTGCTGAAAGATTGCTGTGATGGATTTTTGAAAGTTGCATTTTCGGCAGAATAACAACCTTGAATTACAGAGTATTTCAACGTTGATCTGCTCTGGTCGGCGGATTTAACCACCGCCCACGAACTGCACGATTTCCAGACAATCGTCTTTTTGCAGGCATGTTTGCGCAAAAGTGTCCCTGGCAAGGATTTGTCCATTGCGCTCTACCACCACGGCGCTGGCTTCATATCCCCGTTCTGCCAGAAATGCGCTGATGCTGGTTTCGGGCGCGCAGCTTTCGGCAAGGCCATTAACCACGATGTTCATGAAGAACCTCCATAGGTTACAAGAGCATGATTCGCGGGGGCATGCGGCCGCCAACCAGGCGAAGCCACAAAAAAACCCGCAGAACCAATGCGGCTGCGGGCAAGCACAAACCTGTCTCCAGGCTGGGCCAGCTTCCCTTCGTCGGCACTATCCGCGTCAGGTGCAGAACCGCGCTTTTTACGCGATCCTAGGGGTCAGGGCGCGATCACCCTTTCTCAGCCATAATGGCTCCCCCAGCCGGTGAGAAAACGATAGACCCATGCCATGCGTAATGCAAGCCCATCGGCAACGTCTGTATTTTACCGACATTTTGTTTCTGCTGTGGGCAGCTGTTCCGGGCTGGTCAATCAGCAGCCCCTGCGATTGCACGGGCAGAGGTTTTGGCGGCTGACAGGACAGGTTGCAGAGAGGATAATTGGATACTGGCAGTTTTATTGTGCAAAAAAGAACAAGATCAAGGAAAAAATTTGGAGAATATAATTCCCGTTAGAACCAGCATGTTTATGGGAAGAAAAGATAATTAAGAAGGTACGTTAATGATATTAAATCTGGTTTTTAGAAGTGGATCGCATGTTTTCGGATGAGCGTAACAACAGTGTAATCAGCAAAAAACGTTTCCAGTGGCATGGACAGAGAGTAATAATGGGTGTAGCAGAAAATTAACACATGGCCGAATAAACTGTATTAGTGGGCTTAGATACAGTATGTGGGCTTTGCTGTGACTCTTTTTTCAGCCGTATCTCAAGAGGAGGGTGTACATCGCTGATATAATACTATTTTGGTATGTGTTTTTTTTGTTGTTCTGGGCAGTTTCGCAGGGCTGCGATTCGTCTGGCCGCCTGCCCGGTTAAGAAAGCCAAGCCAAGCCCTGACGGGAGTAAGTAATGGAAGCTCTTGAGAACATTAATGCCATAACACTTGTGTTTGCGGCATTGTGTATTTTTGCCATTTCATACCGGGTTTACGGTATTTTTTTGGCAAATAAGGTTTTGCGGCTCGATGGCAGCCGTACGACGCCTTCGGTGCGATTTGCCGATGGGCACGACTATGTAAAAACCAACGAATATGTCCTCTACGGACACCATTTTGCGGCCATTGCCGCCGCTGGCCCCCTTGTGGGCCCTGTGCTGGCAGCCCAGTTCGGTTATCTGCCTGGGGCGCTGTGGATTCTTATTGGCTGCGTTCTTGGCGGCGCGGTACACGATATGGTGGTTCTTTTCGCCTCTGTGCGCCACAAAGGCCAGAGCCTTGCCGCCATCGCCACACGTGAAATCGGCCCCGTCACTGGTACGGTGGCCGGTATAGCCATTCTGTGTATTTTGATTCTCACCCTGGCCGGTCTTTCTCTGGCCTGCATCAGCGCCATGCATAACGCGCCCTGGTCGCTGTTTATCGTTGTCATCACCATGCCCATTGCAATGATTATGGGCCTCATCATGCGCTACAAGCAGAACAGCGTTTTGCTGGCCAGTCTTCTGGGTCTGGTACTGCTGATTGTGGGCATTCTGAGCGGGCATGACCTCATGAAGCAGGATGTGCTTGGCTGGGCTTTTGACTGGGACAGAAACACCGTGGCCATTGCCATCGCCGTTTACGGCTTCTTTGCCTCGGTTCTGCCCGTGTGGTTCCTGCTGGTGCCGCGTGACTATCTTTCCACCTATTTGAAGATAGGCACCATTCTTATGCTGACCGTGGGCATCATTTTTGTGCAGCCCACCATTCTCATGCCCACCATCACACCCTTCATCAACGGCGGCGGCCCCGTGATCGGCGGTCCCGTGCTGCCCTTCATCTTTATTACCATTGCTTGTGGCGCCATTTCCGGCTTCCATGCAATCATTGGTACGGGCACCACGCCAAAGATGCTCGGCAATGAGCGTGATATTCTTTTCGTGGGCTACGGCGCCATGCTGACCGAAGGCTTTGTGGCCATGATGGCTCTTATCGCCGCCTGCACGCTGATGCCCGGCGACTATTTTGCCATCAATGCCACCCCGGCCAAGTATGACGCCCTGCTGGCCGTGCACCCCAACCTGCACACTGTTGATCTTGGCTTCTTTGAAGAAAAGATCGGCCTCAACCTGCACGCCCGTCCCGGTGGCGCAGTGTCGCTGGCAGTGGGCATGGCACATATCTTCCACAAGATCCCCTACATGGATCACCTTATGGCCTACTGGTACAACTTTGCCGTCATGTTTGAAGCGGTCTTCATTCTGACCGCCATCGACTCCGGCACGCGCGTTGGCCGTTTCTTCCTTCAGGAAATGCTTGGCAAGGTGTACGCTCCCTTTGGCGACAAGAACTGGACGCCGGGTATCATCATTACCAGCCTTGTCTTCACATCCATGTGGGGCTACCTGGTTTACACCGGTAACATCAGCAACATCTGGCCGCTCTTTGGTATGAGCAACCAGCTGTTGGCCGCCTGCGCCCTTATCGTCTGCACCAGCATGCTGTTGCGCATGAACAGGGGCAAGTACTGCCTGGTGACCGCCATTCCCGGCGTGTTCATGACGGTGGTTACCTTCTGGGCTGGCTATTTGCAGCTGACGACCGACTATATCCCCAACGGCAAGTACCTGCTGGCCGCTCTGGCCTGCCTGGTCATGGTGCTTATGGTCTTCGTCATCGTCGGCACGTTCCGCCGCTGGACTGAACTTATGGGCACCAAGACCCTGGTTACAGACTCCTACGGTGAAACAGTGCGCGAGCTTGTTGAAGAATAAGCCCGGCGAACAATACTGAAAAAGGGACCGTTGCCTGGCAACGGTCCCTTTCTGCGTGTTGAAGGACAGTGTGTGTACTCCGGTGAACCTTAAGCGGCAGGGCGGGCTCATTGCGGCTGGTGATATTGTGAAAATTATAGTTTGCCAATGGTGACATCATTTGCTAGCTTGATTAAACAAACAGTTTGTAGCTAGCGCGCTCAACCGCTGGCAGAGCGCGGAACAGAATCTGCCGGCAGGCAAGAGGCAGCCTTTGAACATGCCTGCCTCCGTTTTCTGTCTGTTTCTACTGCTCCCGGTATTGGTAGCTGCAGCTTTTTATACTGCTTTGAATGTTTGCGGTGGGAAAATTTCCATACCGAAAACTGGCGAACAAGCCCGTTTAATTACGCTGATCTGGAAAAGGCGGGACCGCATACCCGCCGGACGCGTTGACGGCCAAACCGCATCGCGCTTCCACAAAGGAGCCGCTTGGGTGGTCCCGGGAGACGGCAAAGGCCGCGCAACCGGGGGAGTACACCGCTGTAACAAACGGCTCTGACATCGGCGAAGCCTGAGGTTCCTTGCAATCCTTTCGCATCAGGCGGGCTTGAATTAAACGCCAAGGCCCCGGTCAAATTTGACCGGGGCCTTTTTGCATACAGCCCCTCTGGCGTGGCCAAAGGGGCTGTTATTCAGATTATATGACTTGGGAGGGCAGGGGGCTGTTTTCTTGTCCGTGCACTGCGGATGTTTTTTCGAATGCACTCTGGCTGCTGCAGCCGGGCAGAGAAGCCCTTGGATCATTTTAACTTTGAAAAAGTTAATCTGCTCTAGTCCAGTCCCATAGCCTTGCTGATTTTTTTTGCAGCTTTTTTGACCTTTTGCAGCGGGGTCTGTTCCCCGGCGGCTGCAAATTCACGCAGCAGCTCTTCCTGACGGTCTGAAAGGCGCGTGGGCGTAAGAACCTTGACTTCCACCAGCATGTCGCCCCGTTGCCTGCGGCCCGGGTAGGGCATGCCTTCGCCGGGCACGCGCAGCACTGAGCCGCTTTGCACGCCTTTGGGAATTTCCAGCGAAATGGGGTTTTCCAGACCGGGTATTTCTACCCTGTGGCCAAGAGCCGCCTGAACAAAGCTGATCTCCTGCGTGAAGACAAGATCCTGTCCCTGACGCTGCCAGCGCTTGTCCTGCTCCACAGTAAGGACGACGTAAAGGTCGCCAGGAGGGCCACCGTGCACGCCGGGTTCACCCTCGCCGCGCACGCGCAGGCGGGTTCCCGTATCTACCCCGGCGGGCACACGCACCACCAGTTCACGGGTGTCGGTTACTATACCCTCGCCCTTGCACTTGGCGCAACGTTTGGTGATGACGCGACCTGTGCCCTGACAGGCTGTACAGGGCATGGCGATCTGAAAAAAGCCCTGCGACCGGCGCACCTGGCCAGAGCCGTTGCACTGGCGGCAGGTTTCAACCTTGCTGCCGGGGGCAGCACCGCTGCCTTTGCAATCGTCGCAGGTGACGTGCTTGGGCAGGGAAAGGGTGATTTCATCGCCCGTGGCTGCCTGAGAAAAAGAAATGGTGAGATTGTAGCGCAGGTCAGACCCGGCCATAGGGCGGGGACCACGGCTGGCAGACGAAAAACCGAACAGATCGCCGAAAATATCGCTGAAGTGGGCGAAAATATCTTCGTTGCTGCCAAAGCCTCCGCCCCCGTTTACGCCAGCATGGCCGAAGCGGTCATAGCGGGCGCGCTTGTCGGGATCGCGCAGAACATCGTAAGCTTCCGCTGCCTGCTTGAAATTTTGTTCGGCCTCGGGATCATCGGGATTGTGGTCTGGGTGATACTTGAGAGCGAGCTTGCGGTAGGCCCGTTTGATCTCATCTTCACCGGCACTGCGGCTGACGCCCAGCACCTCGTAATAATCGAGCTCCATCATGGTCCGTGTTCCGGTGGCTGCGTGCTTGTGCGCCTGGTATAAAGGTTGTATTCACAGACGCGGCGGCTACCCAAGGGCAGCCGCCGCGCAAACAATATGGCTACGCGCCCTTATTCGCCAGAGGCGGTCGTGGCCTGTTCCCCTTCAATGGGGACATAAAGACTTTCATCGTCGGGCAGCACTTTGCCTGCCGCGATTTCGCGAAGGGCCGTGACTACTTCCTTGTTGCGCGATTCCACAAGGGGCTCATACCCTTCACGGTACTGATGCACACGCTTGATGGCCATTTGCACAAGCAGAAAGCGGTTGTCTACGCGCTCCTGGCAATCTTCAACTGTAATACGGGCCATGCTGCCTCCGTAGTGTGTGCGGCTGTGGGCCGCAGGCTGAGGCGAAAAGTATCCGCCGCAGTTCATTTTTGAGAAATAATACCGCCCGACCATTTGTAAAGGGTCGGGCGTGGAATACGCCTAGAGCAGGCTTTGCCTGCTGAAATAAGATATGATATAGGCCGCCATTGACACTGTCAAGCATGCCGGGAAGTCCCGGCTACATAGACGATTTTGAAGGAGATTGCCAGTCATGAGCAGAGAAAAAAGGTCTTTCGCGCAGGAAGTGTGCGTAAAAAGCGCGGGCAAGGCCATGCAGATGACAAACATGCTCTGGCCCGGCTGCCGGGTTGGCGTGGCAGCCTCTGGCGGGGTAGACAGCTTTGTTTTGCTGAAGACGCTTAAAATTCGCCAGGGAATCGTACCTTTTCGCTTTGAAATGATGGCCCTGCATCTCAACCCCGGCTTTGACGACCAAAGCCATGCAGCCCTTTTGCCCTGGCTGGCCGAGCACGGCATTCCTGCCCATGTGGAGGTCACGACGCACGGTTCCGATGCCCATTCAGAGAAAAACCTGCGCCGTTCGGCCTGTTTTCGTTGCGCATGGCTGCGCCGCAAAAGGCTTTTTGAGCTTTGCGCGCAGTATAAGCTTACCCACCTGGCTCTCGGGCACAACGCCGAAGATCTGGTGGAAACATTTTTTATGAATCTTTGCCGCAATGGCCGTGTGGACGGCATGAGCATGAACGAACCGTTTTTCAACGGCCAGTTGCAGCTTATCCGCCCGCTCATGCTTGTGGAAAAAAAATATATCCGTCAGGCGGCGCGCCAGTGGGGACTGCCCGTATGGGCCAACGATTGCCCCTCAGCTGGCAGGACGGCCAGAAGCGACATGGCGCAGACTCTTGAGCACCTCTATGCCGTCACCAAGGATGGCCGCCGCTGTGTTCTCAACGGCCTGACCCGCTGGCAGCTGGAGAAAAGCAGCAGCGCGGTCCGCCAGGATGCACCAGAAGATGAATAACGCAAGGCGGCGCGGGCCAATATGCGTCGGCAAATTTTCTTGCATTGACAGTGCCGCCTCGGCCCCCTAAAGTTGCCGCACATGCTTTTTGGCAAATATCATATTGTCATATTCAAGGAAGGCCGCAGCGGCAGCCGCAACCTTCGGATGCGCGGCTGGCTCGGTTTTTTTGCCTGCGTTTTTGTGCTGGCTCTGGCGGTCTGCAATGTCTGGCTGCTACAGGCCTGGCTCGAGTCGCGCCATCTCGACGACGATCTTGAGGGCGCCCAGCGCGTGATCAGCGAACAGCGCCGCCAGCTTGTCAATCTGGCCGAGCGTATTTCGCAGGTGGGCCGCGATTTGCAGCGGGTTCAGAGCTTCGACTCCAAGCTGCGCATCATGATGAATATGGAAAAAGACCCTGCCGATGCTGGCGGCGGCCTTGATATTGTGGGCGATTTTTCCCGCACCTATCTGCCCCTGCACCGGCAGGAGCTTGCTGCCCGCAAAATGCAGGATTTTCTTGAACGGCTTTCGGAATCTGCCCGGCTTGAAGAAGTGCGCCAGCAGGACCTTTTGCTGGCTCTGCGTGAAAACCGCGATGCGCTTTCTTCCATGCCCACAATCTGGCCTGTGGTGGGTTTTGTATCTTCCAGCTTTGGCTGGCGTTCTTCACCCTTTGGCGGTCGGGGGCAGTTCCACAAGGGGCTGGACATCACCAACCGCATTGGCACGCCAATAGTGGCTCCTGCGCAGGGACTGGTTACTCAGTCCGGGCCTGACGGGGCATACGGCCAGAGCCTTGAAATCAATCATGGCGGCGGGGTCATCACCAAGTATGGTCACATGCAGCGTTGCGCCGTGCTTGCCGGTGTATGGGTCAAGCGCGGGCAGGTCATCGGTTATGTAGGCATGAGCGGAAGAACCACTGGCCCGCACCTGCACTATGAAGTGCGCTTGAACGGTGTGCCGGTGAACCCCATGCGTTATATTCTTGATTAGGGACTGTTTCTAAACAGTTCTTTTGTCCAGCTGGCTGCGCCAGAAGGCCTTTTTTACTCCCGTCATGTACCGCAAAAGTACACTTCTTTCGTAAAAACGCTTTTTCCCTGCCCTTGGCGCGAAATCCTTCCTGTTCCCCGCATATTCGGAAAAGCTTTCTTCTATTGCCCTGTATTGCCGACGTACACTTATGAACGCTGTATGGTGGCGCATCACGCGCAGTAACAGGCGAGTTTTTCCGCAGGATAGCATGTGCGTCCATGCCCCGCATGACATGCGCATGCGTCGATGCGCCGGAACCATTGGTTTTCCCGCCGGGCTTTGATATTTTCCATCTGGACAAGTGGGCTTGCCCCCTTATATATTTAAAGAGTGAGGACGACCTCCCCCATCAAGGGAATATAATCCGGGACGACCCGGCTCTGAATAAGGAGAGCCGAGATGGCCTGGATTTTTCTTTTTGTTGCTGGCCTGCTTGAGGTTGCCTGGGCGTATACGATGAAACTGTCGCTTGGTTTCACCAAGCCTGTTCCTTCCATTCTTACTCTTGTGGCTATGGCAGCCAGTTTTGCGCTGTTGTCAGTCGCCATGAAGAGCCTGCCTTTGGGAACGGCCTATACCATCTGGACAGGCATAGGCGCTGTGGGCGCATTTTTGCTGGGCATCCTTGTGCTGGGCGAACCAGCCAATGCCATGCGCATAGGAGCGGCCGCGCTTATTGTGGCAGGGCTTGTAATGATGAAATTTTCTTCGTGACCAGCGGCACCGCATGGCCGTATAAGCCCGCTGCTTGTGCCGCTTCCAGGGACTTTTCTAAATAATTGGGCATGAACCATAATTTTTTAGTCCAACTGGCTGCGTCAAAAAGTCTTTTTACTCGCCCTTCTTGGCGCAAAACCATTTATGTAGAAACAGTCCCTGGGCAGATTGCCGTTGAAATGCGTCACATTTCAACGTTGCCATTTTTCCGGGGAATGAAATTTTAAAAGAATCTGCATAACAAAAGATTTCGGCCAGCTTTCTCCATTGAATTGGGAAAAAGCTGGCCGAAATCTTTTGAAACCGTCGCGCTCTGCGGGCTGGGCAGTGAGCAGTTTATTGGCAACGTTGGGGCCGCCTTTGGGGCTTTTTTCCTGCTTAGCGGTTGCCGCCTAAAGCTGACGTCTGCTAGCTCCGGCTGTATCGATTGAGGGCGGGGGAACACCCTGTTGCCACTCTGCACGTAAAACCGTTGCAGACTTTGCGTGCAGTGTCTGCCCGGTTCCTTGCGTGGGATCAGGGCCAGAGCAGCACGCAGGCAAAGCAGACCTTTTACTTCGCTGGTCTGCCGTTTTTGCCGCTATGCCGATAACTCCTTACGGATATCCTCCGTGGAGCGCACGTCTGCAAACACGCCGTTCAAGGCGGACATGTAAGACAGATGCACTTGTTCCGCCGCCACAGTTTTATCAGCAAAGGTTAGTGCTCTTGTGGCGCAGGCGTCGTGGGCAAGTGTGCAGGTATAACCGAGGTCAAAAGCCGCACGAACCGTGGTGTCCACGCACATGTGCGACATCATCCCGGCCAGAACCAGCTGCGTGATGCCGTTGTCGTCCAGATGTTTTTTCAGCGTCGTTTCACGAAACGAATTGGGAAAATGCTTGATGACCACAGTTTCGCCGCTTTCCGGCTGGACACAGTTGTGGATTTTAACCCCTTCGGTGTCGGGCAAGAAAAACGTTGCGCCAGGTTGTATGGCCACATGTTGCACATGGATGACTGGCAGCTGTAACTTTCTGAATGTTTCAAGCAGCAGGCCCGCCTTGGGTCCGGCCTTATCGCTGCCATCCAGTTCCATTTTTCCGCCGGGGAAGTAATCGTTCTGCACGTCAATTATGACAAGAGCTTTCTTCACGTCATACCTCCATGAGATGTTTTGCAACAGATATTACGGTTCGTCCGGTATTTTCCCTCGCCAGGTATTTCTCTGCAATCTCCAAACGCGCCGCACGGAAGCACAACGCACCCTAACACGGCGTGGATTCTGCCGAAAATGCAATTTTTGACAGAATGAAAGCTTTGAAAGGTGAAACATTTCAAAGCTGATCTACTTCGCCTGCTACAACTTGGGGCTGCCAATGCCGGGCAAGGTCTGCTCCATGCTGTGCCCAAGGGCCAGCAGATCTCCCTCGGCAAAGGGCTTGCCGATGAGCTGCATGCCGACGGGCATGTGGCTTTCTGCGCCAAGTCCCACAGGAAGTGAAAGGCCGGGCAGGCCCGCCAGATTCAGGGACAGGGTGTAGGCGTCCATAAGATAGATTTGCAGCGGGTCGGCAGTATTGCTGCCCATATCGCTTGCTGTGACGGGCGACACGGGAGCCAGCAATGCGTCGCACTGGTCAAGGGCGGTCATGATTTCGTCGCGAATAAGGCGGCGCACCTGAGCGGCCTTGCGGTAGTAGGCGTCGTAGTAACCAGAAGAAAGCACGTAGGCCCCAAGCATGATGCGGCGTTTGACTTCCTGCCCGAACCCCTCGGTGCGGCTGCGCACGTACAATTCTTCAAGATTTTTGATGTCGCTGGCGCGGTGGCCAAAGCGCACGCCGTCAAAGCGGGCCAGATTGGAACTGGCTTCGGCCATAGCGATGATATAATAGGTGGCAATGGCCGCATCCGTATGGGGCAGGCCAACTTCCACCAGTTTGGCGCCCTGGGCTTTGACTGCCTGCATGGTTGCTTCACAGGCTGCCCTGACCTCGGGGGCCAGGCCTTCGCCATAAAATTCGCGGGGAATACCCAGGCGGGTTCCCTTGAGGGAGCGGCTGCCAAGTGCGGTGGCATAATTTTCGGCAGGGCGCGGGTCGCAGGTATTGTCTCTGGCGTCCGGCCCGGCAATGGCGGTGAGCATGCGCGCGCAGTCTTCGACATTACGGGTCAACGGCCCGACCTGATCCAGAGAAGAACCATAAGCAATGACGCCATAGCGTGAAACGCGGCCATAGGTCGGTTTGAGGCCCACGCAGCCGCAAAAGGCAGCGGGCTGGCGAATGGAGCCGCCTGTGTCCGTACCCAGAGAGCCAAAGCACTGGCCTGACGTCACTGAAGCCGCGGAACCGCCGCTGGAGCCGCCGGGAACCTTGTTGGGGTTCCAGGGGTTGCGGGTGGTCTTGTAGGCGGAGTTTTCCGTGCTGGAGCCCATAGCAAATTCATCCATGTTGGCCTTGCCAAGAATGACGGCTCCGGCTTCGCGGAGCTTTTGCACGGCAAAGGCGTCATAAAAGGGCGTGTAGCCTTCCAGCATCCGCGACCCGGCAGTGGTGGGCATGCCCTTGGTGGAAAGGGCGTCCTTGATGGTGACGGGCACGCCCCACAGGGGGCGGGCTGTGTCCGGGCCTGTTTTGTCAAGAGCGGCTGCTGCGGCCAGAGCATTTTCTGCGTCCACGTGCAGCAGGGCGGCCACGGCGGGCTCAGTGGCGGTTATGCGCTCAAGGCAGGCGGTCGTCACTTCCACGGCGCTCAGTTCTTTTTTTTGCAGCGCCTGGGCCACAGCCGTAAGGGAGAGGGAACATATGTCGGTCATGGGTCTTCTCAAGGGTTCCGCTTGTAGTATTTGCGTGAATAATAAACAGGACTTCAGGAGCACCGCTCCAGAGCACTGTAAAAATCAGCCTGCTCTAGACGATGCGCGGCACCATGAAATATTCGCCATCGGCCTCGGGGGCGTTGGCCAGTATTTCCTGACGGGTGCGCACATTGGCGGCCACGTCCTGCCGGGCGGCGGACTCATGCCGCACAGGGCTGTACAGAGGCTCTACAGCGCTGGTATCCACCTTGGCCAGTACGTCCATATAGCCGAGGATGTCGCCCAGCTGCCGGGCGAAAAGTTCCTGTTCCTGCTCACTGACGCTGAGGCGTGAGAGTTGGGCCATGTGGGCCACTTCTTTTGAACCGATACCTTTGTTCTCTGCCATTATGAGGTCCTTTGTCCCGGCCCGGCTGTCATCAGGAAGATGCAGCCGGACCGGGCGAGTATTCTAGATGTTTGAGGGCAGACTGAGTTTGTACGAGGGCTTCGGCGTAGTGCCGATGGGCTGAAGCGTTGGCTGCTGCCCTGTGCCCGGCGTAACCGGATTGCCCGTTGCATCCACAGGCGGCAGACCTTGCATGCGCAGCGCCGACTGTTGCAGTACGTTGCTGTGCGTCTGCCGGAATTCTTCAAGATTCACGGGAACCATGCCCGTGGAAGATACGCCGAAAATAAAGAGGTTCTGGTGAGCCACCCCGGCATTGTCCCATGTGATGGGGGCCATGCCCCAGACCATCTGCGAGGCGCGCCGGGCGCGGGCGGTCACTTCTGGCGAACTGAGGCGCGAATTGAGCCCAAGGCTTACCGCAAAGCGGGCGAAGTCATAACCTAGAGCGGTCCAGAAGTCCGAGCCGGGACCCTGAAGCGCGCGAGGAGCGCGGGCGGGGTTCCACGCAGCGGGAAAGACCGCCAGAGCATACTTTTCAGGTGTATTGACAATCTTGCCGGAAAGTCCCTGTTCCCACAATGTCGTGCCAAGCAGTACAAGGCGGTCTTCGCCGTTGTAGAGCAGACTTGTGGTCAGCATTTCCATATTTTTCCACGAATCTGGCAAAAACAGCGCTTCAAAAGCTGTCTGCGGCACAGGCGTGCTGCTGCCCTCAGGCGTTTTGGCATTGATGAGCGGAGCCACAGCCGTGCTCCACGAGGTGGGATCGCCCGGATTATAGGAGGCCTTTTGCAATGCCATATTGCGCTTGTAGAGCGTTTGCTCCAGCAGGCCCGTCATGCGCGCGCCGTAAGCGTCGGCAGGGTAGAAGGCGCCATAGCTGCGAATACTCAGACCGTCCGAGGCAAAGCCGATGAGGGCGTCAATCTGGTCCTGTGGGCTCGGGAAAAAGCGCCATGCGCGCGTACCTTCATCTCCCTGCTCCAGTGAGGGCAGAAATGTGAAAAAGGCGCGTTCAGCCGTGGCCCCGGCATTGCGGGCCTGAGCGTAATTGGAGGCCTGAAGGGGGCCGCCCACCACCGTGCATGACGGCGGCAGGGCCTTGAGCTTTTGCAGCCAGTCAGGAGCTTCTGTATTGATAATTTCAAGGCGCATGTTAACGCCATTGGCCGCCATTTCTTTTTGGGCCATTTGTGCGCCCTGGCGGATTTTGCCGCCAATGGGCGCATACGGCCCGGAGGCGGGCAGGGCCAGCGCCACACAGGTTCCGGCACTGGACGGGGCAACCGGGTGTGCAGGGGCCACAGGGGATTGCTGCCCGGTGAAAGGCATTTTGCAGGCGCTGAGGCTGCCGAGCAGCAGAAGAGCCAGTAGGCCAAGCGTCAGGCGCGCAAAGGCGCGGCTATACGTCGTGGATATACGCACTGTATCCTCCGGCAGGATAATTATTAGGGAAGCACTGATTAAAGAGCCTCCTGGAAACGCGCAGTTATTTCATTTGGCAAGGCGCGATCTTTTTTTGCAGCAGGAGTGGACTCTTCCGTCCTCGACTGTTTCAAAAAAAGTGAACAACGCCGCCAAATGGAATAAATCAGCGTTTCCTTAGACAAACGAAAGGCCTCATGCCTACCAATGAAAAAGGTCTGGCTCACAGGGAGCCAGACCTTTTTAGTACAGTGGAGGAATTGAGGCAAGTTCACTCAAGCACAGCTAGCGGCCCGGCCTGTCTTTGGACGAAGACACATCACTGGCAAAAGTGGACGGGATGGTACCGTGCTTACTTCTTCACTTCCGTGTAGTCGGCGTCAACTACGTCGTCTGCGGCATTGCCGTGGGGCTGGCCTTCGGCAGCGCCCGCATCGGGGCCGGGCTGGCCGCCAGTCTGCTGGGCCTGCTGCTGGTAGAGCTGCTCGGCCAGCTTGTGCGAAGCTTTGGCCAGTTCGTCCGTGGAGGACTTGATGGCAGCGGCGTCTTCGCCTTCCATCAGCTTGCGCAGATCGGCTATCTTGGCCTCAATGTCGCTCTTGAGCGCTGCGTCAGCCTTGTCGCCCAGGTCGGCCAGAGATTTCTCCGTGCCGTAAATAAGGCTGTCAGCATGGTTGCGAGCTTCAATAAGCTCCTGCTTCTTCTTGTCTTCATCGGCATGGGTTTCAGCCTCGCGCACCAGCTTCTGGATGTCGTCTTCGGACAGGCCGGAAGAAGCGGTGATCTTGATGGACTGTTCCTTGCCGGTGCCCATATCCTTGGCGGACACGTTGACGATGCCGTTGGCGTCGATGTCAAAAGACACTTCAACCTGCGGCACGCCGCGGGGCGCCGGGGGAATGCCCGTGAGGTCGAAACGGGCCAGGGTCATGTTGTCGCCAGCCATAGGACGTTCGCCCTGGAGCACATGAATGGACACCGAAGGCTGATTGTCCGAAGCCGTCGTGAACACCTGGCTCTTGCGGGTGGGAATGGTGGTGTTGCGCTCGATAAGTTTGGTGAACACGCTGCCCATAGTTTCGATGCCAAGGGAAAGCGGGGTCACGTCGAGCAGCAGCACGTCCTTCACGTCGCCGCTGAGGATGCCGCCCTGAATGGCAGCGCCCATAGCCACCACTTCGTCAGGGTTGACGGAGCGGTTGGGTTCCTTGCCGAAGAACTTGCCCACAACCTGCTGCACAAGGGGCATACGGGTCATGCCGCCCACGAGGATGACTTCGTCGATCTGATCGGCGGTCATGCCAGCGTCGGCCAGGGCCTTCCTGCAGGGCTCGGTGGTGCTTTCCACCAGGTCGCCCACAAGGGATTCCAGCTTGGCGCGGCTGATCTTCATGAGCATGTGCTTGGGGCCGTTCTGGTCAGCCGTGATAAAGGGCAGATTGACCTCGGTTTCCATAGAGGTGGAAAGGTCTTTCTTGGCCTTTTCGGCGGCTTCTTTCAGGCGTTGCAGAGCCATGCTGTCCTTGGACAGGTCAATGCCGTTTTCTTTCTTAAACTCTTCAACAAGGAAGTTGATTATGCGCTGGTCGAAGTCTTCG
>NZ_JASGDK010000075.1:0-23656 GCF_047607245.1 Desulfovibrio sp.
GGCACCAGGGTGACGGTGGAGCCCATTGGTGAAAGCGAATCTGGCACCGTGAGCGCGCTTATTCAGGTTGACGGCGCATCTGTCAATTATCAGCTGGTGGCGGAAGGGCTGGCCTGGGTGAACAGACAAAGTTGCCGGGCCATTTTTTGTCGCCGCTGGATGATACAGGAACATCAGGCTGTTGTGGACAGGCGGGGGATATGGGGCCTGAAAATAGGCACACCCCCCTGGCAGTGGAGCAGATAAAAAACGGAGTACATATGAACGTTACCGGTTCGCAGGAATTGCGGGAATTTCTTGATGGTTGGAAAACCGATCCTCAGAACGCCAAAGCGGCCTTCACGGCTTATATGGATTTTCTGGCTGCGCACAGCGGTATGAGCTTTACCTTCAAGGCGCGACCTGGCGTGAGCTATTCTTTGCGCGCCCGGCACGTTGCCCAAAGCAGGCGCGAGCTTTTTGTACTGCTGGATGTGGTTGACGATGAAGCGGATAGCCGCTGGCTGTCAGTCTGCTTTTACAACAATATGGTAACGGACGCAGAAGACAAGGGCGATTTCGTGCCCAACGGCCTGATGGACGAAGACGCCCGCTGCTTTAACCTTGAAGAAGATGACGCCCGTATGCGTGACTATATCATGGCCCGGCTGGCCGAAGCTGCGCGTAACGCCGAAAAGAACGTGGAGTAAATTTGCAGACTGCACATGCCGCGCCCTGCGTGGCCATAGATTTTGAAACTTCAGGGTATGCGGCCCACAGCGCTTGCGCTGTGGGCCTTGCCCGCATTGAAGATGGACGTGTTGTTGATCAGTTTTACAGCCTTATTTGCCCGCCGTCTTCGCGAGTTATGTTCACGGAAATTCACGGGCTCACCTGGAGCATGCTAAAGAATGCGCCCAGCTTTGTTGAAGTCTGGCCGCAAATGGAAGCGTTCATGACTGGGGCTGATGCACTGCTGGCGCACAATGCCTCTTTTGACAGGCGCGTGTTGCAGGCCTGCTGCCGTGAAGCCGGAACCGATGCTCCTCGTTACCATTTTCTCTGTACATTGAAGGGCGCGCGGCGCAGCCTGCCCTTGCCGTCAAAGAAGCTCAATCATGTTTGCGAGCATTTTGGCATAGCCCTTGAGCATCACCATGCAGGTTCAGATGCTTCTGCCTGCGCCCAGATATATTTGCACCTACGCGCATTGGGCGTTACTGACAGCCAGATGCGCCTGTAGCTTCATCGTACAAATTGCTCCCAGAAAATATACGCCGTATCCGGCCTTGACCTCGTCAATAAAGTGGCGGAGTTGAGGCCGGATATTTTTTTTGATCAGAAAATATTTTTTAATATACTGTTTTAATTAAACAAATAAACATTGGAATGAGTTTTGCTTTTGACTTGGCAGCAATCCTTATGGACTGCAGGAGGCATCATGAAAAGTTTGTTCAGCAGCCAGGTCGGCCTTGTTGGCACGGTTATGGACATGCAGCTTCAACGGCAGAATGTCATTGCGGGCAACCTGGCCAACATTGACACACCCAATTACAAGCCGCGTGAACTGAGTTTTGAAAAAGAACTCCAGACCGCCCTTGGGCAAGATATGGAAGGCCAGATGAGCCGTACCAACGGGGAACATATCCCTTCAACCTTTGATGCTGCATCCTTCCGGCCCGAATGGTCGGAGGCTTTTAAACCCAGGCTTATTCACGGTGAAGACCGCGTGAACCTTGATAAGGAAATGGCCAAGCATTCCAAGAACCAGTTACAGTTTACCGCATTGGCCCAAATTCTGACAAAGACTTTTGAAGGCATGCATACCGTCATACAGGACGGCAAGCAGGTTTAAATAGCGCAGATCAGACAATGATCAGCGATTTTCCGGCTGTTTTTCAATGCTGACAGTAAATAGTTACAGGCGAAACAGCGCAGGTGGCCTTCACGGGTCTTCGAGTATCAGGAGGACGTCATGGATTTCATGACAGCATTTGACATAAGCGCATCGGGCCTTGCGGCTGACCGTACGCGCATCAATACAATTTCGATGAACTTGGCCAACGCCAAGACCACACGAACTCCTTTGGGTGGCCCTTACCGCAGGCGCAGTGTTGTACAGCAGACAGCTGACGTGGACGATCCTTTTTCCGTTCATATGCGTTCGGCGCTTGACCGTGCGGTTCAAGGGGTACGCGTCATGGCTGTGACAATGGACAACCGTCCTTTTAAGCGCGTGTATGAGCCGGGCAACCCAGACGCCAATGCAGAGGGCTACGTGATGTATCCCGACATCAACGTGGTTGAAGAAATGGCCAATCTTATGACGGCACAACGCAACTTTGAAGCCAACGTTACGACTGTGGATGCAGTTAAGGGCATGTACGTCAAAGCTCTTGAAATTGGCAAATAGCAAAAAAATTATGTTCACACGCGAAGCCGTGTGGAATCAGTGAGCAGAGTCAGGAGAGCACTATGAGCATTCAGGCAACAGGCATGCGCGCATACAGTGAAGCCATGCAGCATTTCAGCAAGGTATCCGGCAGCTTGCAGCAGGGTTCTTCAGTAAGCGGGCAGACTCTTTTTTCCCGCACTTTGGACCAGAGCCTTGCCCGCAGCCAGGTAGATACTGGTGAAAACTTTGGCGCTCAGGTGGACAAGTTGCAGTTTCCTGGTACAGCTTCCACCCCGGTGACGCCGGAAAGCAGCTTTACGGGCACGCTCAAAGACTCACTCAATAAAGTCAATCAGCTGCAGAATGTAAAAGACAATGCCATCAACGAATTCGCTTCTGGCCGTACCCAGAATGTGCAGGAACTGATGATCACCATGCAAAAATCCAGTCTTGCTATGAAGCTGACTACCGCTGTGCGCGGCAAGGTGCTGGAAGCCTATAAAGAAATTTCAAAGATGCAGTTTTAGAGAAACGCTGATTTATTCCGTTTGGCGGCGTTGCTTCACTTTTTTTGAAATAGTCGCGGACGGAAGAGTCCGCTCCTGCTTTAAAAAAGGATCGCGCCTTGCCAAACGAAACAGCTGCGCGTTTTCAGGAGGCTCTTTAATCAGTGCTTCCTTAGGCTTTACGCCTCACTTCTTCTGATTTCGCTCCTGAACGACCTCTCCCTGTGCGGCTTGCTGCTGGGGAGAGTTTTTTTGTGTGATCACAAAACTGCGTGCCGATCAGTGGCAGTGGGCTCAATAGTAACCTGCCAAAATTCATGCACTATATAGTGGCATGGCTCTTGCTAGTGGTAAGTGAGCCCGGCCTCGGCGTCGGAAAACCAGCGCTTGCGCGCACAGGAGCGGACCATGCCTGCATTCATTCAACAATTCGTCAATTCCTTCACGGCGATATGGGCCAAAATGAGCCCACTGCAACGCATTGCTTCCGTTGGCGGGGCTGTAGGCCTGCTGGCTGCTGTCATTGGCCTCTCCATCTGGTTGAGCCGCCCTGAATACCGTGTTCTTTACTCCAACCTTGGCCCGGAAGACGCCAGCGTGGTCGTCAAAGCGCTGCAGGGCGACAAGGTGGCCTACCGGATTGCCGACAACGGCGCTACCATTCTTGTGCCGCAGGAAGTTGTTTACGACCAGCGCATCAAGATTGCGGGCGAAGGCGGCCTGGTGGGGCAGGGCATTGGCTTTGAAATTTTTGACAAGATCAAAGTAGGCCAGACTGACTTTGTGCAGAAGATCAACTACACCCGCGCCCTTCAGGGCGAACTGGCCCGTACCATTAGCGAGTTCCCCAGTGTGGAAAGCGCCCGTGTGCATCTGGTCATTCCTCGTCGCAGCCTTTTTGTTGAAGAGCGTCAATCTCCTTCGGCTTCAGTGGTCCTCAAGCTTACCCGGGCCAACATCAAGATTGACCAGAAAGAAATCAACGCCATTCTCAATATGATGCTCATGTCTGTAGAAGGTCTGGACAGAGGGCATGTATCCATTACCGATACCAGCGGCAAGGTTCTTTACCAGCCGGAAGAAGACAGCCTGGCGGGCATAACCACCACCCAGATGGAATACCGCCAGACAGTGCAGCGCAACCTTGAGCGCCGCATTGAAGAAATGCTGCAACCCCTTTTTGGTCCTGGCCGTGTGATTGCCAAGGTCAACGCCGACATGGATTTCAGTCAGAAAACCATACGCCGCGAACTTTTTGATCCTGAAAAAACAGCGGTTCGCAGTGAGTACCGCAGTGAAGAAAGCCAGCAGGGCCGGGCAAATCTTGAAGCTGGCGCACCGGATGTAAACTTTCGTGGCGACGGCATTACCGGCTCTGTTTCTGACCAGAGCGGCACACGAGAAGCCCGTACCACCAACTATGAAATCAATAAAGAAGAGCAGCAGATTGTTTCAAATGTGGGTGAATTGCGCCGTTTGACTGTTGCAGTCCTCATTGATGGCACGTATGTAAAGACGGATGGCATATGGAGCTTCATGCCCCGCAAGAGCGAAGAGCTTGAACAGGTGCGCCAGCTTGTACATAATGCGGTGGGTCTGGACAAGGGCCGCGGCGACGCTCTGGAGGTCAGCTCCGCGCCATTTACCGACTCGGAGCCGCCCAAGGACCCCAATTTTGCCGATATACTGGCCGATTATGCGGAACGTCTGGGCAAGCCCCTGCTCAATGCGCTGCTGGCCTTCCTGTTTCTGATGCTTATTGTGCGGCCTGTGGTGCTGGCGCTTATTCGGCCCAAGGTTGAAGCTGGTGAAATGGTTGAAGGTCTGGAAGGTCTGCCAGCCGCAGAAGAGCAGCTTGCCCTCTATGAGGCCCTGGAAGAGGCCGCAAGAACAGAGGACGAGGCGCTGCTGGAAAATTCGAACGACGAGGACGACCTGGTGTTCAAAGACATTGAAGCTTTGAAAGCGCACATTTTCAGCCTGTCCGACAATCATATGGAACAGGTGGTAAGTTTGGTGCGCGGCTGGATGAAGAGTGATGAAACAGCTAAAGCCTAGCCCGTCGCAAACAGGTTTGCCAGCAGGTCAGGGGGGTGGTTCAACGCCATCTCTGGCTCAGCTCAAAGCCTTGCGTCTGGCACAAAAAGAGACAAATCAACGGGTGGAAGAATTGAAGCTGCGGCTGTTCAGAATTACAGAACAGCATATGGATCAGGCCGTGCGGCTTATCAAGCGCTGGCTTTCGGACAAGGACTAAAATCCCTCCGCGCCCTCCGGGCCGAGGTTAAGGAGCATAAGGATGGAGTTGACCGGCAAACAGCGCATAGCCGTGCTGCTGCTCGCCATGGGCGACAAGTTCACGGCCGACGTGTTTAAGCGCATGGACAGGCAGGAAATAGCCGAAATCTCCAAAACCATTGTGGATTTGGAGCCCGTGCCCCGCGAAGACGTTGAAGATGTGCTGCGCGAGTTTCACGAATCCCTGGTGGAAGGTGTGGACATGATCGCGGGCGGTAGCGATATCCTCAAGCGCCTGCTGGTCAAGAACCTTGACCCCGAAACCGCCAAATATATCATGGATTCGCTCAGCCTTGAAACTGGCCCGGCTCCCTTCCGTGAGCTCGAGCAGGTGAGTCCGCGTCTTCTTTCACAGATTTTGCGCAATGAACATCCGCAAACCTTGGCTCTTATTCTCGGTCATCTGCACCCCGATCAGGCCGCCAATTTATTGACAAGCCTGCCCGCAGGCGTGCGCGCCGAAGTGCTTATGCGTTTGGCCCGCCTTGAGGCCGTGCCCGAAGATATGCTTATGGAAGTGGACAAGGTGCTCACAAGCCAGCTTATCGCTATGGGCGGCAAAGAAGGCAAAAAAGTGGGCGGCGTACAGTCTGTGGCCGAAATTCTCAACGCTGTGGACCGTGCCACCGAAGAAGAAGTGTTGTCTGAAATCGAAGAAGATTCCGCCCAGATGGCAGAAGATATCCGCAATCTCATGTTTGTCTTTGAAGACTGCAAGAATATTGACGACAGAGGCGTGCGCGAAATGCTCAAGGAAATTTCCAATGAAGATCTCACGTTGGCCCTGCGTGGAGCCAGTGATGATCTTAAGGAAAAATTCTTCAAGAACATGTCCGAACGCGCGGGCAACATGATCCGCGAAGAACTGGAATACATGGGCCCCACCAAGCTTTCGGATGTGGAAGCCGCCCAGCAGAATATTGTGAAGATTGTGCGCCGCCTTGAGGCTGAAAACAAGCTGGTTGTCAGCAGAGGCGCGGGCGACGTTTTCGTATAGGCCCGCTGTGCCGCAGTTGGTAATGGCTTTGGTTGGGAACGCTTGTTCTGGACACGCCCTGCACCGTGCTTGAGCTGCGAACCAGCGCCTTGGTCAGCAATTTGGGTTTTCAAGTGATACAGTGGCAGTAGCTCTGTGGATACCGCAAAAACTGTAAGATGGAAAAAGTCATGGCGTCAGATCAGTTGCGCAAAAAATGGGGTACTGTCTTTATGGGGGAGCGCGAAGCCACCGTGGAGCAGCTCGATGCCATGCAGGAACCCCTGCGCCGTGAGCGCATGCAGCAACAGCAGTCTGAAGATTATTTTGTGCGAGTGCGCGCCAAGGCTGAGGAAAGAGCGCGCGAAATCTTGGGTGCTGCCTATGCAGAGCGTCAAAAAGTGCTGGATGAGGCCAAGGTTGAAGCTCGTGAATTGAGCCGGAGGCTCATGCACGAGAGTGAAACCGTGCGGGCGCAGGCACAGGAAGAGATGAAAAAGGCCCAGGCGGAACTGGATCAGGCTCAGGCCCTGAGACAGGAAGCGCAAGCCCTGCGTGAAGGTGGACATGCGGAAGGCTTTCAGGCTGGCATGGATCAGGCAGGGCAGGAACTCAAGGAATTTCGCGCAGAAATGGGGCAGGCCCTCGGGGCTGTGCTTTACGCTTTGGACAGTCAGCGCCACGCCATTTGTGAATCCTGGCGGGATGAGCTAGTTCTGCTCATGCAGGAGGCCGTTAAGGCTGGTACTGGCTGGGTTCTGGATGAAGAGCATAAAAATATATTGCAATCGCTGGTTTTTGAGGCTCTCAATCTTCTTGAAGACCGGGGCACGGTCACTGTGCGTGTGCACCCAGACGACGAGGCCACTGTCAGTGATATGTTTATGGCAGCGCGTGAACGCGTGCCAGAATTGCAGCAGTGGATTGTCAGCGGCGACGCATCCGTTGAGCGTGGCGGACTTTTAGCCGAAAGCGTCAGTGGCAGCGTTGACTGCCGCCGCGAGCATTATGCGGAACTGGTCAATGGCATCATGTCCCACCTGAGCCTGGGACCAGGGCAGGATGATGAACATAACAGCGAAGCTGTCAGCCAGCTGGTGCGTCAGGAGGCAGAGCGTATTGCCGCAATGGCTCCTGCGCCGGAGCAACTTTCACCGCCTGATGATCCCGCATCGCCTGATGACTTCACCACTTCGCACGTTGACCAGCCCGAGGCTACCGATCACGCGGAGCAGCTATCAACAGCCGGCAGCGCTGATCCTCTCAATGTGGAACTACCTTCAGAGCAGCCTGACGGGCCTTCTGGCGAGCAACCTGATCAGGAATTTCATGCTACAGAAGAACTGGCGCTAGAAGAAGATCACCAGCAGCCTGTGCCTGATACGGAAGCCCTGATGGTGGAAGAGCCGGATTTGTCATCTCTGGCGTCCGGCACGCAGCACTCGCCTGAAATGCCTTCTGAGGCTGTTGCACTGAATCCTTCCGTGCAGAACTCTACGGCAGACGTTTTTGATGGTGCGGCAAACGCGCATTCCGTTGCCGAACATATGCAGGCAGAACAGATAGCTTCTGAACATCTGGACCCGCAAGCAAATTCAGACGCCGAGCACCTCTCGGCTCCTGTAGCTGCAACCTCCGCAGAAGCTCCGGCAGGGCCAGAGCACGAAGCGGAAGCTTCTGCCGTGCCCGTTCATGCTGCCAGCTCTATTGCTGATATGCCCCCGGCTCAGGCTGAAACCAGAAAAACTGCTGTTTCGGCCCCTCGCACCGCTGCGCAGGTTGAAAGTCCCACACTGGCTGAACTGGAAGATGAGCTTTTTCCCTTGGATGGGGAAGACGAACTCGGCCTGTCGGAGCAGCCTTCCACCCAAGCTTTTGATCCTTCCGCATTGGCGGATCTGATCGACCGTGCAGAGCAGAGCGTTCATGAAGGGCAGGACGTTTTTTCGCAAGGCGGATTTTTGCCCGGTGCGGAAAAAGGCCGCTAGCTGTGGATATGTCATGAAACTGGACCCGCAAGCCTGCATCAAACTGCTGCAAACCAGCAATCCCGTTCGTCTTTACGGAAAGGTCAACAAGGTTGTTGGTCTTGTGGCTGAAGGCAGCGGACTGCGCGCGCCCTTGGGCGCTGTATGCCACATGTTGCCCGATGAGGGCGGTGATGGCATAGCAGCAGAGGTCGTGGGTTTTCGTGACGGAAACCTGCTCTTTATGCCGTATGGTGACATGCGGGGTATCCGGCCCGGCAGCCGCATCCGCAATACAAGTCTGCCGCCTGTTTTTCCTGTAGGGCCGGAACTTCTGGGACGGGCTTTTGACGCATTCGGCACACCGCTGGATGCGGGGCCGCCTGTCAGCACGGAACTCTATTCTTCCCCTTTGCCAATGGGCGAAAATGCCAAGGCCGACTTTGCCCGCCAGATCGAAGAACAGCTGCCCTATGTGCCGGAATGGGCCGCCGTGGCCCGCCAGCAGTGGCATCCCGAGCTTGCTCCCATCTACGCAGATCCGCCGAGTCCGCTACAGCGCCCGCGCATTACGGATATTCTTGATGTGGGCGTGCGCTCCGTCAACAGTCTGCTTACCCTTGGCAAGGGGCAGCGCGTGGGCATTATGGCTGGTTCCGGTGTGGGCAAGTCTACGCTTATGGGCATGATGGCACGCTATACGCGTGCCGACGTGAACGTCATTGCGCTCATAGGCGAGCGCGGCCGTGAAGTTGTGGAATTTATGGAACGTGACCTCGGCCCTGAGGGAATGGCACGCTCCGTACTGGTTATCGCCACTTCCGATCAGTCGCCTCTGGTGCGCATGCGTGCAGCATATGCGGCTACAGCTGTTGCCGAATATTTTCGTGATAAAAGCATGGACGTGCTACTCATGATGGACTCTGTCACGCGCTTTGCGATGGCTGCGCGTGAAGTGGGCCTTGCCGTGGGCGAACCGCCCACCACAAAGGGGTATACTCCTACAGTTTTTGCCCAGTTGCCCAAACTGCTTGAGCGGGCGGGGCGGTCTGCCAAGGGAACCATTACGGGCATTTATACCGTGCTGGTGGACGGCGACGACTTCAACGAACCCATTGCCGACGCTGTGCGTTCCATTCTGGACGGCCATATTGTGCTCACCCGCGATCTGGCTGACCAGGGGCATTTTCCCGCCATCGACGTCTTGCGTTCCATCAGCCGTCTTCGTTCTGACATCTGCGAACGGCAGGATGTTCTGGCAGGGCGGGTTGTTACGCGCAATATGAGTACATTCCGGCGGGTTGAGGATATGGTCAACATCGGAGCTTACGCGCGCGGCACTAACGCTGAGATAGATGCTGCCATCACCAGCATGCCTGCCATTAATGATTTTTTGAAGCAGGATGTCGGCGATCCGCAGTTTCTGGATCAGAGCATGCAGCAGTTGCGCGCCCTGGCGCAACTGGCCGAAGGCGCGGCAGCGCAGCAAGGTGCGCCCGGCATGCCTTCCGGTCAGAATGGAGTGCCCCCCATGCGGGGCTAAATCTGCAACACATTCACACAACTTATATTTGCGAATTCTGTCACATGCTGCTTGAAGGCTGTATGTGCCTATGCTAGATTGAACTGACAGTCTGGTCTTTTGTCTTTGTTCTGTTGGGGATATCTATTTTTATTTCAGTGAGATAGCTAAAAGCTGATCTTTCAGATTAAAAAGCATTTTCCAGCCGGCAGTTGACAGACCTGAACGGTGGCAGGCCAAAGTTCTTTTTCGTTTGCGTGCCCGGGCCTGCGTGGCTTGTCATTTTCTTGCGTACCTTGTGCTGCCTGTGTTACCGCGATGTAACAACAGCATAGTGTACGCTTGCGTCAGGGCAGCAGTCCGGCGCATGGCGCATATCCACATCCACCGCAAGCATTATGCCATCGGTGGTTCAGGCCTCCCTGGTTTTGCAAACCCGGGCTTTGTCATGAGTTCTGGAGCCGGCATGCCTCTTTCACGCCTTTTTGGTTTTTTTTCGCGATCCGCCAAGCGCGCCGTCAGTGGCACGGCTTCCGACAGTGAGGCCGAGCACTACTTTGCTCTGCGCCATCATTCCTTCAAGCTGTTTTTAACGGCATGGAACACCTTTCAGGAAACCATGACCGCTCTAGAATACACCTTGTGTTGCGACCATCCCTTTGGTCTTTACCGGGTGCGCGCATTGTGCACCAGCATGGCTACTCAGGTTTTTCAGTGCGTCAAGCAGCTTGAAAGGCTTGATCCCGGACCTTGTGAGGCTTTGTACGCCCGTTTTGGCGAACTGCAGAAAATGGTTGCCGATGATGTGTATGAGCCGGAACTGTGCCTTCTTGGACCGCTGGTGCTTCCGCTCGATGAAGATACAGACATTGAAGCGCTTTCAGGACAGGGCGAATTTCCCTTGGTGGACCCGGTAACTTTGCGGCTTGAAGAGGTGCGCCGTTGCCATCCCCATTTGGTGCCCAAGGGATTTGTCATCACAATGGCCGGGTGCCAGCATTTTTTGCAGAGTGGTGATTTGCAGAGTGAGATCAATCGCCGTATCCAGGCGGCGGGGGGGCTTGCGCCCAAGCATCTGGCCAAGCTTTCACGCAGTCTTGGGCAATTGGTGGAAGATACGCCGCTGCCGCTGGATCTGATTCAGGATATTTGTTCTGCGCTGGCACGCCTGCGTGCCTCCTGCCCGCAAGAGGGTATGCGTCTGGTATTGCGTGGCCGTCTGTGGCCGCCAGAAGCGCGGGGCAGCGACGATCCCGGCCTGATCCTCTGGGGCCCGTCTGTTCCCCTGAACGCTCCTGACGAAGAAATTTTACACGCGGTTCAGATCACTCTGGCGCGCAAGCAGCGTGCCCAGGCTCTGGTTTATCGACGCGCGCGAGGCCTTACCGAGGCCGGAACCGGCGTGTGCATCTCCTGCATGGCTGTAGAAGACGGTGCCTGGGGCGGGCTGGCCCACTCGTGCAGCCCCGTGCGCGCGCACGGCGAGCAGGTTCATATCTATGCCAGCCACGGCCTGCCACAGGAACTGGACTATTCCGTCCTGCCCGCAGACCACGCAACAGTAGACAGGCGTCCTCCTTATGAAATCATAAGCCTGACCAGTCCTGACAATGCGGTACGCCCTGCGCTGGATGCAGATACAGCCAAGGATATAGCCGCCCTGGCCCTTGAGATGGAGGCTTACCTCAATTGCCCTGTTTCCATTTCCTGGGTGCGTACTCCACAAGATGAGCTGCGTTTGCTGCTGGTTCGGCCCATTCCTCTGCCAGTAGACGCTGTGGACATGCCGCCAGTGCTGCCCGAAGTGCGCGCCAGCTTGCGTCTTTCAGGCGGGTATACTGTGAGTCCCGGCAGAGTGGCGGGGACGGTTTGCGTGGCGCGCCGGTGGGAGGATGCCCGACGCTTCCCGTCAGGCGGCATTCTGGTAGTGCCAGACGACAACTATCGTTGGGGGGCCTTGATGGACCGCGCTGCGGGCATCATTGCCGAAGAGGGGTTGGCTGGCTCGCGGTTGGCTTCGCTGGCGCGTGAATTTGGCAAACCAGTCATTTTCGGCCTGGCTGGCGCAATGGACACGCTGAAGAACGGGCAGAGGATCACCCTGTGTTCCGACATCTGCCAGGTTTATGTGGACAGGCAGGAATCTCTTTTACCCAATGTGCCTCCTGGGCGTGACTACATGCCGGGCAGCCCTGTGTACCGCATTTTACAAAAAGCTTCGGCCCGTATCCTGCCCCTGACTATGGATGTGGACAGCCCGGAATTCAAGGCGGCCAACTGCCAGACCTATCACGACATCGCCCGCTATTGTCATGAGCGGGCGGTGAGTGCAATGTTTTCCCTTGGGGCAGAAAAAAAATATGCCCCGCAGCGCGTAAAACAGTTGCGCGACAAGGTTCTCAAGCAGTTCTGGGTTGTAAATCTCAGCGACGGTTTTCTCACTGTGCCCTCAGGCCCGGTGATTGATATTGAACAAATAGCTTCCGTGCCCATGCGTGCTCTCTGGCACGGCATGAATGCCTATCCCTGGCAGGGACCGCCGCCAGTGGATGGTAAGGGGTTTTTGTCTGTACTTTTTGAGGCAACGGCCAATCCCAATCTTGATCCTGCTGCTCAAACTGCTTATTTTTCAGAAAAAAACTATTTCATGATCTCGCGCGACTATTGCAGTCTGCATTCGCGTTTTGGTTTTCATTTTGTGTCCGTAGAGGCACGCCTTGGAGACCGCACGCCTGAGAACTACCTCACCTTCCATCTGCGCGGCGGTGCGGCCAACATTGAGCGACGCATTTTGCGCGTACGCTTTGTGGCTGAAATTTTATGGGAATTCGGGTTTGCGCCAATGGTGCGTAACGATGCGGTCAGCGCCACACTTAAAGGGATGGACCGCGAAGAAGGCGAACTGCTGCTGGCTATCGCCGGGTACATGACCATCCATACCCGTCAGCTGGACATGATTATGCAGGATGCCGCGCAAGTTGCCGCAAGGCGCGAGGAAATGCTGAACCACTGCCGCATGCTGTTCAGAGGGGAAAGCCTGTCGCAGGCCACCACTGGTGTGGAGGAAAAGCAACCATGTCCGTAGCAGCCCCCGCAACCCACCGCGGCTACAAGGCCATCTATCGTCGGTTATTGGTGACCCTGCTGCTGATGGCGCTTACGCCGTTGGTGGCATTGGGGCTTTTTTGCATAGACAGGCTGAGCGTCATTTATGACGAAAAAATCAGCGCAAGTATTGAAGCTGTAGCCAGCAGCAAGCACCGTGCGCTGGATACCTTTATGGTTGAGCGTGTGGCGCAGATCAAAAATCTGGCCTTCACCCATCCCTATACCGAGCTGAGCAATCCCGCACGGCTGAGCGAAATTTTCAGCGTCATGCAGAACAACAGCCGCTCCTTTGTGGATGTGGGTGTTATCGGCATGGACGGGCGGCATGTTTCCTATGTCGGGCCATATGACCTTAGCGACAACAACTACTCTGATACTCCCTGGTTCAGAGAAGTGTTGCGCAAGGGCGTGTATGTCAGCGATGTTTTTATGGGCTACAGAAATGAGCCGCATTTTATCATTGCCGTGCTGCGGCACGAGGGCGGGCGCAGCTATATCCTGCGTGCCACCATCGATATGGACGCTGTGGTTGCCTTGTTACGCCGCGTATATTCGGGCCCGCATAGCGATGCTTTTCTGGTCAACTCCCAGGGCGAGCTGCAAACGGATTCCCGCTACCACGGCAAGAGCATGGACAAGTTCAGCGTGCCCCTGCCGGACATGACGCGTAAAAATGTTGTTACCCAATACATTAAAACGCCACAGGGGCAGGAAATGCTGGCGGCCTTGATGCCGCTGGAATCCATGCCCTGGCGGCTTGTGGTGCTGGATGACGTGCGCGAGAGCCTGCGGCCCTTGCGTCAGCTCAAAGCTCTTATCATTTTCTTTGTGGTGCTGGGCAGTGGGCTTATTTGCATGGGGGCAGACTTTTGCACCCGCAGACTTGTGGCTTCGCTGGAGGAGTCAGACCAGAAGCAGGCGCATATTGATGCCCGCATGTTGCAATCCAGCAAGATGGCGGCGTTGGGCAAGATGGCTGCGGGTGTGGCTCATGAGGTCAATAATCCTCTTATGCTCATTCAGGAAAATGCTGGTTGGATTCGCGACCTGATGGAAGACGAAAACTCTACCAGCATGAAAAATTATCAGGAAATTCTTGAAAGCACAGAAAAAATTGACCAGCATGTGAAGCGTGCCAAGGGGATTACCCAACGTATGCTCGGCTTTGGCCGACGCATGAATCCGGGCAGAACAGAAATTCTCATCAATTCCCTGACGGATCAGGCAGCGGAAATGCTCAAAACTGAGGCTACCAACCGCAATATCTCTATTGTCAGAGAGTATGATCCCCATACTCCGGTCATTTTGTCTGATCCAGCGCAACTTGAACAAATATTTATCAATATTATCGACAATGCTATCGACGCCATCGGCAAAAACGGTTCTTTAACCATCAGCACACTTGCCTGGAAGAAGGGCGTTCGCGTACTGTTCACTGACACTGGTCCGGGTATGGATCAGGAGACTATGAGCCGTATTTTTGACCCGTTTTTTACAACCAAGAAAGTTGGGGAAGGCACCGGGCTTGGTTTAGCCATCTGCTATACCATACTTGAGAAATTGGGTGGCCGCATTGAGGTGCAAAGCCAGCTTGGGCAGGGCACTACATTCAGCGTCACTCTGCCTGCCGAACCGCCGCAACTGCCGCCTGAAGATGGTTTGGCAGCCTAGGCTGCAGTGCGCCGTGCGCGGCCTGGATTCAGCCCCAATTGCTTTTTGGGGAGTGACGATTTTAAAATGTAAAATATTTCAAAGGTAACCTGCTCCAAAGACCAGACTTTTTGACCACAAGACCGTTGACCTCAAAGCTTACTGGCGGCAAAACAACGCATCGGCAACCTGCCCGGCAAGGCCGCGGCACTGCCTGTAACCGAGGAGGCCCCATGCGCGCATTGTTTGTAGATGATGAACTGGAATTTCTTGAATTGATGCAGAAACGCCTTGCCCGGCGTGGAATGGAGGTTGTTACTGCGCCAGACGGGCAGACGGCTCTTGGTCTGGTGAGTCAGGCATTGGACTCGGGTGCCGAGCCTTTCAATATTGTCATTATGGACGTACGTATGCCGGGCATGGATGGTCTTGAAACTCTGCGCCATATGAAGCAGAAAGCCCCCAAGCTGCCAGTCATCCTGCTGACAGGTCATGCCTGTATGGGAGTAGCCGTTGAAGGGCTTGATCTTGGTGCGTATGACTACATGCTCAAGCCTGTAGCCATCAGTGAACTCATCATCAAGATGGAGGAAGCGGTTCGATCCGCTGTGTAAGATGGCTCTGCTCAAGCACTTGCGACGCTGGCTGGGTCGAGAGCAGCCCTCAGAGCCCGATCCGGCAGAACTGGCCCTTGAAGAAGAGCTGAAGGTTCGGGTGCGCGAACGTTGCGCGCGGTTTCGCCGCCTGCTTTCTGCCAACAAACGTGCCCTTGAGGCGATGAGTGAGGTGGAAGACCGCCTCACTGGCGTCAAACCCTTTGGCATGGACTATGTTCATGCCGTCAGCACACGCGCCGTTACTGCAGTTTTTCAAATGGTGCGTGATCTGAACGCCCTGTCCGACAATAGTTATGCCGCCTTGCAGGAATCTTTCGACCGCATCCGGGCCGAAATGGAGACCCTGCTGGAAGAATTGCCCCATCTGGACGGCCCGCTTATTCTGCACCTTGATCAGATTGATCTGAGCGATCTCACCCTTGTTGGCGGCAAAATGGCCAATCTTGGCGAGGTGGCCGCTAATGCTGGCCTCACCGTGCCGGATGGCTTTGCTGTGACCGTCAGCGCCTATTACCGGTTTATGGAGTATAACGGCTTGCAGCAGGAGCTGAACCGGCGCATTCAGGCCACGGATATGCAGAGCCTGGACCAGGTATTCAGCCTCGCGGCTGCTCTGCAAAAAGCTGTACTTATGGCTCCGTTGCCGCCAGAACTTGAAGAAGCCATTACGGAAGCTGTAGACATCATGCGTGCCAAGGCTGGCCCTGGGCTCAAGCTGGCTCTGCGCAGTAGCGCCGTGGGCGAGGATTCCCTTGGCGTCAGTTTTGCGGGGCAGTACAGGTCGGAACTAAACGTGCCGCCTGAAGAAGCCTGTGAAGTGTGGAAAGAAATTATCGCCAGCAAGTATGCGGTGACGGCCATGAGCTACCGTTACCAGCACGGTATCCCCGATGACGCTGCCCCGATGTGTGTCGGGGTGCTGGCAATGGTGCCAGCCGCTGCCGGGGGAGTGGCTTACAGTCGTGATCCCGTTGCTGCCAGTCGTGGACGTGAGCAGATTCTTCTCAATGCTGTTTCCGGGTTGCCTCAGGCTGTTGTGGATGGAGCTGTTACCCCGGACGTATATATTTTCAGCCGCAAAATTCCCCCTGAGCTTATTCGCAAGCGCCTGGCAGGGCCTGAGGGAGCGCCGCCCAGTCTTACTGACAAGCAGGCTGCTGAACTCGCTAAAGTGGCCATTGCGCTTGAGACCTACTATACCGAGCCGCAGGATGTGGAGTGGGCCCTGGATGCAGAAGATGGCCGTATTGTGGTTTTGCAGAGCCGTCCCTTGCATGCGGCAGATTCGGCTACCGAGCAGAGCCATATTGATCCTCAGAGGCCCGGGGAAGACGGGGGCGAAGCCTTTGCGCTTGAAGATTTGCCGCAGGGGCTCAAAGTACTGGCGGCGGGCGGCGTGGCCGTAAGTCCCGGTGTGGGCATGGGGCCAGTTTTTGTGGCTCGCAAGGAAGCTGACATGCTGTCTTTTCCCAAGGGCGGCATTCTGGTTGTAGAGCGTGCCCTGCCCCGGTGGGCGCCACTGCTCTCGCGCGCGGCAGGGCTTGTGAGCGAAACTGGCGGCATGGCTGGCCATCTGGCATCAGTGGCGCGGGAATACCGGCTTCCGGCTGTTTTCAGTTTGCCCGATGCTTGTCTGTTGTTGGATACGGCCGATGAAGCCACGCTGGACGCGCGACGGTGCGCTGTTTTTGCCGGGCGGCAGCCGCAATTGGTGTCCACTGAATCCGAGCCGCCCAATCTTATGGCGGGCAGCCCCGTGCATCAGCGGTTGCAGGCTTTAAGCCAGCTTATGGTTCCCCTGAATCTGCTGGACCCCGACGCCCCTGAATTCGCTCCCGCCCATTGCCGTACTTTGCACGACATCACGCGCTTCTGCCATGAAAAATCAGTCCGCCTCATGTTTGAAGAGGAGGATGCCGACGCCAGCAGGCGCATGGGCAAGCAGTTGAAAGCCGGGGTCAAACTGCAATACTGGGTCGTAGATATGGGGGGCGGTTTTCGGCATCGTGTGCCGGGTCCTGTTGTGGATCTGGAAGTCATTGCCAGTGCGCCCATGCTTGCCCTGTGGGACGGTATGGTGGCTGTACCCTGGGCTGGGCCGCCAGCGGCCAGCGCGTCAGGATTTATGACCGTGATGCTTGAAAGCACTATGAGGCCTGAGCTTGAAAGCACAGCGCCCAACGCTATGGCCAACAAAAACTTCTTCCTTATCTCCGACAATTATATGATATTGCAGGCTCGTTACGGGTATCACTTCTGTACAGTGGAAAGCCTTGCTGGAGAAAAAAGCCACGAAAATTTTGTGAACTTTCAGTTCAAGGGCGGAGCGGCTGACCGCAAGCGTCGTCAGCTTCGAGCCCGCATGGTGGCTGATTTGCTCGAACAGCATGGTTTTCGTGCGGATGTGAAGGACGATTCGGTTTTTGCCGTGGCTGAAGGCTACAGCGCCCCGGAAACACTGATGAAAACACGTCTACTGGGGTATTTGCTCATCCATACGCGCCAGGTGGACATGATTATGCTGGAAACAGAAAGGGCAACAGCCCTTAAGAACAAAATGCTGGCAGATATGGAAGCGTTGAGTGCAAAGCCGCTTATGGGTTGTGCTCTCTAGACAGTGCCGTCACGAGACAAGTTTTCTTGTCACAGCATGGAGAAAACACCTTTTACGATGAGAGGGTATCCGTATGATACCCGAACGGAACAAAAGGAAAAATTCGACGCTGAAATAACTGGAAAGGCGCTCGTGACAACGCTACTAAAGGTTTATTGCATTATTTTTACTTACAGGTCACATCAAAGATGCACTCCTGCCTATAGCTACGCTATAAACACATGCCATTGTCTGCATAAAAGCAGTTTGGCTGGCGATGCTGTCGCCACTATTGGGCGCTTTTTTCGCCGGACTGATGGCGGTTGAAATTGTTCTGGCTGTGTGAGCAGCCGCCCGAGCACTTTCAAAATGGAGATGCTCTGGAATGAGAAGATATGTTCTCACCGCTAAACTACGCTGAAGAGGCTTTCAGCTTGCCTCAATGCAAGCTTCTCGTCTGAAGATACCGTAAGTATCTTCTTCTTCCTTTTCCACTTTGAAATGGAGAAATCATGACCAAACCCCGTGCATATGTAACCCGTAGTGTGTTGCCTGAAGCTCTGAATCTTTTGCGTTCGCGTTGTCATGTTGATGTGGGACCGTCTGAGGGTTTGTCTGAAGCTGATCTGGTTGAGGCTGTGCGCGGCGCAGATGCCGTAGTGGCAACCCTGCTGCATATGACCCCCGCTGTTATGGAAGCGCTTGCTCCCACCTGCAAAATTATTTCCAGCTATGGCGTCGGTTATGATCATATTCCCGTAGATGAAGCGACCCGCCTCGGAATCTGGGTGACGCACAATCCAGACGCCGTTACAACGGATACAGCTGATCTTGCCTGGGCGCTCATACTTGGCGTAGCCCGCAAGCTGCACGATTGTGACCTGACTGTGCGCAACGATGAGACCCCGTGGGGTGTAACAATACATATGGGCCTGCGTGTGAGCGGCAAGGCCCTGGGCATCGTAGGCAGTGGGCGCATAGCCCTTGCGGTGGCCAGACGTGCGCAGGGTTTTGGTATGCGCCTCAGTTATACTGGGCGTCGCCGAAATGAGGCTTTTGAAGCCGCCACGGGTGCGCAATACATGAGCAAGGAAGAGCTGTTGGCTTCATCGGATTTTGTGAGCCTGCATATTCCGTTGACTGAAGATACGCGCCATTACATCAGTACTGCAGAATTCGCGCTTATGCGCCCTCACGCCATTTTAATCAACACCGCACGTGGCCCGGTGGTGGATGAAGAAGCGCTGGTAGTCGCTCTGAAAGAAGGGCGCATTGCCGGAGCAGGCCTGGATGTTTTTGAGCACGAGCCTCATGCCCATCCTGCGTTGCGAAGCATGAACAATGTGCTCATGACGCCGCACAGAGGCGTTGCCACCATTGACTCGCATGTGGACATGGGCGAATCATCTGCGCAAAAAATATTTGACGCTCTTGAAGGCAGACTGCCGCAAAATTGCCTGAACCCTCAGGCTCGTAAGCCTGGAGCGGTTTAATCGGTTGCACCAGTTGGCCTCATATCAAAAAGGCCGCCCCTTGGGGCGGCCTTTTTGCATTTTATACTTAGATAATTTTGATTTTAATTTGCTGCCGTTGATCGGCCTACATCAGGCAGGAAGACTAATGCGAGATGATGCTGGCAAGAAAGTCCTTGGCACGCTGCGTCTGCGGGCTGTCAAAGAACTGTTCCTTGGGCGTGTCTTCAAGAATAAGGCCCTCTTCCATAAACAGCACCCGATGAGCCACCTTGCGGGCAAAGCCCATTTCGTGCGTGACCACCATCATAGTCATGCCTTCGTAGGCAAGCTCAACCATAACGTCCAGAACTTCGTTGATCATTTCAGGATCAAGGGCAGAAGTGGGCTCGTCAAAAAGCATGGCCACGGGGTCCATGCACAGCGCGCGGGCAATGGCCACACGCTGCTGCTGACCGCCAGAAAGCTGCGAGGGATATTTTTCCGTATGCTGGTCAAGTCCTACCCGGCTCAACAGGGCAAGAGCCTTTTCTCTGGCTTCTTCATGATTTCTTTTGAGCACTTTTTCCTGCGCAAGAATCAAATTGTGAATAATGTTCAGGTGCGGAAAAAGTTCAAAATGCTGAAAAACCATGCCGACGCGGCTGCGAAGGGTCGCAAGATTGGTGCGCTTGCTGGTCACTTCAGTGCCATTAACGAATATTTGACCGTTCTGTATTGGTTCAAGGCCGTTGACGGTCTTGATAAGCGTTGACTTGCCCGACCCGGAAGGGCCGCACACAACCACAACTTCGCCTTTATGTATGCTGGTGGTGCAGTCGCGCAGCACGTTAAAATCGCCGTACCACTTGGATACGTTATTCAGAACAATCATTGCTTCTTCGGTAGGAGTGTTCATAGCTTAAGTCTCTTTTTTACCACGGTTACGGCCAAAGAAACGCAGAAGCAGACCACAAAGTAGCCGGCACCCGCAAAGAGCACCATTTCTATTTCATAGCCGGTGGTCTTGCCAATGTTGGTGGCTGTGCGGAAGAAGTCCGCAAGGCCTATGATATACACAAGGGCCGTATCCTGAAACAGAATCACGCCCTGTGTCAGCAGCAGGGGCGTCATAACGCGAAAAGCCTGCGGCAGGATGACATAAATAAGTGTCTGCGATTTGGTCATGCCAAGGGCAAGCGCAGCGTAGTTCTGCCCCTTGGATACGCTGTTCATGCCCGCGCGAATGATTTCGGCGTAGTAGGCGGCTTCAAATGCGGTAAAGGCCACCATTGCAGAAACAAGACGAATGTCTGTCAGGGGAGAGAGGTTGAGAAATTTGGTCAGAAATTGCGGCACGATAAGGTAGAACCACAGCAGCACCATTACCAAAGGAACAGAGCGGAAGCAGTTTACGTAAGCAGCCGAAAGCCAGCGCAGAGGAGCATATATGGATATGCGCGCCACTGCCAGAAGGGTGCCGATCACCATGCCCAACACAATGGAGGTGAGCGTTATCTTGAGCGTGACCATAATGCCCTGACCCAGCAGGGGCAAGCTTTGCTCAATTATACTCCAGTCGAAATCAAACATTTTTGCCTCCAATGCCTGTGGAGGGAAGCCGCATTTTCTTTTCAAGCATTTTCATAATGCGCATAACAACAAAATTCAGAAACACATAGGCCATAGTAACGGCAATGAAGGACTCATAGGCAAAGCCTGAGAACTCCAACAGGCGGTTCGCCTGTGAGGTCAGCTCCACAAGTCCGATTGTGGAGGCCACCGCCGTGTTCTTGACCATGTTGAGCATTTCTGAGGTCAGTGGGGGAACGATAATGCGATAGGCATTGGGAAGCAGTACATGAAAATACGTTTGGGGCAGCGTGAGGCCCAGAGCAAGAGCTGCATAGCGTTGCCCGCGTGAAAGGGCCAAAATACCTGAACGTACCTGCTCACAGACTCGCGCACCAGTGAACAGACCCAAGGCACAGGTGGAAAGTATGAAAAACTGCGCGTTTGGATTCAGTTCAGACTTGAACCATACGCTAAGGTCGCGCGGCAGCAGGTCGGGGGCAGCCAGATACCAGATAAAAAACTGGACGATCAGGGGGATATTTCGAAAAATGGCAACATAAGTAGCACCAACGCCTCGAAGAAATTTGTTGGGCAAGGTGCGTAGTATTCCAAAAAATGAGCCTATTATGAAGGCTACAATCCAGGCACAGATAAAAAGCGCCGCCGTAGTGAGAAAACCGTCAATCAACCAGTTGAGGTAGGTGACGTTTCCGAACGGCGCTTGTTCAAAAAAAATGCCCCAGTTCCAGTTAGCCTGCATCAGAAAATTCCATCCATAAAGATAAAGCGTGATTCATTATGCCTCGTCGTGTGTGGCCCGTCTGGACGGCGAAGCGCCAGCGAGTGGCTCTGCTGGCGCTTCGCATGATAAAGCAAAACCAAAAAGACTAATTCAGGGCCTTATCGTTGGGGGCCTTGAAAAGACCCTTCATTTCGTCGGACATATCAAAATTCATGTTCATGCCCTTGGGAGGAATGGGCTGTTTGAACCAGCGCGTATAGGATTTTTCGGCCTCGCCGTTCAACTGCAGGTCAGCAATGGTGCTGTCCACAAGTTTCTTGAAGGAGGCATCGCCCTTGCGCACCATGCAGCCATAGGCTTCAAAACTCTGGGGGGTGCCAACGATAACCCATTCGGCGGGCTTTTTGGCCTTGGCGCGTTCGCCGGCCAGCAGGGCGTCATCAATAAAGAAAGCCACAGCGCGGCCCGATTCCACAGTGCGGAAGGCATCGCCATGATCTTTTACGCTGATGATGCTGACGCCAAGCTTTTTTTCGTCATTCATCTTGTTCAGCAGCATTTCGGAGGTGGTGCCAGCGGTGACAGCCACGTTTTTGCCCTTGAGGTCATCAAAGTCTTTGATGCCGGAGTCTTTATGCGTGAGCAGGCGTGTGCCAACCACAAAAAAAGTGTTGGAGAAGTCCACCTGCTGCTGACGGTCAAGGTTATTGGTGGTCGAGCCACACTCGAAGTCATAGGTGCCGTTCTGGAGCAGGGGGATGCGGTTCTGCGAAGTGACAGGCACAAAGCGAACCTTAAGGTCAGGCATGTTGAGCTCTTTTTTTACAGCCTCAACAATTTTGTCGGAGTAGTCTTGCGCGTAGCCAATGACGTTTTGCTGCAAGTCGTAGTAAGAGAAAGGTACGGAGGATTCGCGATGCCCCACAACAATCACGCCGGTTTCCTTGATTTTTTTCAGGGTTCCGGTCAGCTCTTCAGCCTGGACGGCAGAATGGTTGGCGGTAAGCAGCAGCAGGCCAGCCAGTGCGGACAAAAGTGTTTTTTTCAGGGTCATGGTTTCCTCCTAAAAAGGTGCATTGCTTGGGAGCAAACTTTGGATTGGTTCGATAAACGTCCCCAAAATCCCTTGCGGGAAAAGTTGTGGTCCTTAACCGATGTAAACCGTCAGCCCCGGAATGATTGCCGAAAGCTGGCGGAGATTACCTATGAGGGCTGCCGGTTTTCAAGTCAGCAACAAAGGTATTCTGAAAAAGGAGTATACCTCTGCCAGCAGCACGCACTTGAGATGCGTGTTGCCAAATGGCTCTATTGCTTGACTGCTTGTCCGGGGGGTGGGCCGCAGGCTGCCGCGTATGAAGGGCGCCAACGGATTGGCATGAAATATGTATTATCGCCCCTTATAACCCAACTAGTTTTATAAATAATGAACTCCTTGTCAACAAGTTATGGAAATACTGCTAGAGGTCGCAGGAATTGCAGCAAAAACAGAGCAGAGCGCTATGGGTTGGAGCCGATCTGACCGGATGAGCATAGAAAACGCCAGGCTTTGGACCTGGCGTTGATAGTAGGCAGTGCGTGGAGTTGTGGCTTATGTCAGACGCTGAGATTCAGGCCAGCCAGAAGATCCATTTGGCCATTTGAATAGTTGCCAAAGTACGAACTTGCGTTGCCCGAACCTGACCACCATGCCGCCATAGATTCTACCTGGATGCGTTTACGCATTTCTGACGGGGATATTTGCATGGCCTTGCGCGCATCATCAAGGCCAGAAAGGGCTTCAACCTGTTTATATTGTTTGACGAGTGAAGGGTTTGAGTCGAAAAACTGTTGTATTTTAGCCTTGTCGGCGCTGTCGCTGATAACGGTAACTGTGCCGTCGGTATTGACCTGAAGCGTGAACTTCACATTGGGATCAATGCTCAGGTTGCTCAGACCGCTGCTGATAGTAGATCCCAACGTGCTGTTATTGAGCGCGGCCTGAGCGTCTGTCAGTTCCTTGTTGTTGACCGTGGCTTGCACGTTGCCTGTAGCGCCCAGTCTGAGTTCCACGTTAGAGGATTCAATGTTCTGCTTTTTGATTTGGGTCGTGAGGGCTTTGGCCAGATCTGGGTTTTCTGCCAACCATGCATTAATAGCGTCAGCCTGTTTGTTTTCATCGCTGACAACAAGCTGCCCGTCACTGTTAAGTTTAAAACTAATGGGGGTGCTCAGGTCCACTCCCATTTCGCTTAAGGCGGCACGCAGTTTCGTGCTGAGATCGCTGCTGGAGTCAAGCCC
>NZ_JASGDK010000076.1:0-17648 GCF_047607245.1 Desulfovibrio sp.
ACGGCTTCTTCAGTTTCGGGCTTTTCCGCAGGAGCAGCCTGTTCTTCAGGCGTCACAGCGGGTGCAGCTTCCACCTTGGCTTCCACAGCTTCAGGGGCTGTCTCTGCCTTGGTTTCCGCAACTTCAGCAATAACTTCAGTAGCTGCTTCAACCTTGGGTGAAACTGCAGGCGCTTCAGGCGCAGATTCGCTTTTGGGAGCTTCAGCGGGTTTTTCAGGAGCCGTGGATTCTGCCGTGGCAGCTTCCGGTTTGGCGGCAGCTTCACCGTCGGCAGGAGCCACAGCCTTCTTTTCAGGCTTGGGCATTTCCACCACGGTACCGTCGGCCAGCACCAGTGAAAGAGCGTGGGCCGGGCAGGCTTCCATACAGGCAGTGATGCGCTTGCCGTTTTCCATACGCCACGCGCGGCACATGTCACAACGCACAGCCACTTCGCGGCGGGCGCGCTGGGCGAGGGTTTCGCCGTCTTCACCGTCTACCGATGGCATGCCGATGGTTTCCATCGTTATGGTGCCGTAAGGGCAGGCGGCCATGCACATTTTGCAGGCCACGCAGTACTGGACGCGCATGATGATGCGCCCCTGTTCGTCCTGCTGGAGCGCCCCTGTGGGGCAAACGTTGACGCAGGGAGCGTGGGGGCACTGGTGGCAGCGCACTGTGGTCTTGAAGCCGTCGGCCTTGACCACTTGCACGCGCGACACGAGTTCGTCGCGGTGCTTCATGGCTTCCTTGAAGCTCATGCCGTGGTGGGCGGCGATACAGGCCACTTCACAGCGGCGACAGGCGCGGCATTTGTCGGGTACGACCTGGATGTGTTCAGTCATGGTCCGTTTCCTCGGGTGCAACGTGCAGGGCCATCAGGGTTAATCCGTGGCCCCCGTTGAAGTGGATGTTTTCGCCGCCGCAACTGGGGCAGACGAAATGCCGTTGCGTCAGGCTGAATTCATGGCTGCAATCGGTACAGCGACAGGCCAGGGGCGCTGTCTGCAAAAGCAGTTGCGCTCCCTCGGCCGGGGTGCCTTCCGCAAAGAGTTCAAAGCAGGCGATAAGGGTTTGCGCCTCCACACAGGCAATGAGGCCAAGCTGGCACTCCACCTTGTGTATGCTCTTCACCTGATTTTCCGGGTGTGCCGCATTGTGATCGTTCAGAGCTTTCAGACAGATGTCCAGCAACCCCTGAACCAGACTCGCTTCATGCATGCGCTACACCCTTCGCTGCTTTAACCCTGACACGCAGTAACTCTCTAGCGTTCCGTGCAGGAGACGCAGGGGTCAATGCTGTTGGTGATCAGGGCAACGTCGGATACATTGCAGTCACGCATCATCACGCCCAGAGCTTCCCAGTTCATGTAGGAAGGCACACGCCACTTGAGACGCGCGGGCATATCCGTTCCGTTGGTACGAATATAGTAGAACACCTCGCCTCGAGGAGCTTCCGAACGGGCGCAAGCTTCTGCCGTGCGTATCTGACGCATGGGGGCGGTTACTTCGCCTTCGGGCAATTGTGCGATGCACTGCCGGATAATCTTGAAGGATTCAAATATCTCGTGCAGGCGCACCATTGTGCGGGCGTGGATGCAGCAACCCTGCTCAACAACGGTTTTGAATTCCACATCAGGATAGGCCGCATAAGGCGAATCCTTGCGCACATCCAGGTGCAGACCTGATCCGCGCGCCACCGGGCCCACAACGCCCAGGCGGATGGCGTCTTCCTTGGGCAGCAGGCCAAGGCCACGGGTACGGGCCAGCACCATGCTGTTGGTGTCATAAATCTCGCGGATTTCGTCCACCTGAGGCTCAACCTTGTCCAGCATGTTGCGCATGTAATCCAGCAGGGCGGCATCTACACTGTACTTGACGCCGCCAATGCAGTTGGCGGCAAGGTTCATGCGGTTGCCGTAAACCGTTTCTTTCAGGTCCTGCATCATTTCGCGCACTTCCATGACGTGCATGAACAGCGACTTGAAGCCGATGATGTGGGCCTGAATAGCAGTGTTGAACAGGTGCGAAGAAATACGTTTGATTTCTTCGGCTACCACGCGCAGGTAACGCGCACGGTCGGGGATGGTAATGCCCAGCACGTTTTCAACAGCCATGCTGTAAGTAAAGGAATGGCTGTTGGAGCACAGCGAGCACACGCGTTCGGTAAGCGTTACGTTCTTGACCAGATTGCGCTGGGTGGCCATTGCCTCCATGCCGCGATGCACGTGCCCCGAAGTCAGATCAACGTGACGTACGATTTCGCCGTCCACCGTCAGGTTGAAATATACCGGTTCCTCAAGGGCCACATGTACTGGCCCCAGGGGCATGGTAAAGGTACTGGTCATGACTGCTTCTCCTTATCCTGGAGGATGCGTTCCCACAGGTCAGTGGTGCAGGCCCCGTTCATCATAATGGACAGAGGTACGGCCTCGTTGAGAATGCCAGCGTCCAGTTCTTCGTCGAGGAAGAGACGGCGCGGGTTGGGATGCCCCATAACCTGGATGCCGTAAAGCTCTATCATTTCCCTTTCGTGCCAGTCCGCATTGGCGAACAGCGGTGTAATAGAGGGCACTGTGGGCCATTCACCATTAAGAGTAACAGTCATGTTGTAAATAACACCCTGAATCTCAAAGTGATAGCAGATTTCCTGCATGGGTTCGCTGAGCTGGCGGCGGTTGTAGGCCGTCACCATTGCCAGGCGGGCATCCGCGTCGCGCAGTATCTGCGCGCCCTGGGTGAGCATGCGGGGAGTGCCCAGGCGAAACCAGTGATAGGCATTGCCGAAGCTGTCAGTGCTGTGATGTATGGCGTCGTCTTCGGTCGAGCAGAGAGCGGTAAGCCCCTCAATGACCTTGGCGTTGCCGTTAATGACTTCTTGCATATATTCTCCGCGGCCAGGCCGCTAATCTTTTGTGGGCGCTGCCGAAGTGACGACTAGTTCGACCGGTGCCTCATCAGCTGTCGTGGGCAGCATGCAGGCATTACGCTTTGCATCTTCAATCTGACGACATTTGGGACACATCTTGCGAGTAAACTCGGGATCAATTTCGGTATTCCAGGCATAAAGCTTGTCAGCCAGAACTTTGGGGATGGGGCGCATAAGCGCACCACACACCACGCAGGGCTCATACTTTATGGTATGCTGCTCTAGCCTGTTATATTTTTCGGCCTGAGTATGGGCCGAGTGCCAATCTGTGCTGATGCTCATGGCCCCGGTGGGGCAGTAATGACGGCATGAGGCACACAGGCAGCACGAGTTTTGCCAAATGGTGATGGTAAAGCCTGATCCGTCGGGTTGCTGGCCAATATGAATGGCCCCCGCCGCGCAGGAGTGACGGCAGATGCCGCAGCCCATGCAAAGGTCAGGATCTACCACAGCCCTGCCGCGCAAACGGTCAGGGGTAAAGGTTTCACCCAGAGGAAAAGGGTCGGTGCTGGGGCCTTCGAGCAGGTTGCGGAATAAGACTTTCAGAAAGCCCGCCATACTATTCCTCCACGCCCAGTTTTTTCAGCCAGATAGACCGGGCCAGCACGACGCCCTCAAGGATGGCCTGGGGCCGGGGCGGACAGCCGGGCACGTTTACGTCCACGGGCAGGTAACGGTCAATGGGGCCTTCAATGGAGTATCCTTCACGGAACACCCCGCCGGATATGGGGCAAATGCCCACAGCTACCGTAACCTTGGGTTCGGGAATTTCGTCCCACACCCGCAGCACACGGTCACGTACTCTGGTGGTAAGAGGGCCGGTGATAAGCACAATGTCGGCGTGACGGGGGCTGCCGCAGTAACGGCAACCCAGGCGTTCAACGTCGTAGCGCGGTATACAGGCCGTTGTGGCCAATTCCACGTCACAGCCATTGCAGGAACCGGCGTTGATGCGGAACAGCCACGGCGAACGCACGGAAAGTTTTTTAAGCATGTTATCCAGCGACACGGCGGCCTCCTTACATCACCCAGACCAGTATCAGACTGCACAGCGCGAGCGCAGCGGGCACAGTTACATAGAAGCGAAACGCCTGGTCAATACGGAAACGCCCGGTGGCCGACTTGACCAGGGTAAGCGAAACCAGCATGAGCGCGAGACACTTGCACAGGAACCACAACAAATTGATCGGCCACCATTCAGATATGGTGCCGGGGAAGAAAAGCGCAACCCCCAGCCCCAGAACAACGAAGGTCTTGAGGGCCGACGTGATCTGAAAAAGCGCCAGCAGCGGGCCGCCGTATTCAAGCAGCGGGCCTTCAACAATTTCGGTTTCCGCCTCGGGAATATCAAAGGGCACAACACCCATAGTACCGGGCAGGAAGATGAGGTAGGCCAGAAAGGCCGGAATCATCGTCGGATTGAAACCAAAGGAGCCTGTCTGCTGTTGCAGGGCCACGATTTTGAAGAGCGAAAACTCTGCTCCCCACGCGCCGCCAGCCAGCGTTTTGCCCGTGAGCATGGCCACGGCCAGCAGGATCATGAGCAAGGGCATTTCATAGGCGAACATGAGCATCATTTCGCGCGAAAAACCCACAGCGCCGTATGGCGAGCTGGAAGCCGAGCCGCCCAGCATGATGGCCATGGCCGGAATGGGCAGCAGGTAGAAAATCACCAGCAGGTCGCCCATATTGAACAGACCATTATACACGCCGGCGATGGGTATGAAGGCCGCACAAACGGCCATGCCCGTGAAGCCGAAGACGGGAGCCAGCAAAAATGCCGGGCGGCAGGCCGTCCTGGGGATCAGGGTTTCCTTGGTCAGCAGTTTGGCAATGTCCAGCCAGGGCTGCACCAGTGGCGGCCCCACGCGACGTTGCAGGCGGGCTTCCACGCGGCGGTCCAGTCCTTTGAAGAACATGGCCACCATCAGGGCAAATGCCCCGCCGGGGAAGACGCACATGTGCAGTATGGCAAGCAGGGTATCGCTCATGAGCGGTTCTCCTTGGGCGTATTCCCACCGCCAAGCAGGCGGGTGAGACCACCGTATATGCTGGAAGGCGTCATGCGGCTGGTGGCCATTTCAGGCGGCAGGCCGCAGGTGTGCACATCAATTTCGCGCAGGCGGGTAAAGCGCTTCACGAACCAGTAGCCGCCCGTGAAGGCCAGGGCCATCATGACGAACATGCCCGTGGCGTTCCAGGCGCCAGCGCCTGAAAGCACGCCCGATATGCCTACATTAAGCGGCATGAAGCCGTACTCGAACAACACGGAGTTGATGGGGCCAAGCGCGAGGCCGGGGAAGATGCCGGTCAGCACGCAGCCCACAGCCAGAATGCCCATGGGCACACGCATAATGCGCGGCACTTCCTTTATTTCGTCAAGGTCCTGCGCAGGCTGGCCCAGGAAGGCCGCGTGCAGGAATTTGGCAATATAGGCCATAGTCAACACGCTGCCTATGAGGGAAAGCAGAGCCAGGAAGGGCTGGCCCGCCTCCATAAGTGCGTGGTAAATGAGCCATTTGGAAGAGAAGCCGCTGGTGGGGGGCACGCCGATCACCGAAAGCCCGGCAATAGCAAACATGGCCAGGGTAAAGGGCATCTTGCGGCCAATGCCGCCAAGGTCGTCCAGGGTTTCCCTGTGACTGGCGAACATAACAGCGCCGCACACAAGGAAGAGCAGGTCTTTGAAGAAGACGTGGTTGATGACGTGCAGCATGCCGCCCGCGTATCCGAGCGCGCCGCCCGCCGCCACTGCCAGCACCATATAACCGAGCTGGCTTACGGTGGAGTAGATGAAGATAAGCTTGAGGCCATTGCTGCGCAGTGCCTGAAGGGCGGCCATAATGATGGTGATGCCGCCTATCCACATGACAGTCACGCTGATGGAGCTCTGTTCAAACCCGCCCAGTATGCCCGCAACGGCGAAACCGCCGCCCAGCAGCATAAAGAGCTTGATAAGGCCCAGAATTGCACTCTTCAGCAGCACTGAGGAGATGTAGCCAGACACAGGCGTGGGAGCCAGCGCCGGATGCATCTGCCAGTCAATGCGGAAGGGCAGCTGTGCGGCCTTCATGACAAAGCCTGCCGCCAGCAGCGCCATGCCAAGCCATGCCGCGCCAGCGGGCAGGTTGGGCACCATACCGTTCAGCAGCAGCGCCGTGAAGGGCGTAAAAGGTCCAATGACGCACAGGCCTACAAAGATGAAGCCAGCGCCGAAGACGTTGAAGATAAAGTACTTGAAGGCTTCGCGCAGGGAGGCTTTGTCGCCTTCGTGAGCGATGGCCATGTAGAGCGTCCACGAGCTCATGATTTCCCAGAACAGGAAGAAGCTCAGCAGGTACTGGCTGGCCGCCATACCCACCAAACCACCGCACATGGCTGTGAAGGCGCAGTAGAAACGCCACTGCCTGTGGCTGTGCTCCATATACCCCAGAGCGTAGCTCATGTTCACCGCGCCCAGCAGGGGCACAATGAGGGCAAAGCAGAAGGAAAGCGTGTCCAGCCCGCGTCCGAACAGAATGACCAGCAGGGCCGTGGCAATCAGTACGCCAACGCTGACCTTGCCCGCCATGATGCGGTTCTTGTGGAAGAGGGCTGGCAGCAGAGCGCCGAATATCGGCACCACAACATAGATGGGCCAGCTAACGTGCATGGCCAGCAGTACGCCTGCGTCCGCCGGGTTGGGCACAAAGGCCAGAGATGCCACCGGGGCTACAAGCTGCATGGCTATCTGCGGCGCAAGGCCAAGCAGAACGCACAGGCCCGCCAGTACGCCCATACCTACGCGCATGGTCAACGGAGCTTCGGTAACCGTGGGCAGATAGTCGGGGCGTTCTTCAAAAATCAGGGTTTTGAGAATGCGGGTATAGTAGACAAGACCCACAAGGGAACCGCCAAGAATAAGCGCGGCCAGCCAGAGCTGTCCTGCCTCGGTGGCGGCCTGAATCATCAGGAATTTGCTGTAGAATGCGCCAAAGGGCGGCAGCCCCATAATGCTTACAAGGCCTATACCCATGCAGGCCACGGTAAAGGGCATCTGGCGGCCCAGGCCGCGCAGATCGCTGAGCTTGCGGCTGCCGCTGCGCATGATGAGTGCGCCAGCGCCAAGGAAGAGCAGGTCCTTCATGATGGCATGGTTGAACATGTGCCACAGCGCGCCCGTGGTGGAAAGCCACGTGCCAATGCCGAGCACCAGCGCAATTTCACCAAGCTGCCCCAGGGTGGAGTAAGCCAGCATGCGCTTGATGTCGTTCTGGCGCAGGGCCATCACCTCACCCAGAATGAGCGTGGCCGCGCCAGTAAACACCAGGCCCGTACCAAGCCAGGAAAGTCCGAACAGGCCGGGCAGAGTGCTGACCATCGGCCGCATGAGCAGCACGGCCACAATGCCGAAGATGCCCATCTTGGTAATGATGCCCGAAAGAGGAGCTGACACCGAAGAAGGCGCAGCCGGGTGGGCATCGGGCAGCCACGAATGCAGGGGCACAAGGCCAGCCTTGACGCCAAAGCCCATCAGGCAGAGCACAAAAGCTGCCTGAACCACAGGCGTGGGCACAAAGCCTTCACCAAGCATAAGCAGGCCGGGCAGCATGAACAGCGCGCCGCCCGCGCACATGACATAGTATTTGAGACCAGCGTCGAATGCGCTGCGCCGTCCTTCGTGCACTACCAGGAAGTAGGAGGCGAAGGTCATGAGTTCCCAGTACCCGTAAAGGCCTGAAACGTCGGTGCTGGAAACTATGCCCGCCAGAGAGCCGAAGGTGAGCAGCAGGAAAAACCAGTAGCGCCCCTGATGCCGCCCGTGGATGTAGCCTTGCGAGTACACGCAGACCACAAGAGCCACAAGACTGATCATGACCAGGAACAGTTTGGCAGTGGCCGGAGCGTCCGTAACAAGCACGGTCACAAAGGCCAGGGCCGCAAAGGCCGTTCCTATTACGGGAGCCAGACGCATGCGGGCCAGAAATGCTGCGCCCACTGCAAACGCGCCGAGGTAGTAACACCAATAAGCCGGATGCACAGCAGAATGAGGTGCGTCAAACCCGTACTGGCCGCCAATGAGGGCCGTAAGTGGACCGCGGAAAAGGCCCATAAGGCCTACCGCCACAGCAAGGCCGATCACCAGACCGGAACCGCCCCGCATGGGGCCGAAAGCCGTGGGTGCGTCTTCTGGTGCGTCTTCCAGCACAATGCGTCGCACGGCATTGACGTACAACCAGATGAAGACTGTGGTGGCCAGGGCCATGACCAGAAGGCCAGTGAGACCAGCGGGCATGGCATCAAGCACGGCTGCATTGATGAAGAGGCGAGCCTCGGGCAGCAGGAAGGGCGAGCCGCCCACCGAAGCCAGAAGGCCCAGGGCGAACAAGGCCGCCATCCAGGGGTGGCGTTGGCCGGAACCACTCAGGTCAGCCACCTGAACGGGCCCCTGACTACAGGCTGCCCCTGTGTAGCATGCTGAAGTAAGACGGCTTAGCGCCGTCCATGCCAGACCGCGCGCTGCGACCTGAAAAAGTATGAAGAGCCACAAACCGGTGGCGCCGATGGCGGTAGCCGCACCGAGCCCCAGGCAGATAATGCCCGCGTCGTGCAGGGCACCCCAGAGGATCAGGCGGTGAGGGTCCTTACGCTGACGCACGGCCTGGGCCGCTGCATACAGCATGAGGGCCATACCCACCAGAAGCGGCACAAGCTGGCCGCCAGCCGAGAACAATGATTCCGTCATAATTCGCCCCGTAGTTTGCGGGTCTTTCAGGCCAGCACAGTGCTTGGCCCCAGCTACGCCTCATGCGATGTGGTATCACACCCATACCAAATCGTGAAAAAAATAGTAAAACGAGTGTTAACAGCCTTATCGTACTTCGCTATTCTGTGCAAGTGTTGATTATTTCACTGAAAGTATGGGGTTTTTGCCAATTTGCATAGAAGTGGCGCTGGTTTTGCGTGTCTAATTACAGTATGTGTAATAATTCACAGCAGTTCGACAGTAGTTAGAGCTGATGTGGTTTGTGTGTTGGGTGTTTGCTCAATCCAGTATTCACTATAATTAGTTGATTAATCAACCAATAGCTGTTTGGTGTACTAGTTATAATAAAATTCGGGCAGCAGTAAAAAAAATGTCATTGTTTGCTCCTCTTTTTTGCGCAAAAGAGAAAAGTGCAAATCAAAAAATTCGTGTTACTAAAAAATTTTTAGCAGATTGCACGTTTTTGTATCAAAATGAGTATGTGATTTATTTATCCAACGGAATCAGGAGCTCATTTTGTGTTTGATCAAGGTGTGCCCGCCAAAGACGTACTTGTCGTGACCTAAGGAAATGGTGGGGAAGGTGTTACGATTCTGCCGGGAATATATGCAGTTTGGCTGTCCCGTATCTTGAGGAAAAGATGTGCTGGTGGGCGTCTTGCCCTGAACGGCAGTTGTATAGCCCCATTACAGTTTACAGTTGCGAATGCAGGCATTCTGAACGTCTGCGAAGGCCGCTCCGCCGCTTGAAAGTGCAGATACTTGCTCGTCAGGCTCGACACTGCCTAGAGGCTGTTTCTGAATAAATGGCTTTGCGCCAAGGGCAAGGAAAAGGGTTTTTCTACGAAAGGAATGTACTTTTGCGGTGCATGACAGGAGCAAAAAATGGCCTTTTGACGCAGCCAGTGGGACAAAAGAATGAGGGGATGCCCTAGATAATTTAGGTTGCTTATCTAGGACATCCCCATCGTATTTTCAGGCAGAATGACAACTTTGAAATGTGATGCATTTCAAAGCCAATCTGCTCTAAGAGGTAATCTGCACTAATGCGGATACTGCAAACTGGTGCACGCTTATGTCGCGGACACCTTGCGGTGAAAAACGCGAAGTACAGTCGACGGCTCTTGTTTTGCAGTCAGCGTCTATTCTTCGCGCAGCGTTCTGCCCATCAGATCGCGCAGTGCGGCCTGCGGGCTTTGGTCTTCATACAGAATGCTGTGTACGGCATTGGTCAGGGGAGCATCTACGCCAAGCTTTTGTGCCAGGTCATAGATGGCGGCTGTGGTTTTTACACCTTCTGCTACCATGCCGAGGCTTTGCGTGATGTGGTCAAGCTTTTCTCCACGCCCAAGCCGCAGGCCCACCTGCCGATTGCGGGAGAGGTCGTCGGTGCAGGTCAGGGTAAGGTCGCCCAGACCGGAAAGCCCCATGAAGGTATGCGCTTGCGCGCCGCGCGCTACGCCGAGGCGGCTCATTTCAGCCAGACCCCGCGTTATGAGAGCTGCGCGGCTGTTGGCGCCAAGGCCCAGCCCATCGCAGGTGCCAGCAGCAATAGCCATGACGTTTTTAAGTGCGCCGCCCATTTCCACACCTGTAACATCAGTGCTGGAGTAACAACGAAAAACAGGGCCGGAAAAAATATCGCGTAAATACCGTCCCAGCTCTTCGTCGTAGGCAGCCATAACAACGGCAGTGGGCAGGTCGCGCAGCACGTCAGCCGCAAAGGAAGGGCCGGACAAAACTGCATAGCGGGGGTTGAGGTGCCCGAGCGTCTGGGCGGTCATTTCGGCGCAGGTAGCCAGAGATCCGGTTTCAATGCCCTTGGCTGCGTTGACCAGCACTACCCTTGGCTGAAAGTGGCGGGCGTGTTGCGTAAGCCAGCCGCGTAATTGTTGACAGGGCACAGCCAGAACCACCAGTGAGCGGTCCAGGGCTGTCGGGTCAGTGGTGGCGGTAAGCCGCTCATCCAGAGACAGGTTGGGGAGGTAGCGCGGGTTTTCGTGTTTTTCGTTAACGGCCTTGGCCACGGCGGCATCGCGCATCCACAGGCAGACATGATGCCCCCCACGCGCCAGAAGATGTCCCAGGGCTGTACCCCAGCTGCCGCCGCCAGCCACACAGATGGAAATTTTTTCAGACATGATTGTTCTCAGAAACCCAGTGATGATTCCGGGCCAGGGCGGTCGGGCAACGAACCCGCGTTACGGGCCATGCGCGGCCTGTTGGGACTGTTCTGTTTATCTTTGTCAAAATAAACCAAAAACATACCGCTGAAAAGCTGGTTCCGGTAAATTTCGACGCGAAACATTTTTCCCTGTTTGTCTACAGAAAAGCGCGGCATGAAATCCTTGAGGCGCAGGTCTACGCCAGCCTCGTCAGGTTTGCCGTTGTCAAAGCCTATGGCGTTGACCCTGTAGCCTTCTATGGGCTCGACAAGCAGAGAATCGCCAACATATACCACCTGTCCGAAAGGTATCTGCCTGTCTTCACCGTCCACGCGGACGCGTACTGCGCTCAGGCTGTTGTCCACTTCACGCCATTCCGGGCGGATGAGCGTCAGCATGCGGTTGCCATAGTGCACGCAAAATTGGCCCTCGCCGCCCTTGGCGCAGGGCAGTACGGCCATGATGGGCTTGGTGGGCACGGCCTGAGCCGGGCTGCCCTTGGGCAGGGGAAGATAATTGATAGCCGGGCGCGCGTCTTCCAGTGGGAGAAATACCCGGTTGTCGGCAAAGGATACGGCAAGGTTGTCTTGCAATGCGCCGCGTACGCCATCGGGAGTAAGGGCAAACGAGCGGCTGAAATCCACTCCTGCCTGCCGTAAAAACGACTCCACCATCAGCAGGTGATAATAGGCGCGCAGCTCGACGGAAAATTCTTTGCTGGCCTCAAGGCCAAAAGCCGCCTTGCCCCGCCGAACAGCGTAAAAGGAAAGACTTTTTTCCATTTCGTGATCGCCGTCGGCTGTCTTGGTATTGTGCACGTGCAGGCGATGCCCCGCCTGAATTAGGGCTTCGTTGGCCGTTGCGGCAGCTTTTTCGGCTTCGGCCTCCAAAGCGCCCATAAAGACTCCCGGCAGGTCGGTCTGGTCGATGATGACCGACTGCCCCCAGCGGGCGGGGTTGCGCAGTTTGTCTTCATATTTGTGGCGATAGTAGCCGCTGCCGTCGTGCAGGTTGAGCACAAGGGCAACCTGGGGATGGTCTATGAGCTCCTGAATGCGACGCACTGTGGCAAATTCGGGATCTTTATCATCCAGCCGCGCAAATTTGCGGTTCATATCGCCGTGCAGGCCGCGCGACCTTTTGATGATGCTGGGAAAATTCAGATTGGGCACTACCCACACGCTGCCGTTTTCCATCTGATAGTGAGTGGTCAGCAGTGTCGCCGCAGAAAAGCCTCCCGGCTCATCGCCCTGAATGCCGCCCACCACCAGAACTGTTCGCGGTCCTTCGCCCAGACTAAACACCGTGAAATCCAGAGGGAAAATATCCTGGGCGTGAACAGTACCTGCCAGCAGAAAAAGGACACAGCACAAGAGCAGGCCTGAAAAGCCGTTGCGCATGTATGGATGGGCCCTGCACCGGAGGCGGTATGGAAATAACAGTTCGTATGGCTGCATGGCGGTGTGGGTTTGCCTGCGAAATGTGTTTGGAAAGCGCGTCAGCAGGCGTAATACTGGCTTTCAACACTACGGCATTTGAGAACAAACGGCAAGATACAGGGGGGGTGCCGTGTGAAAAAGAAAGGCGCGTGTGTATGTTTTTTGCAAGCATTCAGGGGCTGTCTCTAAATGCTTCTTTTGTTCAGCTGGCGGTGTTAAAATGCCCTTTTTTACTCCGGGCGTGTACCCTAAGAGTACAATCCTTTTGCAAAAAGGGCATTTTTCTTGCCTTGGCGCAAAACCAATTATTTAGAGGCAGCCTCTGGCGTTGCCCAAAAAGCCTGTTCCGGAATTGCTCCGGCCCATGCCAGTTTACTCGGGATCAAAGCCGATGTTGCTGATGGCCGTGCGCAGGGCTTCCATATCCACCGGGCCGTCTTCTTCGTAGCGCAGAACTTTTTCGTCCAAATCCACCAGAGGATTTTTCACGCCGGGAATCTTGCCCGCAGCTTCTTCCACTGCGCCTTTGCAGTGCCCACAACGCATGCCATTGACTTTCAGGCTTTTCATCGTATCCTCCTTGAGGAAACCGTTTTCAATTTCACAGTGAAGCAAGTCTACGCGCCGCCCAGGCAAATGACAAGCTGGAGGAAGATATGAGCGAGCCCATTGTGCAAAAAGCTGCCGATACAGAAGCCTGCCCCTTGCAGTTCGACATTGGGGGAATGCACTGCGCTGCCTGCTCGTCGCGAATCGAGCGCGTGGTAGGGCGGATGGAAGGCGTGGAAAAAATCAGCGTCAATCTTGCCACAGCTAAAGCAGAGGTATGGACCAGTCCTGGCCGAGAAGAAGCAGTGCAGCAAGAAATAATGGACCGTGTTGCCACACTGGGCTTCAGCGCAACGCCATCTGCCGATGAGGACGCCTCCACCGAATTTGCGGAAAACAAGGCCAAAGCTCTCAAGGATTCGCGTGACCGTCTGGGCCGCCTTATCCCTATGGTCTGTTTTGCCGTGCCCTTGCTGATAGTGTCTATGGGCCACATGATGGGGTTGAGCATGCCGGGCTGGATGGACCCGCACGACTCGCCGCGCACCTTCATGCTGGTGCAGCTTTTCCTCAGTCTGCCCATTGTCTGGCTTGGGCGGCATTTTTATGTAGACGGCATCCGCGCTCTGCTGCGCAAGGCCCCGGCTATGGACAGCCTTGTGGCTGTGGGAACGGGCGCTGCCCTTATTTACAGTCTGGTAAACACGGTGCTTGGGCTTATGGGGATTAACCCTGTAGAGCGCGCTATGAACCTGTATTACGAGTCGGCGGCAGTGCTGTTGACCATGATTGAACTGGGCCAGTTTCTTGAAGCCACAGCCAAGCGCAAGGCTGGCGACGCTATGGGCGCGCTTATGAGCCTCACGCCGGATACTGCCCTGCGGCTCGATCCGGCCAACGAAGCCCTGCCGCCTCAGGAGGTCGCGGTGGCGTCCTTAAAAACAGGCGACCACCTGCTGCTCAGACCCGGCGGGCGTGTGCCTGTGGATGGTGAAATTCTGACGGGCAAAAGCGCCGTAGACCTTTCATTGCTTACGGGAGAATCCATTCCCGTCGCTGTGGGCCCCGGTGACAAACTGGTGGCGGGCAGCGTCAACGGCGAAGGGTCGCTGACATTGCGTGCCGATGCAGTGGGCCGCAATACGCGTCTTGCGCGCATCATCCGGCTGGTACGCGAGGCGCAGGGCAGCAAGGCTCCCATTGCCCGTCTGGCAGACCGCGTCAGCTACTATTTCGTGCCAGCTGTCATGCTTTATGCCGTGCTGGCGGCACTGGCCTGGCTGGTATTCAGCTCTGAACCCATAACAACGCCGCTTACCGTCTTTGTGGCCGTGCTGGTCATGGCCTGCCCGTGCGCAATGGGGCTGGCGACCCCAATGTCCATTATGGTGGGCACCGGGCGTGGGGCACAGCTTGGCGTGCTTATCAAAAACGGGGCCGCGCTGGAGCAGGCCGGACACATCAATGTTCTGGCCGTGGACAAGACAGGCACCCTCACCACAGGCAAGCCCGTGCTTACTGGCGTTACCATGCTGGACGGCGCAGATGGACTGGATGAAAACGGGTTGCTGGCTTTGGCTGCCGCTCTGGAGGCCCGTTCGGAGCATCCCTTGGCCCAGGCCCTGATCAAGGCCGGGCAGGAACGCAAGTTGCCTGCCTGCCGTGTGGAAGACGTGGTGGTGGCTCCCGGCATGGGCATAGAGGGAAAGGTCTTTTGCTCTGATGCAGGCCGTCATGTGGCCGTGGGCAACCGTGCCTTCATGAAGGAACACGGGCTCGATATTTCTGAAAGCATCGCCGGAAAACTGGCGGTGCTGGCCGAGGCGGGTCAGACTCCCTTGCTGCTGGCCCTTGGCAGTGGCGGCGAAATCCGCCTTGCGGGTATTCTGGCGCTGGCTGACGCCATCCGGCCCGAATCTCCCTCTGTGGTGGCCCGTTTGCAGCAGATGGGCGTGCGCGTGGTTATGCTTACGGGCGATAACGAGCGCACTGCCAGGGCTGTAGCGGCCAAGGTGGGTGTGGATGAAGTTGCTGCGGGCCTTTTGCCTGCCGAAAAGGCCGACTATGTGCGCCGCCTGCAGGAGCAGGGGCATGTGGTCGGCATGGTGGGCGACGGCATTAACGATGCCCCTGCGCTGGCTTTGGCCAATGTGGGCATGGCTGTGGGCACGGGCGTGGATGTGAGCGCCGAAGCTGGAGACATAGTGCTCATGCGCGGCGGCATGGAGGCCGTACTGACTGCCCTGGCGCTTTCGCGGGCCACCATGCGCAATATCCGGCAAAATCTGTTCTGGGCTTTTGGCTACAACGTGTTGGGCCTGCCCGTGGCGGCGGGGCTGCTGCACGTTTTTGGCGGCCCCATGCTTTCGCCTATGATAGCGGGTACAGCTATGGCTCTGTCCTCTGTCTCTGTGGTGACAAATGCCCTGAGATTGCGTTTTTTCAAGATTGAGAGCTGACGTTTCATTTGCAGGCAGTGCCGTGGCAGGCGGCTTAACTTTGCAAGGCTAATTTACTCCATAAGTGACATGATAAACAAAAACCCGCCTCTGCCATTGCAGCAGAGGCGGGTTTATTTGTACCGAAATTTGCCGGGACTACTGGGTCATAAAGGCGTGCATGGTCACGAGAGTTTCCATAACGGTGGTGCTGAAATGGCTGAGGGCGCGGCCTGTGTCTGCCCCGGCCTTGATGGCCATTTCGAGTTCCAGCGCAGCGGAGGCCAGCGCCTTGGCCCCCAGGTTGGCGGCGGCTCCCTTGGTGTTGTGCACCAGCTGCCGGGCTTCTTCCGCATTGCCGTTTTTCAAGGCTACGGCCACCCTGTCGGGAGTGTCGCGTTCCGTCTCAATGAACTTGCCCAACAGATTGACGTAAAGGTCACGTTTGTTGAGCACACGTGTCATGGCTTCTTTCCAGTCCAGTAATTCCTCGCTCATGCTTTCCTTCTTGGCGCAGGTTGATAACAGGCGACAGACGTCGCTGGAACCATTGAACAGCAACGGCCCCAGTAGTCATAAACGTATAAGTCTGGCGTGGGGCAAATACTGCCAGCAAGATTTTATGATGACAATAACTTTATTGACCAGAAAGCTGGGAATTATTGAAAATGCTCTGTCCGACTGCCCGTAAACGGCGTTGAAAGCGTCTGATAGGGCCAAAATAGCCAGATATGGAGCTGCTACAGAAAAGAGCAAAATTCTTACGTCCATTTCGTTCGCGTGAGCAGTGGCGGGTATCTGACAGGCAAATACAGGGCAGGGGATAAAGGCAGGCGCGTTGCCGAGTGGCCCCGGCGCAGGTTCAGAGCAATTTACGAATGAAACGAATCAGTTGTTCTGCAAGGATTTGCGTGCAAGTTCTTGCTACGGAATAAGCATAGGCGAGCTTTGCTCACCGCAAAGCGATTTTTTCAAGTGCAAAATGTTCTAGTAGGTCAGCGCTTCAGGCAGAACGCAGAAGTCTGCGGGGCTTCCCGGTTCAAGGCGGCCAGCGCCGCTTTGGAGCATGTTGAGGGCTTCTGCCCCGTTGATGGTCATGAGGCGCACTAGAGCTTCGGGGGGCACATCGAGATTTTCACGCAGCCACACGGCTTCCTGCCGCACATCCAGGTCACGGTTGCTGGTCAGGCCATCAGTGCCGAGGCAAAGCAGGCAGCCACTTTCAAGCAGGTCACGTACTGGCGGCACGCCCAGACCAAGGTTGCGGTTGGAGCGCGGGCACATGCACAGGGCCGCGCCGCTGGCGGCCAGCACTTCCACTTCCTGCGCGTCCAGTTGCGTGCCGTGTACAGCCAGGGTTCCAGCGTCCAGAAGGCCCAGCTTGACGGCATACGCCAGGGGGCGCAGGCCGGGGGCCTGCCAGTCGGGGGGCAGAACTACCTGTTCGTAGCACTGGCGCAGGGGGCCGTCGCCTGTGGTCAGCAATTGTGTTTCGTCAGGCGACTCCGCCAGATGAAAGCTGAAAATACGGCCCATGCGGGCGCAGTCCTGTTTGGCTGCACGCAAAATATCCGGCCCGGTGGAGTAGAGGCCATGCCCTCCCGGCGCACAGCGCGCCGCCAGAAAAGGATCTTCCTCAAGGGCTTCGCGGCAGCGGGGCGGCCAGGGGCGCACGCCATCGGCAAAGGGAGCGCCAAAGCCGAACCATTCACAAAAATGGCTCACAGCAAGGCCCGCTTCACGACAAGCGGCGTCCGCCAGCAGCATGCCGCCGGGCAGGGACCCGGTGATATTGCCAGCGTACAGGGTTCCGGTTCCTGCCATATGGGCGCAGGCGTTTTCGGCGGCTTGCGGGTCCGGCGTTTCACGGAGCAAGGGGATAAGACTTTGCAGCCAGGCCGTGAAGCCTTTGCCCCAGCGGATACGCTCTGCAAGGTGCGAAAGCTCCAGGTGGGTGTGGGCGTTGACGCAGGCAGGGGCAAGGCATACCGCGCCCAGATCCCGCACCAGCGCCCCGGCCGGGGCAGCGCCCGCTGACCAGGGTCGGACCTCGTCCACCATGCCGTCCCGTACGATGAGCACTGCATTGTCAATTTTTTTCAGGGGAGCAAACAGGCGGGCCCCCCTGGCCGGATCTTCCCCCGCCAGAGTAACAATGCTTTTAGCTCTGATGGCCAGCGCCTGAGGCTCTGGCTTATCAGAACCGGCTTCGGCCATGAGGGGGGCGAAGGGCGTCATGTTTCGATCCTACCTGCCCCTGCGGGCGAACTGCCCGCCGGAAACGTAAAAGGTATTTTCAACAATGAAGAGCGCGTTGCGGTCAATGCTGAAAACAAGATTCTCCAACCTCTTGAGCGCGATATTGTTGGTAACTGTAAGCAGAATTTCGCGGTCAGAACCGGAG
>NZ_JASGDK010000077.1:0-15897 GCF_047607245.1 Desulfovibrio sp.
CCGAACAGCAGATAACCAGCGCCAGCGCCAGCCCCAACGCACGAAAAACCTTCATCCTTCCTCCCCATGCCACGGCCGCCATCACACGACCTGTCCTCAAAAGACCAGAGCTACCAGACAAGCCGCTCACACAAGCGGTTTGGACACTGCCCACAACGTGGCGCATATAGCACTGGAAAAAACCGCACTGAACCCTAGACGGGAAGACGGTTACCCCCAACAGCCTGCAAAAAAGCAATTGCCATTCACAACATATTTACAGGATCGAGGTCAAGAAAAAGTCGTAGGTTTTTGGTATATTTTTGTGCTGCAGCAAAAAAATACAGGGCGCGTATGGCCTGCCAATCCTGCCCTTTCACAAGGCAGGTATACCTGCGGCGCCCGCGCAACAAGGCCAGCGGGGCTGGGGCCGGGCCTAGCAGTTGCAAACCAAGCTCCGCAGCACGCCCGCGCATGGCGGCAGCCAAATCATTAACGGCAGCCACCCCGGCGTTTTCCTCCACCGCATGCGATATTCGTATCAGCGCAAGGCGCACAAAAGGCGGATACCGCCGCAGTTTGCGGCGGGCCAGCTCGGCTGCGTAAAATCCCTCATAGTCGGCTTCACGCACATACTGCCAGCAGTAGTGGCTTACATCACGCGTTTGGATAAGTACCTGTCCGGGTTTATCGCCCCGTCCCGCCCGGCCGGAGGATTGCACCAGCAATTGAAACGTGCGCTCCGCAGCACGGTAGTCAGGCAGGTTAAGCCCGAGGTCGCCGTCCGCGATCACGGCCAGAGTCACATTGGGAAAATGGTGCCCCTTGGAAAGCATTTGCGTACCCACAAGAATGGGAGATTCCTGACGGGCGAAGGCCGCCAGTATTTCTTCCATCCGCCCTGGACGGCGCGTGCTGTCTCTGTCCAGACGCAGCACAGGGCCTCCTGCCAGCACACTCAGGCGCTCGGCCAAACGCTCTGTGCCCTCGCCCATTGGCAGAAAGTTCATCCCCTTGCATTCCGGGCATGGAGAAGGAAATGGCCTGCTGTATCCACAATAGTGACAGACCAGTTTTTCCCGTCCCTTATGGTAGGTGAGCCCTATTTCGCATTGAGGACAACGGAGCGTGCGCCCGCAATCAAGGCAGTACATAAGGGGCGCGTAGCCACGGCGGTTGAGCAGAACCACGGCCTGCTCTCCTCTGCTGACGACCTCCTGCAAGGCCTGCTCACTTTGCGGAGCCAGAAGGCCCTGTTCTGTCGTAGCAGCAGGCGAAAGCGAACTGATGTCTACCAGCTCAACAGGCGGTAAATCGCGCCCGCCCACACGCCGCGGCAGGCGTAATACGGGCAGATGACCGCCTTCTGCAGCATAAAATGTCTTGAGATCAGGCGTGGCCGATCCCAGTACCAGCAGGCCGTTATTCTGGGCCATGCGGAACCAGGCAACCTCCTTGGCCTGATATGCCAGGCTTTCGTCCTGCTTGAAAGATGCGTCATGCTCCTCGTCCAGAACAACGCAAGCGAGATGTGGCACAGGCAGGAACAGGGCCGAACGTGTACCCACCACCAGGCAGGGTTCCTGACGCGAGGCCAGTTGCCTGTAGGTAGCTTCGCGACGGGCTGGAGACTGGTAGCCGTGGTGGAAAAAAAGCGGAACTTCCGGCAGCGCGCAAGCAGCGTCTCGCCGGAGCTTGTAGGCCAGGGCCACTTCCGGCGCGAGCAAAAGCAGACTCTTGCCGGCAGCCAGACAAGCACGAGCCAGTTCAAGGTATACAGCAGTCTTGCCGCTGCCAGTCACGCCATAGAGCAGACGGGACACCGCCCGCTTTTCCGTTTGGGCAGTCTCAAGAGCGGTTTTCATTTCGTTCAGGGCCACAGCCTGATCGTCATTCAAAACAAAGGGAGCGGGCGGAGGCGGCAGAAGGCTTTGTTCCACGGCTTCCACTTCATCTTCGGCGTCCTGCCGCATCAGTGCAACGTGCCCTGCGGACAGAAGCGACTGCAAGGGAATGCCTGCTCCCTGCCCCAATGCACGGGTGAGATTACGCCGACTGACGGCGCCGTGTTCCTGCAAATACTCCAGCACCTCTATCTGCCGTGAGGCAGAAGGCCGCACAGGCCACGGAGGATCCACGCGCAGGACGCAAAATTCTTCGCTGGCGGCATCTGTACCAGGGGGCAGCAATCTTGCCTCGCCTTGGGCCAGGGCTTGAGCCAGATGACGCCTTGAGGCTTCATCCGCCCCGCGAATACGGGCCAACGGCCAGGAAGTAGCCCCTTTTTCGTGCACAAGCCGCAGCTGCACACGCGTGGTTCGAAGCCCCTGAGGCAACACATGCCCCAGAATATGGCCGGGGTTCAATGCCTGGCGAAGAGCGAGATCCTGTGCCAAAGCCAGCAATTCACCAGTAAGAGCAGGCTGTTCCTCAAGGGGCCAGCAGACACTCTTGCAAGTTACTCCCTTGGGCAGATCAAGGCTGTCGCTGGTTTCAAGCACCACACCTGCACGCAGCGCGGCCTTTTCGCCTCGCCCCAGAGGAACTGCCACACGCAGGCCAGGCCGCCAGAAATCATCAGGAAATTCCGGCGGCAGAGCGTAGCTCAAGGTGGAATAAGGGGGACTCAGAAGAGCGATGCTGGCGTACATGTGGCGCAGAGTTAATCAATACCGGGGGGAAAGCAAGCCTCCCCCCGCCGCAACCAGTACGGGCAGGGGGAGCAATAAAACGGATGCGGCCATTCTCTGGCGCGGTTCACGGGCTGTTTCGGGGCAAATCGGCCTAGTGAAACTGCACAAAATTTTTAAGCAGGCTCAGCAAGTCGTAGCGCAGTTCTTCATCCTGCAGGGCAAAATAGATATTGGCTGTCAAAAATTCGGCCCAGTCCCCAGCGTCAAAACGCATGCCCGACATGCGCACGGCCATCATACCTCTGTCCTGAGCCAGCGCCTGAAGAGCGTCGGTGAGCTGAATTTCGCCGCCGTGACCAGGGGTGGCTTTTTCAAGATAGTCAAAAATATCCGGCGTGAGTACGTAACGCCCCACAATGGCCATACGTGAAGGAGCTTTTTCCCTTTCGGGTTTTTCAATCATGCTCTTGACCCTGAAAACGCCGGGAGCCACCTCGTCACCGTCAATGATACCGTAACGGCTGACTTTTTCCCACGGCACTTCCATAACGCCGATAACGGGCATTTTTTCCGCCATAGCCACTTCGATAAGCTGGGCAATGCCGGGCACGCCGCCAAACATGAGGTCGTCGCCAACCATAACGGCAAAGGGATCATCGCGCACGAGCTCACGCGCGCAAAGCACGGCATGTCCAAGCCCAAGCTGTTTTTTCTGGCGCACGGACATGATGTTGACCATTTCGGCCACCTTGCGCACTTCAGCAAGCTTGTCCAGCTTTCCGGCGCGTTCCAGCACAGATTCCAGCTGCAGGTTGTAGTCAAAGTGATCTTCGATGACGCTCTTGTCACGGTTGGTCACAAAAATTACGTCCTGAATATTGGCCTTTTGGGCCTCTTCCACCACATACTGGATGACAGGCTTGTTATAGATGGGCAGCATTTCCTTGGGAATATTCTTGGTCGCAGGCAATGAACGCGTGCCCCATCCGGCCACGGGAATAATAACCTTGCGAATATCCTTCATGCTCGCCTCCGCTGTTTGTTTTGCTTGATATATATTCAGCCAAAACCGGAATAGATGCAATAATCAAGCTGGTGTCAGCATTTGATTATTCACGGCAAGGTGTGCCCGCCGCAGGCATAGTGCCTGCGGGCAAGGGCAGCCGCCAGAATTCTCAGCTTGGGCCAGGGGCCTGCTTCTGTCGCGTCACTCTTATTGGCGTTATGGCCAGAGTGGCAACCAGAATCATTAAATTTTCAGCCAGAAGCCAGATACCGTTTCTAAATAAATAATTTTGAGCCAAGGACAGGGAAAAGGGAGTTTTTACGAAAGGAGTCTACTTTGGCGGTACACTTCGCGAGTAAAAAATGACCTTTTGACCCAGCCTGTTGAACAAAAGAATTATTTAGAAAAATCCCTAGCGCAGTTCGCGTTCAACTACCTGTGCCAAGTCTTCGGCATATTCCCGCACTTTTTCAGTATTTTCGCCTTCAACCATAACACGGCAAAGAGCTTCAGTACCGGAGTAGCGCAAAAGCACCCTGCCCCGTCCACCCAGCTCCTTTTCCACCTGAGCCACGGCTTCGCCAATGGCCGGACGCTCCTCAAAAGGCAGACGTTTTTCAACCCGCACATTGATGAGTTTTTGCGGAAAGGGCGTCAGCAAGCCAGCCAATTCAGAAAGAGGGCGTTCTTTTTCACGCATGATGCGCAATATCTGCAAGGCTGCCAGCAGGCCGTCGCCTGTTGTGCTGTATTTATGGAAAATAAGATGCCCGGACTGCTCGCCGCCAAGCATGGCTCCTTCGCGCCGCATGGCTTCCATAACGTAACGGTCGCCAACCTTGGTTCGCAAAAGCTGCCCGCCGTGGTCACGCATGAATATTTCGAGGGCCATATTGCTCATGGCGGTGGCCACCAGCAGATTGCCGGGCAATTCGCCTCTGGCCATCATGGCCTGTGCGCACAGAGCCATAATCTGATCGCCGTCCAGAATAACACCGTGCTCATCCACAACGATAAGGCGGTCGGCGTCGCCATCCAGCGCCAGACCGATGTCAGCCCGCACCTCACGAACTTTGGCGGCTACCACTTCAGGATGAAGAGAGCCGCAATGCTCATTGATATTGGTGCCGTCAGGATTTGTGCCGATGCGAAAAACCTCGGCCCCTAATTCTTCAAGAGCCAGAGGAGCAACCTTGTAACTGGCTCCGTTGGCGCAATCAACAACTATGCGCAGACCCGAAAGCGTCAGTTGGGCAGGAAAGCAGCTTTTGGTGTAGACGATATAACGGCCGCCAGCATCCTCGATCTTGGTGGCACGCCCCACGCCTCTGCAATCCGGGTAAGGCCAGGAAAAATCAGCGTCCAGCACCATACCAGCGATTTCGTCTTCGGCCATATCCGGCAGTTTGTAGCCATCGGCATCAAAAAACTTGATCCCGTTGTCATGAAAAGGATTGTGCGATGCCGAAATAACTACGCCAAGATCTGCGCGCATGCTGCGCGTCAGAAAAGATATGGCCGGGGTTGGCAGAGGGCCGGTCATGATAACGTGCATGCCCGCCGCGCATAGTCCTGCCGTAAGGGCGGATTCGAACATATAGCCCGAAAGGCGCGTATCCTTGCCAATAACCACTTTATGCTGATGCTGGCCCCGCCGGAAACGTACTCCGGCAGCCAAACCCAGGCGCAAAGCCACATCCACGGTCATCGGGTAGTTGTTCACCGTGCCACGCAAACCATCAGTGCCGAAAAGACGATCGGCCATGCCTTCTCCTTCAGGGCCGCAAGGCGGCCTCCGCCTCCCGCAACGTACCGGGAGAGCGGGCTATTTTTTCTTGCGGCTTACCGTAACTTCTTCTGTGCCGGGGTTCAAGAGCGTCATACCTTCCGGAAGGCGAAAACGAAGCTCAACCATACGGCTTTCACCCTCTTCCATATCCGGCGGACTGACCGTCGCCTCCAGCTGCCCAAGATATTGAGCATTTTTAGCCAGAGCGTCAGGCACTTCAACGCGTACGCTGATCTCACCCGGAGTCACCAGGTACTGACGGCGGTTTTCAGCCAAAATTTCTACTTTGCATTGGCGGGTTACTTCTGCGCGGCCACTTGTAATGCTGTACTGCACTTTGACCGTAGGCGGCATGGACGTGACAAGGCTTGGCGTATCCAGTGTAACCACCTGTTGCACGGTGGTGCCAGCCGCCTTGGGGTCAGCCATAATGGGCACGGGCACATTGGAGATTTCTTCCACCACAGTTTCCGGGCCCCGCAAAATGACGGTGGTAGGGGTGACGCTGACCTTTTCCACTGTCAATGCTCCGTTACGCAATGGCGAATCCACCGTAACGCGCACGGGCACAGAACGTTCTATCAGCGTATCAGCTCTGACGACGATGCGGGGCGGCTGCACGTCGATCAACTCAAAGGCTCGAAAAGTCGGCCCCAGATGTTCTGCCGTCAAAGGCACTACCGTGACGCCCTTTTTAATCTGGGAGAGATTCACAGCTTGGATGAGTTTGCCCTGAGTTACGGACCGCAGCAGGGTCTCAGGACCGCGCAAGCGCACTATGGCTTTGTTTATGAGGCCGTCTGTTATGACAAGATTGGCCGGTATGCCGTAGTAATCCAAGGTGACTTCAAGCTGCGCTTCCACGCGCTCGCGCACACTGACCACATACCACATGCTCACGGCGGCCAGAATGGCCACAAGCATGGTCATCAGATGTGGCGTGCGCCGAAAAAGGCTAGAGGACTTCATTGAGAACCTCACGTAAACGAGCCGAATCAAGGGCGCGCATAAGTTCGCCCTTCATAGCTACAGAAATTTCACCCCGTTCTTCCGACACCACAATGGTCACTGCGTCGCTTTCTGAAGTGACCCCAAGAGCTGCCCGGTGCCGGGTTCCAAAGCTCTGGCCCTTGGCTTCGGCCAGGGGCAGGATGCAAGCTGCAGCCATAAGCCTGCCCTTGCTGATAACCACGGCACCATCGTGCAAAGGGGCTTTGGGATAAAAAATATTCATGAGCAACTGCCGGGAGAGCTGTGCGTCAATACGCACACCTTCACGCTTGATCATGTCGCCAAGCCGCATGCTGCGCTCTACAACAATGAGCGCTCCCACGCGCAAGCGGGCCATTTCAACGCAGGCCATGACCACTTCTTCAACGCCATCCTGCATGAGCTGCTTTCGCCGGAACAGGCGCTTCGTACCCATTTCGCCCAAAGCCTGCCGGATGTCAGACTGGAAAATGACCACGATAAGAATAAAAAGGGAGCTGAAGATATGCTGCAAAAGCCAGCTCAACGTGTACAGCCCCATGCCTTTGGCAAAAAAGAACAGCAGAGTCAGCAATCCAAGACCGGTCAAGACAGCCAGTGCCCGCGAACCGCGCACCAGCTGGATGACCTGGTACAAAAGAACGCTGACCACACCTATGTCCAGAAGGTCACGCCATTCAACAGGAATATTTTCCAGCACCGTATATGATCCTTGACCTGAAGGTATCAGAACTCTTACGCCCACGGTCGCCTGTCTATAAGGCCAGGCAGACCGGAGCCTTCCGCTTTTCGTACATTTAGCCTGGCCTGCAATTGCAGCGCAGCTTATCGAGCAACAAGCCGGAACTGTCGCCGACTGTGTTCCTTATCCTGATACATGGCCTTATCTGCCCGCGAGAGCAGTTCGTCAAGAGTTTGCCCGTCATCAGGATACTCAGCTTTACCCACGCTAAAGCTTATGGGCATATTCGGCCCTTCGCTGGGCAAGCCTTTCGCCAGATCGGCAGCGACTCTGGCGAGGCCAGATGTTATGTAATCGTGAGCGCATGCACAGAATAGCACCAGAATGAATTCGTCGCCTCCCATACGGGCAAAGGCACTGTCTTGGGGCGCCACTGCTTGTATGGCAGCTGCGAAATGTTGCAATACGCGGTCACCAGCTTTATGTCCATAGGTATCATTAATGGCTTTGAACTGGTTCAAATCCATATAGTACAGACAAAATTTTTCATTATTCTCATCGCCTGTCCGGTCTGCCATAACCTGAAAAAGTCCCCTGCGATTCAAAATACCTGTAAGGGGGTCTTTATACACCATTTCTTCAAGGCGACGGCGGGCATTAGCCAGATCATGATTGCGTTGCGCAAGCGAGGCAAGCAGCAGACTGAGCACTGAAGCGAAAAATACATAAATCCAATTTTCAAAAGATTTGTACCATGCCTCGCTCGAAGAAATACGAAAATACCAATGCGCATTGAATATCTGTAAAGGCATTATCAGATGCGGCGCGCTGCCATCAAAAGGCCTGGCACTGCCAGCAATGGTTTCTTGCTCCTGATTTTTAGGATTAACCTTCAGAATTTCGTATGTAAGCCCCTGCGCTTCAAGCAGGTCAAGATCAGCAGCTTCCAGCGCCTGAGGAAACCTGAGCGCTATGGAGGCGATGCCCCAAAAATTGCGCTGCCCATCGGCATCTTTCAAAAAAACTGGAAGTTGCCCTACCAGTACAGCAGTGCCGTCAGGCCGCTTCAGTGGGCCATAAAGACTGATGCCAGCATTGCCCGTTGGGGTAACTGCGGAAGCGCCATCAGATAAATCAAGCAGGTTCATCCCCAGCAGAGCTTCGTGCCCCTGCAGTGGGTAGACATAGGAAACCACTCCTGCTGGAGCCAATGCAAGAGTTTCTATATTCTCGCTGTCAGCAATGACTTTGGCGACGTCATCAAAACCAATGACATGCCCGTCATTTTGAACAACAAGGGCAGCCAGTACCTGTGTTTTGAAAAGCAGGCTGGTCAGCTCCGTCTTGAGGTCGTCTCTCTGAGCAAGAATAATATTTTCCAGGCGTGAAAACTCCACCTGTGCCCTGCGCTGCACAAGAAAAAACACCGCCAGCAGGCAGCAGCACAAGCTTGCCGTAAATACTGTAAAAAAAGTACTGGGTTTTCGCACAGGCTCACGCTCTATTTCTGAATGATAAGGGCATCAGGCCAACCTTTCCGCCCTACGTCATACGCTCGGTGTTCACTGGCTGGCTGCGCTGAACGCAGTAGCCACCGCAAGTCCTTGCCGTGCTTCGGCCACATGATGCACCCTGTGCCAGAATATTCCCTTGGACCGCAAAAGGGCTGTTGCCGCGATTGTGGCAGGGCCGCGTTGCGCCGGAGGCAGGCTAAGTAATCCCCCAAAAACGGACTTCATTGAAAGCGCCATCAGCACAGGTCTGCCGAAGCCAAGCCAGTCTTCCGGGTGGGCCAGCAATTCCAGATTATGCTTCAACACTTTGCCGAACCCGATGCCAGGGTCAAGTACAATACGGTTTTCCGGCACGCCAGCACGCACCAGTTTGCCGAGATTGAATTCAAAAAACTCCCGCACTTCACGGCGCACATCGTCATACCGGGGATTATGCTGCATGACTTCTGGCCGCCCCTGGCTGTGCATGAGCACATACCCCGGTTTGTACTGCACGAGCACGTCCAGCAGCTCAGGGTCAAAAGCGCAAGCCGAAATATCATTGATAATAACAGCGCCCTGCTCCAGAACCGATGCTGCCGTAGCCGCATGGTACGTATCCACTGAAACCGTGGCCCAAGGCGCACGGTGTCGCAACCCCGCGAGGACGGGCGTAATACGCTGTATTTCTTCATCAGGCGATAGCTCAGCTGCACCGGGGCGGGAGGATTCTGCCCCAAGATCGAGAATGTCCGCGCCCTGGTCAAGCAGGGTCAGGGCATGCTCAAGACCAGCAAGGGGTTTGTGATGAATACCCCCGTCATAAAACGAATCGGGGGTAAGATTGACAATGCCCATGACGCCAAAGGGGGAGGGCGTTTTTAGCGCCCGCCCCCCTCTGACATACCAGGCTGCGTCCGCTATGGACGCCACCGGGAATGAATTATTCATTTTTACTATCGCTTATTGCCGTCTTCGCCATTCTGGTTCGAAGCCTTTTCTGCCTCTGATTCGACGCCCCCAACCGATGTGGGAGCTTCGTGAGGAGCAACGGAACCATCGACGTGGTCAGGCTCAAGGGTGAATTCCGGCGCATCAGCGGCAGGAGCTTCAGCCGCGGCTTCCGCAGGCTTATCCTTTCCACTGCCCTTGCTCGGACGGCTGGGTGCTTCAGAATACTTCGTTGGTTTGCCGTTGCCATCCAGAGGCGGCAGTTCCTTGTCTTCCATCAGAAGATCAAGTTCTTCGCCAGTGATGGTTTCGCGATCCAGCAGCGCGCGGGCAATACGATGCAGGATTTCTTCATTATCTTTGAGCAGTTCGCGGCAGCGCTCATGCGCCTCGTTCACAATCCGCTTTACTTCCGAATCCACCAGCCGTGCTGTGTCTTCGCTGAAGTTCTTGTTCTGCACCCACTCACGCCCGATAAAGACCTCTTCACCGGTTTCACCAATGGCAAGAGTGCCGACGGCTTCGCTCATGCCCCACTCGCACACCATTTTACGGGCCATGCGGGTAACACGTTCAATGTCGTTGGAAGCGCCAGTGGTGATATCGTCAAAAATAATTTCTTCAGCCACCCGGCCACCCAGCAGCACCACCAGGTTGTTGCGCAGGAAAGAACGCGAGTAGCCGTGGCGGTCTTCTTCAGGCAACTGCATGGTTACGCCCAAGGCACGGCCACGGGGGATAATGGTGATCTTGTGCACCGGGTCAGACCCGGGCAGCAGGCGGGCCGCCAAGGCGTGACCGCCCTCATGATAGGCCGTAATGCGCTTTTCGTCGTCAGACAAAATGAGGCTGCGGCGTTCGCGCCCCATAAGCACTTTATCCTTGGCGTATTCAAAATCGTGCATATCCAGTCTGTCCTGATTCAGCTTGGCAGCCTGCAAGGCAGCCTCGTTGACCAGATTTTCCAGATCCGCGCCAGAGAAGCCCGGTGTGCCGCGCGCCAGAACGTCCAGATCCACGTCACCAGACAAAGGCGTACGCTTGGTGTGCACCTCGAGGATGCGGCGGCGGCCACGCAGGTCTGGCGTGGGCACAACAACCTGACGGTCAAAACGGCCAGGACGCAGCAAGGCGGGGTCCAGTACATCGGGACGGTTGGTGGCAGCAATAAGAATAACACCCTCATTGCTTTCAAAACCGTCCATTTCAACCAGCATCTGGTTCAGTGTCTGCTCGCGTTCGTCGTGTCCACCGCCGAGCCCGGCTCCACGCTGGCGGCCCACTGCGTCAATTTCGTCAATAAAGATAAGGCAGGGGGCATTTTTTTTGCCCTGCACAAAAAGGTCGCGCACGCGCGAAGCGCCCACGCCCACAAACATTTCAACAAAGTCTGAACCTGAAATGGAAAAGAAGGGCACGCCCGCCTCGCCGGCAACTGCGCGCGCAAGAAGGGTCTTGCCTGTGCCAGGAGGCCCCACAAGCAACACGCCCTTGGGGATACGGCCTCCAAGGCGGGTAAACTTTTTGGGGTTGGACAAAAATTCGACAACTTCGGCCAGTTCATCCTTGGCTTCGTCTACCCCGGCCACATCAGCAAAGGTAACCCTTACGCTGTCCTGATTGAGCATGCGTGCACGCGACCGGCCAAAATTCATGGCCTTGCCGCCGCCACCCTGCATCTGGCGCATAAAGAAAATCCACACGCCAACAAGAAGCAGCATGGGGAACCACGAAACCAGCAGGGTCATGTACCAGGGCTGCTCTTCCGGCGGCTCTGCCTTGACCTCCACCTTTTTTTCAATGAGGCGGTTGACCAGACCCAGATCCTGTGGAGCGTATGTCTGCACAGTCTTGCCGTCTGATGTTTTACCTGTGAGCGTGTGCCCTTGCATGGTGACTGACAATATCTGCCCGCCATCTACCTGACTCAGAAAGTCTGAATAAGGCACTCGCTGCATCACGCCCTGCGGTTGCTGGAACATATTAAAAAGCATAACCATCGCCAGGACGATAATGGCCCATAGCATCAGGTTGCGACTCATCTGGTTCAACATTGCCTCCGTTACGTTTTCCGTGCGCGGCAGCGCATGGCTAGGGCCTGTACATTGGCCCACGCAGGCAAGAAATACTACCTGCATATGGGCGCTGTCAAATGGCCGAATTCCACTGTTCCCCGGCAATACATTTTTTCACATATAATGCTCAGTTATAATTTGGCAATGGGTAAAAAGACACTTTGCGGGCAATATTCCCGACACTTGCGAGTTTTTTTATTTTCGCTTACCATACAGGCAATTATGAGGAGACGTTTCGCCACCGGTGTGGCGCCCGGTCTTCAAAACCGGTGGCAGGCTTTACCGTCTGCGGTAGGTTCGACCCCTATACGTCTCCGCCACATAGTATAAAATTCAAAGTTCCAATAAGACTAAATTATGAAACCCCTTTGAGGCATTGCTTCAAAGGGGTTTTTATATGCGGCTTTTACCAAAGTAAAAATACTTAGAGCATATTAACTTTGACATCGCACTGTTCAGCATTGTCATTCTGCTCAATATGCAAATTGGGACAAAATTTCCGCAACGCAGAGGCGCTGCATCCCCGTGCAGAGCTAGGGACTACTTCTAAATACTTCTTTTGCCCAACTGGCTGCGTCAGAAGGCCATTTTCTATTCCCGTCATGTACCGCAAAAGTACATTCCTTTCGAAAAAAACCTTTTCTTTGCCCTTGGCGTAAAACTATTTATTTGAGACAGCCCCCTCGAGCGTTTAAATTTTAGGGCTGTCCGCCTTAACGGCGTGTACTCTTCCGAAAGCCTCATTCTTGCGGAATGGCAGCTTTAATTGTGAAGCATTTCAGAGCCAATCTAATCGAAAAAGTGCCGTCACGAGCGCCTTTACAGCTATTTCTGCGTCAAGTTCACTCTTAAATTATTGCTGACAATTCCACAGCAGACAATATTGAACTATCTATTATCAACTGCTATGGTTTGGCAGAAGTACGTTTTTTGGGGAGAAGGAGTTGGCCTGTCTGTTTTTCAACACGAAATAATACCATACGGAGTTAAAAATGGAACGCATTCTACCCGAACTTCCCTATGCGATGGACGCCCTGGCTCCAGCCATTTCACCGGAAACGATGGAATACCACTATGGCAAGCACCATAGAGCCTACGTAACCAACCTGAATAATCTTCAGGAGGGCACCGAGTATAAAGACATGTCTCTTGAAGATATCATCAAGAAAGCTCCTCCGTCAGGCATTTATAACAACGCCGCACAAGTATGGAACCATACCTTCTTCTGGAGCTGTTTACGGCCCAATGGCGGAGGAAAACCCGTGGGCGCTCTGGCGGACGCCATCACTGCGCAGTGGGGAAGCTTTGACAAATTCAAGGAAGATTTTTCAGCCAAAGCCGCTGGCAACTTTGGTTCGGGCTGGACTTATCTGGTTAAAAAGTCCGACGGCGCACTGGAAATCCAGAACCTGGGCGCTGCGGGCAACCCTCTGCGCACTGGCGACACCCCCATTTTGACCATTGACGTATGGGAGCACGCCTACTACATCGACTACCGAAATGCCCGGCCCAAGTTCATTGAGGCTTTTTTCGAAAAGCTGGTTAACTGGGATTTTGCAGCCAATAATTTTAAAAACTGATCCTCTTTGTGCAAATGCCCAGGGCATGCGCTAAAGCCTGCCCTGGGCATAAAGACACCAACGACGATACACCGTCAAAAAACAGCCCACGTTCTTATCAATTGCGCTTACTCAGATACTGCCTCAACGCCTCGTTCCCACAAAGATTTTTCTCATCCGGAACATGCCTCACTTCATAAATTTCTTTGTCATATCTGGAAAAACCAACCTTTTATGCAGAAAATGCGTCCCTATAATTCTCCCCGGAATAAAGGGTGCCATTCACCGCAGAAATAATTGAAAAACGCTTGTGCCGACACAGCCTTGACGCTCAGTGGTGACGCTCCCCAATCTGAGCCAAGAGTTTCATCTTCGCTTTTTATTGCACAACAAATCCGATTAACCTCACAGGATATTACAATTTCCTATATGGATATATTCATTAAAGGCCAGCACTCTTACGTGGTAAAACAAAGACACAAGTCACATACTATTTGGCCATAATCACGGCAAAAATTCCAACATAGAAACATTTACACTGCCGATATTACAATATGTCTGGCTAAAAAATGGACATAAATATATTGTTATGCCAACAATATATTTTATTGTGGAAACCGTGATCATTGTAAGTATATTGTTCCACAAAACATATCAGCAGCTATAAAAGCTGCTTAACTACGGAGAATCCTAAATGAAAAAAACTCTCAGCCTTGTTTTTGCCGCCGTGCTCATCATGAGCGCCGCTGTTGTTTTTGCTACCGAAGTGAAGACCCCTAACTTCACTATCACACTCCCCGCTGACTGGATCCAGCCTTCCGAGGTCATCAGCCAGCAGGGTTCCAGCGTGGCCTTGTTCCAAAACAAGAGCAATGGCACAGCTGTGACTATTACTGTGGTTGACGCGCCAATGAGCGCCAAAGACGTGGCCGAACAAACCACCGCCAACATGAAGAGCGGCGGCATGTCCCCAAGCGCCCCCAAGGAAGAAAACGGTTTCTACGTGTCCACCTTCGAGCAAGGCGGCGGCAAGGGCATTTCCTACTTCGGCTCCAACGGCAAGGCTTTTGCCGTGACCACCATTGTTGGTTCCGACGTGGCTATTGGCAAAGACCTGCTCAAGCATCTCAAGGTTACTGATGCCAAGCTCATTCCCTCTTTCTAGTTTTCAGCAGGCTCTTTCTGCTGAATCCAGATAAATGAAAGTCCCGGCTCTTGCCGGGACTTTCATTTTCTCATATGCTATTGTAGCAGCGAAAGCGTAAGCCCCAAGCCAAGACTTGGGGCTTGCATAAACCAGACTCAAAAACTCTTTGAATCTCGGCTTGTTACGCAGATTTATTGTTATCGTTGCTGTTATTGCGGGCAGTTATGTCAATTTCATCGGGCTCAGTGGTTGCCTTTTTGAAATTTTTGATAGCCCTGCCAAGCCCGCCGCCTATTTCAGGCAATTTTTTCGAGCCAAACAACAACAGTACTACAACCAGCACCACCAGCAAATGCTGTATACTTAATGCACCCATAAAAACCGTCCTTCCTGTTAAAGGCCGTTAGTTGGCTGCCAGAACAGGCCCCTACGTTCAGCCATTTTCCCGACTATACTCTCTCACGGCACAAATGCAAACAGCCATAAACCAGTGAGGGCGGGCCTTTTCACAGACTAGGCTGGCACTTCCGGGACTGAAACCGGATATTAACACATCATACTCATTGTGTATTGCGCAGGATGGGGCTATATTTCCCCACCCCGAAAATCCCTTCCGTAAAATTTTATTTCAGGAACAGCATGACCGCATCTTTTGAAGATCTGGGTTTATCCCGCGAATTATTGAAAGCAGTTGAAGATCTTGGGTTTGAAGAACCCTCCCCCATACAGGTCCTGGCCATCCCCGCGCTACTGGCGGGTAGAGATGCCCTTGGCCAGGCGCAGACAGGAACCGGAAAAACAGCAGCCTTTGGTCTGCCCCTTCTGGAAAAACTGACGGCTGGCAAACATGTGCAAGCTCTGGTGCTCTGCCCTACGCGTGAGTTGGCCATTCAGGTGGCCGAAGAGCTGAACAAACTTGCAGCCCGCAAGCGTGGCGTTGCCATTCTTCCCATTTATGGGGGGCAGCCCATTGAACGGCAGTTGCGCGCTCTGGACAAGGGCGTGCAGATTGTCGTCGGTACGCCGGGCCGTGTTATGGACCACATGAAACGTGGCACCCTGAAGCTCGGTTCCATTACCGCAGCCGTGCTGGATGAAGCCGACGAAATGCTGGATATGGGCTTTCGTGAAGATATTGAAGCCATCCTTGAGCAGACTCCCGCAAACTGCCAGCGTGTGCTGTTTTCAGCCACGGTGCCAGCGCCTATCCGCGAGCTTTGCAAACGCTTTTTGCGTGACCCAGAAATGCTCACGGTCGCTCAAAAAATGCTTACGGTTCCTGCCATTGAGCAGGTTTACTATGAGGTGCGGCCTCACCAGAAAATGGACGCTCTCTGCCGTTTGCTGGATTCGCAGGGTTTTCGCAAGGCCCTCGTTTTCTGCTCAACCAAGCGCAGCGTGGATGAAGTGACCCTGCACCTGCAGCAGCGCGGCTATCAGGCTGACGGTCTGCACGGTAACCTGGCCCAGTCGCAGCGTGACCGGGTAATGCAGCGTTTTCGTACCGACGGTCTGGACGTGCTTGTGGCTACTGACGTTGCCGCGCGCGGCCTGGACGTGGATGACGTGGACGCCGTCGTCAACTATGACATC
>NZ_JASGDK010000078.1:0-11572 GCF_047607245.1 Desulfovibrio sp.
TGATGTGCGGCCATACTATTGCCGTGATGGCTGGAAAAATAATGGATATGGTGCAGCATGCTTGAAATTCGTGACCTTCATGTGCGCTACGGCGGCATTCAGGCCGTACAGGGTGTGAGCCTCAAGATACCGCGCGGCAGTATCGTGACGCTCATTGGAGCCAACGGTGCGGGCAAGAGCAGTATCATCCGTTCCATTGCAGGCTTGAACAAAAACGTTACCGGCGAAATCCTGCTGACCAGGCACGAAGGTGAAAACCCTTCATCGCTTATGGGGCTCAAGCCTGAGGATATGGTTCGGCGGGGCATTTCGCTCTCGCCCGAAGGGCGGCGCATTCTGCCCCATCTGACAGTGGAAGAAAACCTGATGCTGGGCGCGTACTCCCGCAGTGACCGCAAGGAAATTGCCGATGACATCGAGTGGGTTTATACGCTTTTTCCGCGCCTCAAAGAGCGCAGCTGGCAGAAGGGCGGCACCCTTTCCGGTGGTGAACAGCAGATGCTGGCCGTTGGCAGGGCGCTTATGAGCCGCCCTGATCTGCTTATGCTCGACGAACCCTCACTGGGGTTGGCCCCTCTGTTGGTGCGTGAGATTTTTGAAATCATCCGGCGCATCAATGCTGACGGCAAAACCGTGCTTCTGGTTGAACAAAACGCCTATGCGGCTCTTTCCGTGGCTCACTATGCCTATATTCTGGAAGTGGGGCGCGTGGTTCTGGAAGGTCCGGGCAAGCAATTGCTGGAAGATCCCAAGGTTAAGGACGCGTATCTGGGCGGCTAGACTGCCTCGTCCCGGTTACGGGAAAAGCCGAAGCGGAGCAGGGCGTCAAGCTGTGTAGTTGATGCCAGCGCGCTTGCTTCGCAGCGCATTGAGAACTATCATTATAAGCGGGGCTGAAAGGTCCCGCTTTTTTTACATCCCTGCAAGGCTTTCCTTCTTGCGGTTCACAGCGAGCCGTGAAAAATGTGGAAAGCCCGACACCAACAGCGGCCAAGGCCGCAGCGCAGGAGGATTCATGCGGCGTTTCTTTTCTTTTGTGGTTCTGAGCCTGATGCTGGCTCTGTCGTCGACAGTTTTGGCGGCCAGCGAAAAAGTTCAGAATGACGACCGGACTATTACACGGCTGCCCAATGGGCTTACAGTCTATATTGTCAAGGATGCGCGTTTTCCCCTGGTAGCCACGCGCCTTTATGTCCGTACCGGTTCAGCCAATGAAAAAGCGGAGCAGGCAGGCATAAGCCACCTGCTGGAGCATATGGTTTTCAAAGGCACGGAACACAGACCCAAGGGCCAGGTCGCCCGTGATGTGGAAGCCCTTGGCGGCTACCTCAACGCGGCCACCAGTTTTGACAAGACCTGGTACATGACTGATATGCCCGCCGCGCACTGGCGCACTGGCATGGATGTGGTGAAGGAAATGGCCTTTCAACCTTCGCTCGATCCCAAGGAACTGGAATCGGAAAAGGAGGTGGTCATCTCCGAACTGGAAGGCGACCAGGATTCTCCCATGAGCAGGTTGTTTGAAAGCCTGCAAACGTCTGCCTTGCAGAATACAGTCTACGGGCGGCCAATAATCGGCTTTAAAGACACCATACGAGCGGTTACGGCAGAAGACCTGCGCGCCTATGTGCGCCATTGGTACCAGCCGCAAAATATGCTGCTTCTCGTAGCGGGCGATGTTGATCCGCAGGCGGTGCTGGCTTACAGTCAAAAGCTTTTTGGCGGTTTGACCAACAGCGGCGATCTGGCTGAAACGCAGCCCATAAGTTTGGCTGATGCCTCTGGCGGCCCCCGTGTGGAGGTCATACACGGCCCCTGGAACAAAGTTTACATGGGCATGGCTTTTCCTGTGCCGGGCCTGCGCGATTTGCGGTCCGTTGACCTTGATGTGCTTTGCTATCTTTTGGGCGGTGACGGCACCTCAGACCTTTACCGCAAGTTCAAGTACGAAAAGCAGATGGTGGACAACATCAGCATGGGCAACATGAGTCTGGCGCGCGCCGGGCTTGTCTATCTGAGCGCGCAGCTTGATGTGGACAAGGTCGAGCCCTTCTGGCGTGAACTGACCAAGGATATGGCCTCGCTCAAGGCAGGGCAGTTCAAGCCTGAAGCCATAACACGCGCCCGGTTCAACCTTGAAGACAATCTGGACCGCGCGGGTGAAACGCTCAACGGGCTGGCCTCCTGGCTTGGCACGGTGCAGTTTGAACTGGGCGGCGAGCAGGCTGAAATGAACCTGCGTTTTGCCCAGCGCAATGTGGACACAGCCCAACTGGCGCAGGCTCTGGAGCAATGGCTTAACCCCCGGCAGGCACGCGTGCGCGTGCTGGCTCCCGAAGGGGCCAAGCTGCCTGATCTTGAGGCCATACTACAGCAGAACTGGCCCGGTTTGGACGGCGACCATGCTCAGAAGGCCCGAGCCATGAAGGCGGGTGAGCGTGAAGTTTTGCAGCTGGGTGCCGGGCGAACCCTCATTCTTTTGCCAGACGCCACTGTTCCGTATGTGGCTATGGATATGATGCTGCCCGGCGGCAATGCTTTGCTCAAACCTGACCAGCAGGGGCTTGCCGGGCTGACAGCCAGGGCTCTCACAACAGGCAGCGGCAAACTGGATGCTCAGGCAATGGAGCGCTTTTTTGCAGACAGGGCGGCGGCCATTGACGCCAGTGCCGGGCTGCAAAGCTTTACCCTGTCCATCACTGGTCCGGCCCGCTTTAACGCAGACTATTTTTCAATGCTGTCTGAAGTGCTGCGCAGTCCACGTTTTGAAGAAAAAGAAATACGCCGGGAGGCAGACAGCATGAAGGCCGCTATCCGCCAACGTGCGGACAGGCCTACGTCCTATCTTTTCTCACGCCTTAACGGGCTTCTCTTCCCCGGTGGACAACCCTACGGGTACGACGGTTTAGGCAGTGTGGAAACGCTGGACCGCCTTACCAATAAGAACGTTCGTGCATTCTGGCAGGAACAGGTGGGGCAGCCGTGGGTGCTTTCCGTGGCTGGCGATTTTGATCGTGAAGCTGTGCTGGCCTTTGCCCGCTCCTTGCCCGCGCCCAAGACAGACATTCCCGCGCCCGGCGCTCCCACCTGGGGGCAAGACAAAAAGCTTGATCTCCACCTGCCCGGACGAAATCAGGCCCACGTGCTTCAGGTTTTCAAAGCTGTGCCAGCGACCCATGCGGATGCTCCGGCCCTCATGCTGCTCCAGTCTGTGCTTTCAGGGCAGAGTGGCCTGCTGTTCAGCCAGATGCGTGATGTGGAAGGGCTCGGCTATACTGTTACAGCCTTTTACCGCAGTATGCCCGAGGCTGGCATGATGGCCTTCTATATTGGCACCACGCCGGATAAGGTCGAGCAGGCCCAGAAGGGTTTTGCCAAAATTATTGGCGACATCATGACAAAGCCTTTGCCCGTACCTCTGCTGGAGGCAGGAGCTAACCGTCTGCTGGGCGCATACTACCGTGACAGGCAGAGCCTTGGATCACGCGCTGCAGACGCCGCCAGCGACGCTTTGCTGGGACGGCCCTTCGATTTTGAGCGACAGCTCATTGAAAAGGCTGCAAAACTGACCCCGGCTCAGGTTCAGGAAGTGGCCAAAAAGTATCTGGACGAGGCCAATGCCTATGACCTGATACTGCTGCCATAACGGGGGCAGCTGAGTATATTGAATGGGAGATCCCCCGGCGTTTGCCGGGGGACCTCTGCGTATCAGGGCTTCAGCATGGTTAGCGCACTTGTGCGCTAACCCCGTGCCCCTCACAATGCAGTGGCGCGGGGTGGCCCCTCCCGGCGTACGGTACGACGGTGAGCTACAGCCATTGGCAGGCAAAAGAACACATATTTTTTGTTAATAAACTAAGCCGGCTATCCCCTATTGAGGCCCTTGAGAAACGGTTTATTTTGCTTGTCAGGAATATTTATTGAAAAAAATACACCTCAAAAAAGTGGCAGTTAGTGCGGATTTCCGGCGCTCGCATCCGCAAATCCGCATTTCCCAAGGGCTTGATCAACCTTGAAATCCTCAGGCCAGTACGCTAGATTGCACTCTGCACCTAGGGAGTCACCAGCCAAACATAACGGGCTGCGGAACTTTCAATGGCGGTTCCGGCAGATGCATCTTGGGCAGAGTACGGCTCGTGCCCATCACTTTTTTGCGGTCTTTTTTTGGCCTTAAAAAAGCTTTATAATAAATTTTCTCAATATAAACTGAACTGTTCCTACGAAGCTAGGAAGCCTTTTTTGCCAACCCTGATTGACACGGTGCAGTTCTTTTGAGATTTTCTAGACATTGAAAGCGCCCTTTGGGGCTTAATAGAGAATCCCGTGAGAAGCGGGAGCGGACCCGCCGCCGTAAGTCGGATAAATGCCACCTTTTTACATGCGCCACTGGGCTGATAGCCTGGGAAGGCCGAAAGATGGTCGACAAGCCGGAAGACCTGCTTTCAAACATAATCAACGACTGCCGGGTATATTCCTGAGCAGATTCAGTATGGGTTGTCGGTACGGGGCCTTTGCCGACCAGTCCATTGCCGGGGAACTACCTGTTCCCGACTACAGGCATGTCTTTGGGTTTCAACCATCGCCCCATATAGGTCATCGGAGTTTTGTTCGTTCGGGTTCCGGACGAGCCTTTGTTCACAGTTGTTACGTTTGGGAGCTTTTCTCCATGCCCGCCAGCATTACCAAGCGCGATGGCACGGCAGTGCCTTTTGATTCTGTCAAGATCCTCAACGCCATTACCAAGGCCAATCAGGCCGTTGGTGGTGAGGATATGTCCCCTACCGATCTTTTATTTGTAACGGAAAAAGTCTGCAGAAAACTGGACGCACGCAAGCTGAAGCACGTTGAAGAAATTCAGGATCTGGTTGAAGAAACACTGATTCAGTACGACTACGCCAAGACTGCCAAAGCTTATATTCTGTACCGCGCCGAGCATACGAAAATTCGCAATGCGGAATCGTATCTCATGGATATTTATAAAAAGCTCACGTATTCCCCGGCCATTCACGAAGATATCAAGCGTGAGAATGCCAATATTGACGGTGATACTGCTATGGGCACCATGCTCAAGTATGGGTCCGAAGGCTCCAAGTACTTCATCGACAACTATATTTTGCCCAAGGATGCTTCGTCAGCCCATATCAATGGCGATATCCACATTCATGACAAAGATTTCTATATGCTCACTGAAACGTGCTGCCAGATAGATCTCATCCCGTTATTCAAAAACGGGTTTTCCACCGGGCACGGCTATCTGCGTGAGCCCAACGCCATTGAAAGCTATTCGGCTCTTGCCTGCATAGCCATTCAGGCCAACCAGAATGAAATGCACGGCGGGCAGAGTGTGCCTCACTTTGATTTCGCTATGGCCGAAGGCGTTATCAAGACGTACCGCAAAGAATACGAGCGGGCCTTTACCGCCTTTGCACGCATTGCAATGCATCTTGAAGCTGCGGACGCTGCTGCCTTTACTGAAAAGCTGCTGGCAAATGTCGACCTGTGCCCGCGTCTTGGCAATATGGAAGAATTTGGCCGTAAGTTAAACGAGGCCGTGCCTGCGGAGCAGAAGAGCATGGCAGCAGATGCCCACGCCTATGCCGCCGAAGAAGCCCTGAAGTACACTGAGCGCCGCTCTTATCAGGCAATGGAAGCTTTTATCCACAACCTGAACACAATGAACTCACGCGCCGGGGCTCAGGTTCCTTTCAGTTCCATCAACTACGGCACTGATACCTCCGCCGAAGGGCGCATGGTGACCAAGAATCTGCTCAAGGCCACCAAAGCTGGCCTTGGCAATGGGGAAACATCTATTTTCCCTGTGCAGATTTTCAAGGTGAAGTCCGGGGTCAACTACAATAAAGAAGACCCCAACTACGACCTTTTCCTTTTGGCTATTGAAGTTTCAGCCATGCGGCTGTTCCCCAACTTCAGCTTTCTGGATGCGCCCTTTAACCTTCAGTACTACAAGCCGGGCGACTATAATTCCGAAGTGGCCTATATGGGCTGCCGCACCCGGGTTCTCGGCAATGTGTACGACAAGGACAGGCAGGTTACCTGCGGGCGCGGCAATCTGAGCTTCACTTCGGTGAACCTTCCGCGGCTGGGGCTTGAAGCCAAGGGCGATGTCAAAAAATTCTTTGCCCTGCTGGATGACAGGATCGACCTGGTATTCCGTCAGCTCATGCACCGGCTCAAGATTCAGAGCACCAAGAAGGTGCGCAACTATCCCTTCCTTATGGGTGAAGGGATCTGGCTTGACTCTGAAAAACTGGGTTGGGACGACTGCATTGAAGAAGTGTTGAAGCACGGTACGCTCAGCATGGGCTTTATTGGTCTGGCTGAAGCACTCATATCGCTGCTTGGCAAACACCACGGCGAAAGCGAAGAGTCACAGAAGCTCGGTCTTGAGATTATCAATCATATGCGCAAGCGCTGCGATGATGAATCGGAAAATACCGGACTCAACTTCTCGCTCATTGCTACCCCTGCGGAAAGCCTCAGCGGTCGCTTTGTCACGCTGGACAAGGCCAAGTTCGGCAGCATTCCCGGTGTTACGGACAAGGATTACTACACCAACTCCTTCCACGTGCCCGTATACTGCCACATCAAGGCTTTCAGAAAAATTGAGATCGAAGCCCCTTATCACGCTATGACCAACGCCGGCCACATTACCTATGTGGAGCTGGATGGAGATACGTGCAAAAATCCGGAGGCTTTTGAAAGCATTATCCGTTTCATGCACGACAATGGCGTTGGGTATGGTTCAGTCAACCATCCGCTTGATCGTGATCCTTTGTGCGGCTATGTGGGCGTTATCAACGGTTGTTGCCCACGTTGCGGACGCAAGGAAGGCGAGGGTATCAGCCCCGAACTTCTTGACGAACTGCGTAAGAAGTATCCGCACATTCCCAAGTGGAGCTAAGTTTATTTGCTGTTACGGCGGCCGCTTCGGCGGCCAGCCCAGAACCTAATACTTATTTTTAAGCTCAAGGAGAAAGTCTATGTTGATGAAGTCGCGTTTGTTTGATGAAGTGAAGCCCGCGCAGAAACTGGTGGGACAGGGCATGACTTTTGAACGTACCCGCCGCATCACCGGTTATCTTGTGGGCACGCTGGACCGCTTCAACAACGCCAAGCGCGCCGAGGAACGCGACCGGGTAAAGCATGCCTGAGGACGCGGCTTCGCAGCCCATGCGTCTGTCCGGCATTGTGGATGAATCCATAGTGGACGGGCCGGGGCTGCGATATGTGCTTTTTACTCAGGGATGTCCGCACCACTGCAAAGGGTGCCACAACCCGCAGACACACAGCTTTGATGGCGGTTTTGTTTTTACGGCAGAAGAGGCACTTAAGCAGTTTGGTGAAAATCCCCTGCTTGCAGGAGTGACGCTTTCAGGTGGTGAACCTTTTGCCCAGGCCGCTCCCCTGTGTGCTGTAGCACAGGGAGTGCGAAGCAGGGGCAAGACTGTAATCACCTACACGGGATATACTTTTGAAGATCTGTGGCAGCGCGCCCAAAATGACCCTTGGACCGCGCGCCTGCTGGAGCTGACAGACCTGCTGATTGACGGGCCCTACTTGGAAGAATTTCGCGATCTGGAATTGCTTTTTCGTGGAAGTTCCAATCAGCGGTTGTTGCACAGGGAAGACCGTGACTCTCTTGCGGCGGAGCTTCAAAAATCCAGCAAATAGTATTGGCCGAGCAATCTGCCAGGTAATATCACTAAAAAAGCCCGCAACAAGCGGGCTTTTTTAGTGATATTCAATCAGTGGAGGCTATGCATCTCATCACGTTTTCGATCTCAGAAAACATTGCTCACCAGACGCGGTTCTAAGGCCACGCATTCTATTTTTTACACCATCTTGTTCAGGCAAAATGCAATGCATCTGTTTTGCCGCAGAGGGAATGATTAATTCCGGTTTTCATTTTTCTTCTGGCCAATGCCGTGGTTCTTTACAACATAGGGTGCAAAGGAAACATCCATTCCCTGTATATGTTCAATGAGCCACTTTTTCAGAAATTCTAGCAAAGCCAGGTCCACATCGGCTCTGCCTTCCAGAAGAGCTTCTCTGAACTGAACAACCTTGTCTTTAAATTTGTGATGTACTTCAATATGTTCTTTGGACATAGGGTAGTCGGTGTGTGCAAAGAAAATTTCTTCTGTATTGAAGTGAGTGAAGGCATACCCTGCCAGCGCATCAAGAATCTCCAGAAGAAGCGCGGGGTCTCTACCTTGGTGCAGCCCGTTGTGCAGCCTGTTAACATAGGAAAGCAGCAGCTTATGCTGGCCGTCAATGACGGGTACGCCCGTGGAATAACTGGCTGACCACTGAAAATATTCTTCCTCTTTTTCAGGCTCCGCGAGCTCCAGAGAGGCGTCGTCGCCACCCAGAAAGGCATTGATCTGGCTCAGATAGTTTTCGCAATATTCCAGTTCTGCGGCGATTTTATCCAACCATTGAGTGGAAAATCCGTCCCATAAAGCAGTCTGGGACAACTCCGGGTGCGCGGTCATAAGCTTTTTTTCTTGTTCAGCCAGATCGGCAGACAGTTTGTGCAGCTTGCGTGCTGCCTCATGCAGACTGTCCTTGGTCATGCTTTGGCCAGACATGGCAATTTTATATTTTTCGTGCCATTCGGCGGCATCCTGCCGGGCCTGCTCCATGTCACGGCGTGTGGCAGCCAGTTCTTTGGCGCGTGCTTCCCCGTGAGAGGCCATCAATTCAGCAAGATAACACAAAGCCCCACAATCAGAGTCGTGGGGCAGATGAAGCGCCCCAGGCTGTTTGAGGCTGTCGCAGATATTCTTAAGAGGTCTGAGCAAACTTCGGTAAAGAAGAAAAAGTCCGCCAAAGCCGCATGTAAGCCCCGCTATGCCTGCAACATAGGATAAGGGCGGATAGAGAAGGAGCCCTGCCGCGCCAATAGCGGGGGCAATGGCCAGAAGAATGAAAAAAGCGGGCATATGGCATCCTTGGGTGATGTCAGTCCATGCCATAGGCGAACTTGCCGGAAGGCACGGGCTTTGGGCATATTCAGAGGGGCGCAGCCAAAGGCAGAGCACATGGTTGCATGGCGGTGCAAAGCCTCGAGAATTGCCCCGCCGTGGCCAAAGATCAACGCCACGGCGGGTATCAGCATATGCAGATGGACAACTGGTCAGGCTGACGCAGTCTAGTCCTTGAAAGGCGAAATGGCTCTGAGGGTTTCAATGACCTGAGGAAAATGTTCGATCACAAAGTCTACATCTTCATCAGTCGTGTACCGGGAAAGGGAAAGGCGAACTGATCCGTGAGCATAGTTGAAGGGCACGCCCATAGCCCTCAGAACGTGTGAAGGTTCAAGGCTGCCCGATGTGCAGGCCGAACCGGAGCTGGCACAGATGCCCAGCCTGTCAAGCATAAGCAGAATAGCTTCGCCTTCGACATTCTTGAACGAGATGTTGGAGGTGTTGGGCAGGCGGTTTTCAATGTCGCCATTTACCATAGAATCAGGGACACGCGCAAGAATGCCTGCTTCCAGCTTGTCGCGCATCAAGGCTACCTGCACGCGCTCTTCCTGCATATGGTCGAGAGCCAGCTGTGCGGCAACGCCCATACCGATGATATAGGGCACGTTTTCTGTCCCGGCCCTGCGCCCGCGCTCTTGATGTCCACCCCGCAGGAAAGGGCGGAACCGCACTCCCTTACGGATGTACAGAGCGCCGATGCCCTTGGGAGCATGCAGCTTGTGGCCGGAAAGAGACAGCATGTCCGCAGGCAGATGGCTGAGGTCGATAGGCGTCTTGCCTACGGCCTGCACGGCATCAGTGTGAAAAAGTATGCCTTTTTCATGCGCCATTTCTGACATGCGCTGAATGGGATAGATGTTTCCGACTTCGTTGTTGGCAAACATGATGGAGACAAGGGCTGTGTCTTCTGACAGAGCCTGGGCGTACTCATCCATGTCGAGCCTGCCCTTGCTGTCCACCCCAAGATAGGTAACGCGATAGCCGTGGCGTTCCCAATGCTGTATTACATTGAGCACAGCAGGGTGTTCCACGCGGGTGGTAATAAGGTGGCGCTTTTCCGGTTGGGTCTGAACAGCCGTCCAGATGGCGGCATTGTCGCTTTCAGACCCGCAGGAGGTAAACAGGATCTCGTCCGGGCTGGCGCCCAGAAGGTTCGCCAGATTTTCCCTGGCCGCTTCTACGGCGTCGCCTACCTGCCCACCAAAGGTGTGCATGCTGGAGGGGTTGCCGTAAAGATCGGTAAGGTAGGGCAGTATGGCGTCACGAACTTCAGGCGCAACAGCCGTGGTGGCATTATTGTCAAGATAGATAGTTTTCATGCCCCTATGCCTCCTCGACCACAATGTCCGGTTCCACATGTTCACGCAGGAGGCGTTGTACCAGATCACGAATGGTCACATCGCTGGACCTGCATTGCGCGCAGCGCCCGCGCAGGGATACCACCACTCGCAGACCATCCACATCCACCAGTTCTATGTCACCGCCGTCAGCGGCAAGAAGGGGGCGAATTTCTTCTTCAATGGTCTTGAGCACCAGCTGCATGCGCTGCACGTTGGTCAGGCGCTGCTTGGGCTTCAGTTCCACAAAAGATGTCTGCTTGAGTTCTGCCGCCAGAATCTCGCCAATTTCATCAAGGCATTCGCCGCAAGCGCCGCCAGCCTTGGTGTAGTTTGTGACTTCTTCAACGGTCTTGAGCCCGTTTTCGCGAATGGCGCGAATGATCTGGGCATCAGTTACGCCGAAACACTTACAGACAAGCTTGCCTTCTTCATGAGCGTGAGGCACCGGGGGTTCGCCCTTCCACTGGCGAATTGCAGCCTCCAAAGCTTCCTGCCCCATGACGGAGCAGTGCATCTTCTGCTTGGGCAGTCCGCCGAGGGAGTTGGCAATGTCCTTGTTGCTGATCTTGAGGGCGTCTTCAACGTGCATGCCCTTGATCATGTCCGTAAGTACGGAACTGGAGGCAATGGCGCTGGCGCAGCCAAAAGTTTCAAAGGTCGCGTCCTCAATAATGCCTTGCTTGCTGATCTTGAGGTAGAGCTTGAGGGCGTCGCCGCAGGCCAGGCTGCCAACTTCGCCAATGGCGTTGGCTCCTTCCAGCGGCCCCACGTTGTGCGGACGGAGAAAATGGTCATGTACGGCTTCAGTGTAGTTCCACATAATTGCCTCCCGAAGCGGAGTGCTTCTCTGTATCTATGATTTCTTGCAGCGTTCTTTGTTGCAAAAAGCTGCGGATATGTCCGTCCAGTTCACTCCAGAAGCCGCGCGTGGAACAATGCTTTTCCCGCAGGCAGGAACGGCCCTTGCTCAAGCAGCGCACTGGAGATATTTCGCCCTCAAGGTGCTGAAAAACTTCTTCCATATTGATATCTGCCGGAGCTTTCGCCAAGGCGTAGCCACCACCAGAACCGCGCACAGCTCTCAGTATGCCCATCGGGCGCAACGCCCGGACAATCTGCTCCAGATAGCCCGAAGAAATGCTTTCTTCGCGAGCCACTTGCCCCAATTGCAAAAGGCTGCCCTGAGGCTGGGCTGCCAGCCGCAATAGAAAACGCAATCCA
>NZ_JASGDK010000079.1:0-22653 GCF_047607245.1 Desulfovibrio sp.
CCCGGCGGGCTTGCCCCGGGGACAGCTCTTTTTTTCTCGTATCTACATAGAAGCCTGTTGCAGATCACTCTCTACTGCCTCTGCTTCGTAGTGATCTTCAGTCTAGTTCGCACCCTACAAAATACCCAGACCCTGCCTGCCCTGCGTGCGGTAACATGGTCTGCCCTCTATGTAGCTGCTCTATTGGGAGCCGTACTCTCTCTTCGCACACGACAGGCCTATATGGTTCTCACGGGTTGTTTGGCACTTGTAGCGATGCTCATCTGGATTGACCATTAATTTTTTGCCCATTGACCGCAGCCAAAGCTTTTATTTCATGTGAACACTCTGCCCAAGCAATACAATATTGGGATTTCATAAATAAAATCAGCCTACATATGCTTATGAACGACTTGTGTGGCGTAGTCTTAGCCCCTCCTCATAGTAAATGGTTTCTTGCTTTGCACACTGCCCGCTCAACTGGCTAATCCATACAAAAAGCCCCCGGTGCTGGACACCGGGGGCTTTTTATCATTTCACCTAGTAGCTTATTTGAAGGCCTTTTCAAAGTTGGGCACGACCTGCTTTTTGCGGCTCATCACGCCGGGCAGCCAAACGGTGCTGCCTTCAGCCTTGACGCCAAAAGCTTTTTCCACCACGGAAGGATCATCGGATACGATAAGCATTTCTGAACCTTCTTTCATGATGTCGGTCAGCAGCAGGAACACGCTGTGACGGCCTTCAGCTTTAACCTTTTCAATTTCGGCCTGCAGGCCAGCTTTTACGGGCTCAAGGATGGACAGGTCAACAACTTCAAGCTGACCAATGCCGACCTTGCTGCCGTTCATGTCAAAATCTTTATAGTCGCGGAAGACGAGATCTTTCATGGGCGTGCCGTCAACGGCACTCTTGACCTTGAACATTTCCATGCCCAAAGACACCACATCGCTCACGCCTGCGATCTTGGCCAGTTCTTCAACGGCCTTCTTATCAGCAGGGGTACAGGTGGGCGACTTGAAGATAACCGTGTCGGACAGGATGGCGCAAAGCATAGCGCCAGCAAGGCTCTTGGAAATTTCAATGCCGTAGAAGTCATACATGTTCTTGAGAACAGTGTTGGTGCAGCCTACGGGCCAAATCCAGGCTTCCAGCGGCGCAGAGGTGGTCACGTCACCAAGCTTGTGGTGGTCGACAACGCCGAGCACAGTGGCGGAATCCATGCCCTTGGGGGCCTGGGCCAGATCGGAGTAGTCAACCAGATACACATCTTTGCCAGCCACGTCAGAGATAACCTGCGGAGCAGTAAGGCCGAACTTCTTCAGAACGAATTCGGTTTCGGGAGTGGGCGCGCCCTGGGCAACCGGGGTGACGTCCATACCGCGCTTGCTGTACAGATCAGCGGCGACAATGGCGGAAACAATGCTATCGGTATCAGGATTCATGTGACCAAGAACTAATGCAGACATGACTGTCTCTCCTTCCGGTATGGTTCAGGTATGCGGTTTAATTTGACCGATTTGTTCTCTTTAGCACAAAGTGCTGTTCATGCCAAGCGCCTCATGGAAATTTTCCTGACACAGACAACGAAAGCACATAAGAAACAATACTTTAATATACTGAAATTACAAACTAAAAAATAGCTCGTGATTTTTTTATTTTTTTAAGGCCCGTGGGTGAGCCTGATCGTAGGTTTGCATAAGTCGTTCAAGGCTTAACTGCGTATAGCGTTGTGTGGTTGTAAGGCGTTGATGTCCCAACAATTCTTGAACGCTGCGCATGTCTGCTCCGGCTTCAAGTAAATGAGTTGCAAAGGAGTGCCGCAAGCTGTGAGGCGAAACGGCGAATGACAGCCCGGCACGATGGCACAAACGTTCCACTATTCGGGCGGCCTCCCTTCTGTTAAGGCGGGAGCCACGCGTGCCGACAAATAAAGCGTTTTCTTCTGATTGCGCCAGAAAGGGGCGTTCTTCAAGCCATTGCCTGAGACTTGTGTAGGATGTGTCTGACAGTGGCGAAAGCCTTTCTTTTGATCCTTTGCCCATAATCCGCAACACGCGCGACGACAGCTGCACATCGTCAACATTCAAACTCAAAGCTTCAGAAATGCGCAAGCCAGAGCCATATAGCAGCTCAGCCAGGGCAAGATCCCTGCAAAGAGTGCGCTCTTCCTCCGCGTTTCCAGAAACTGGGCCTTTTGCGCCAGCAGGCCCCGAGGAGGTATCCAGCAAAGCAAAAGTTTCATCCACATTAAGGGCACGTGGGTGGCGTTTTTCCTGACGCGGATTTCGCACCTGAGCGGCCACGTTTTCCGTCACTCTACCACCGCGCTGCTGAAAACGAAAGAAGGAGCGGGTCGCCGCCAACTTGCGCGCCATAGAACTTTTGGCTTCGCCCTTACGGAACAGCCACGCCAAAAAAGCCTGGATATGCCGGCGAGTAACGGTTTGCGGCTGCGCGAGATTGACGCCCTGATCTCGCAAAAAATTAGCCAATTGAGCCAGATCTACACCATAAGCTTTTAGTGTTGCTTCTGAAGCCCCTTTCTGCACAGCCATCCAGGTTAAAAATGCTTCAATAAACAGCGTACTACGATCAGGTTTGGCCTTGTCATCACTTCCAGCAATGCCTGCCGCTCTGGATGAAAGCTCAGATGGAGCATCAGACGCGGGCCCCTCAGAATGCCCGGCAGAAGGCAATACTGCTGCATCCCCTGCGGAGCGAGAACCAGCAGCCGGATCAGAGACACCTCTTAACCGATACGCGCTCTTGCCTTGTTTCAGTTTTTTTTCGCTCATTTTTCGGCCTCATACCGGGCTCCCGGCAGCCTTCGCACCTGCCCCAGCATTTCAAGCCCCACCAGCATGGCGTTAAGTTCTGATACAGCAATGTCTAGGGTACATGCCAGATCGTCAGCCTGCATGGGCCCTCGCTGGCGCAAACAATCCAGCAAAAAGGCCCTGCGCTCTGCTGGAGCAAGCTGTTCCGCTGCATCAAGACGGGGCTGTTCCTGAAAGGCAGGAGTAACAGTCTGCGCAGTATTGCTGTCTTCTTTATTATTTTTTTTGCTGGATCTTTTCTTGGATGAGGCAGAACAGCCAGTTTCACCTTCTGCTTCACTTCCGTGCGTATCGGCGGTATTTTCCTGCACGCTTTTTTCATCTTCGCTCAAACTGGCCTGACTGATGCCAAAAGGCCGCAACTGTTCAGCCAAATCATGCAAGACGTCTTCTGCACTAAAAACAGGGCGTGCGCCCTGCCGCACGAGCTCCTGACAGCCCATGCAGTGCGAATCCAGCGCCGGACCGGGCACGGCGTAAACCTCGCGGTTTTGTTCCAGAGCCAATCGGGCGGTAATAAGACTTCCAGAACGGCTGGCAGCCTCCACCACCAGAACCCCAAGTGCGAGGCCGCTGATGATGCGGTTACGTATGGGAAAGTGCTCAGGCAAGGGCTGTGCTCCAGGCATAAACTCCGAGACCAGCAAGCCATGCTGATGCATACTGTCAAAAACAGTTTTGTTTCCCGGCGGGTACATCACGTCAATGCCCGTGCCCAGAACGCCAATGCTGCGCCCAATGCGCATCAGAGCATTTTCGTGGGCAACGCGGTCAATGCCGAGCGCCATACCGGAGATTATGGTAACGCCGCAGGATGACAGACACCGGGCCATATGGGCGGCTACAGTTCTGCCGTGGTCCGTAGACCGCCGGGATCCTACTATTGCAAACGCTGGTGCCTGAAAAAGCGACATATCCCCCTGACAATACAGCAGCACAGGCGCATCAGGTAACTGACGCAACAAAGGTGGATATAAGGGATTCGTCCAAAGCAGGATGTCGGCATCAAGATCACGCGCCCTGTCCCACTCTTGCCGGGCTGTGACGCGCCATGAGCCAGTGGCCATCTCAGCGGCCTGTTTTTGATTCAGGCCCGCTTCACGCCAACGCTGTCGTGACTGTACGGCAGCATACGCTGATCCAAAGGTGCGCAAAAGACGAGAGCATGAGCGCGCCCCAAGGCCAGCACAGTGGCGCAACGCCAGACTGGCCCAATACTCCGTGCGAGCCTCTTCATTCAATTCCGTCCAAGAGAAACCTTCGGGCATACTTAACGTGCCAGCCCGCGTGACCGGGCTATCCGGGCAGCTTCGGAGTTGGGAAAACGCGTTAATAATTGCTTGTACGCCTGCGTCGCCGCATCCTTATCGCCAAGGCGGCTCAGGCTCATGCCTGTCTTGAGCAGGGCATCTGCATTTTTGTGATGCTGCGGATACGATGCATCAACCTTACGAAACTGGTTAAGGGCATCCTGATACTTGCCCTGAGCATACAGGCCCTCGCCTATCCAGTATTCTGCATTGGCGGCATATCCCCCGTGAGGGTATTCCTGCAAAAAGGTTTCAAACCGGGTTATACCTTCGGCAGAGCGCCCTGCTGTCATAACCTTGAGTGCTGCCTCGTACGCGGCCTTTTCATTCTTGGTCGGCTTGCCGGCCTGTTGTGGAGGCAGATTCGTCGGGGCAGCCGCATTAACGGCCGCTGAGGGTTTTACTTCTGCTGGAGTCACTGGCTGGGAGGTAGCTTGCGATGCAGGCGCAAGAGGTACCACGGCAGGGCTTGCTGCTTCCACAGGAGGCAGACCGGGATGTTCAGGCGGCAGCGCCAGCGCTGAAGGCGGCAAGGCCGGAATAGGCACAGCAGTATTGCCGCCAGCGGGATCGCCCTTGCCCGAACTGGCAGGAACAACAGGCTGATTGGCATTTTGCGCTGCAAAATTAGCCGGGTTTACGGCAGGCGGCACAGCTGGCTCAGGAGCCGCCACAGGGGGCAAACCAACACTCACGGCCCCTGTTCCGCTAACAGGGGCAATACTCTTGCCGGGAGCGCCCACTTGTCCGTTGGGACCCGCCGTGACAGTCCTGCCAGCGAGAGAACTGGCGGGAACTGGTGGTGTAGCCGCAGCTTGTGGTGCAGTAGCGGGGGTGGCAGGCGGAAAAGAGGTCGGCTGCGTCGCAGGATCAATAACTCTTCCCTTGGGCGAACCTGCGGGAGCTGACGCCGGGGTAACAGACTGCGACCCCTTGTCTGCAGGTGCTGCAGCGGCTGGCTGAGATTCCTTTGCCGCAGGGACAGGTGAAGGCATTGGAGCCACTGGCGTTCCAGTGCCAGAGGCGGGAGCCGAGATTACAGATGGCCCGTTTTGCCCCAGGGCTACTTCACGCTGGTGCGGGCTTGCAGAAGATGCTTCCGCAGTGCCTGCACCATTCTGCCCAGCCGCAGAAGTTCCTGCTACAGACGGCACTGGCAATGGGGCTGGCGGCAAAATGGGTACAACTGTCATGCTGGTCTTCTGGCCGCCACGGGTGCGCACTTCAAAAGTTCTGTTCTTGAGCTGCGCCATCTGACTGTCCAGAGTAGCCACGCTCTGCTCCAAAGTGCGTAGCCGCTGATCGGTTTCGCGCAAGGTTCTTTGGCTGGCAGTTTCTTTATCTTCTACGTGGCGCATCTGTGCAGATGAAGCGCAGCCTGCCGCTAAAACAACGCAAGCCAAGGGAACAGCAAAAAGTTTTTTCATAACGTCTCCCACCGCAACTTTGCCCCAAGCCCGGCCATATTTCAAGAACCCTTGCGGCCCCGGCATTTTTAAGGCAAATACAGGCTTGTACACATTTCCTAGACCATAGCGTATCTTCCCAAGCCAGCGCAAGATTATAAGGAGCAACCATGAGTGTTTCTGTTCTGAAGCCACGCCGTACCACAGGCGGTGCCCGATGAACTTCTTTAAGGATGTATTGGGCCAGTTGTCCGCCTGGATGGAGCTGCCGCGCCAATGGATGCAGGCCTATCCCTTTTTGCAGGCAGGCCTTGATAATCTATGCGTAACTCTGGCCTTGGCTACTCTGCTGGCCTTTGCGGGGCTTGGTTTTATATCGGCCACGGCAAGGATCTTATCAATAACGCGCAAGCGCTCTTCATACGATAAATGCGCACGGCAGTTGGCGCAGCTGGCAATGATTTTGGGCTGGATTCTGCTTGTTGCGGGGCGCGTGTGGCTGTTTTTTGTGCAGGGTTCCTACACGCCAGACTCCTTGCCAGATTTTATGGTCGAGCTGAGCTGGATTTTGCTGGGCTTGGCTGTGCTGATCAGCAGTCTTTACTTCGCCCTGTGGAAATTTCTTGTAAAAGTTCCGATCCTGCACATTGTCATGGGCATAATCAGCAGCATCCAGGGCTGTATCGCTGTTGTTGTTACGCTGGGCTCCGCCCGCATGATCAGCGCCTATGTGCGCCCCGACGCCACTATTATCACCTTGGGCGATATCTTTTTTCCCGGCTGGCTTTCACCCTTCTGGTGCTCTTTGTACTGGACCCTGCCCCTGATTGTAGCTATGTCGGCTGGCAGCGGAGCCTTATGGCTGACTATGCGTCGACAGCGTGATGATTTTGGGCGTGACCACTATAATATTATGGTGCCTTGGTGCGCCGTGTGGGCGCGCAATACCTGGACCATCTTCTGGTTGATTTTTCTTGCCTCCACCGTGGCAGAAATACAGCAAGCGTGGCAGGGAGGCGTCTTCACCATTGAAAATGCCTTGCGCGAAAGCGTAAAGGTACTGGTGTGGCTTGTACCTCTGGTTCTTTGGGCAATCGTGGGCCGCAGCAGTGCGCCTATGCGGCACAAGTTTACGCTGGTGGTGGCCTTGCTGACGGCAATGGCCTTCATGCTTCCTTACTATTCTCAGGTAACGAATCTTTCCACCCTGTCTTCCAGAACAGCGCAGGAAATTATTATTGAACCACTGCCGCAAACTGATCCGCATGCAGCGCCTGAAGCGGACCAGCAGACTGCGCCGCAAGCGTCACCCAAGAGCGGTGCTGAATAGCTGACAACATTGTTCTTTACCGAAACAATGTGACAGTTTTTCATGCTCAACTGCAGAACTGAAAATCCTCGCCTTATTTTGCAAATAAAAAGCCCGCATTCAGCGGGTTTTTTATTTGAGAACTATTTAGTGTACTGCTTGCGCCATTCATCCAAAAAGAGCAGGCAGGTTTCCATTTCGTCAAGAACACCTGATCTGGCTCTGAGGGCTGTAACCACAGAATCAAAATCTGCATGCGGGCCAAGGCCCAGGTGCTCAACCGTGCGCGACATGGTGGAGGCCAGGTCTGCCGCCAGTTCCGGCGTCAGACCGGACGGTAATGACTGCGTTAATGAGGCCGCTGGAATAGCCTGTCCGTCACTTTCGTAATGCGCCTGCCCCCCAGTCTCAGCTTCAGGCCAGGGGCCCATACGCTCAGCAATAAACTCCAGCAGGGTTTGCATGCGACGCGTATAGGTATGGTCGCGCAATACCCGCTCCCGCGCCCGCGTAGTATAGGCGACTCTTTCTTCCGGGTGCGCAAGAAAGTAGTCAATCTTGGCATAAAACTCTTCAATCGTACCAAAGGTGGCCAGTTCACCCAGAGCAAACAGATCGGATAAAAGACTGCGCTCGTCCAGAAGCTGAAAAGCGTTCATGGCAGCCAGCTCAAATGTACGGGGGTTAACAAAATCACCTTGGCTCACCAAATCCGTAGTTTGCAGGCTGGAATGCAGGTTAAGATTTACCTTGGTGGCATTATAAATTTTTACGCTCTCTGCGGCATCAATACGTGCGCCCCCCCGTTGTACGTGGGCAGCCAACAAACTTTCGCCTTCCCAATCCGAACCCCATATTTTGAAATTGCGGCCTAGCAAGGGACGAAAAGCCAATCTGCGATTGGGATATCCGGCCCCCAAAAATCCAATATCTGCGCCGTATTCCCGCCGCTCTTCTGCACTGAGATCAATGGGTTTATGAAAATCTGGATGAGCTGCCATCGGCAGGTAAAGAAAATTGTTTTGCCCAATTTCTGCCAACTGATTCATGAAAGGCTGCTTCTGAATAATGGCAAAAACATCGTACAGCGGCGCATAGGCCTGCCAGTATTGAAATACCGTGTGATCTTCAACAAACCACATGGCCGTGCGTACTCCGGCTCTCTTTAGCCGCTGAAGAAGACTGCGGCCCATTGGTGCCTGAGCCAAGGCCAGCACCAGATGCGGCTCCTGTGCCTGTACTTGCGCCCATACAGCCTGTGACACAACCTGCAGAAAGGAATTTTCCAGTTGCGCTGTTTGCGCCGGGGGCAAACCAAGACCCTGCAATCCCGTAAAAGCCGGAAACATCAGCGGAGCCTCAAAAGTGCGCACACTGTGCCCCATTTCTTCCAAGGCGCGCGCGCAGTATCTTCCTATGGACAAAGAACCGCCATACATCGGTAAAACAACGAGAATTCTCAGAGGGGCAGACAGCATCAACATATTCTCCACATCAACAGTATCTGTCGGGCGGCAGCATCCAGTCCACGTCACGGCACAACCACTCGTCAAACAGCCAGGCATTGCCAAAGCCGCCGCCATCAGTAAATTTCATTTTACTGGAAACATCGCCCATCTGTTCCAAAGAAGATACGCTACAATAAGTGGCCAAAAATTCTCGCACCTGAGTACGCTTGGCTGCATGCATGTCAGTTCCAGCCTCAAGCCGCAACACTGTTCCCAACGAGTCGATGTGACTTCGCCACAGTTGCAAACCATCAGGCAGTTTCACCCGCTTCGTCCCCTCTGTAAGGGCAAGAGTCAGGGAACGCAACAAATCCTGACTGCGAAAAGGCTCAAGACAGGCCGTATTATATGGACATGGAGCCGATTCCAGACAAGGGACGCAATGGCGTTCGGCCTGCCAGACCAGATGCCCCTGCCCGTACGGCCCTGTTTCATGTGCAAAAGCTGAAGAGAGAAAAAAAGCCAGTACGGGCACGCCAAGATGCGCAGCAAGATGCATTGTGCCCGTATCAGGAGTAATCAGAGCATCCAGGCCTTTGACGGCATCAACAAGTCCCGGCCAATCAGTTTTGCCACTCAGGTCTTCCACACGATCCAGCATTCTCGCAGGCAAAAGCCGCTGAAGTCGACGGGCCACGTCCTTTTCAGCATTGGAGCCGAGCAGGCGCACACGCGGCCCTCCCATAGCTGCAAAAGCTGTACGCACAACCTCGGCCAGCACAGGTACGGGCAAAGAACGCCGCGATTCACGCCCGGCGAGAACGACACCAATTCCCTCGCCACCTGGGACAGCCACAGGATTTACAGCAGAAGGCGCCAACGTGTCGGAAGCGAAATGAGCCCAAAAATCCACAAGATTTAGTGATGAAAGCACACGCTGACGAGTCAGTTGCATGGCCATCCTGGCCCAGGGTGAACGCCATATGCCATTTGCAACAGGTCTGTAGCCAACCACGATCTCTGGTTCAAACATGCGGCATAAGGCCGCTGTTATTCCAGAAAAATTACAGTTGTAGATGGCAGTAAAATTACAGCTTCGCCAATCGGCCAGTACCCGTATATTTTTTTGCAGAACATCATGTTCATGACAGTTGTGCAAAGCAAGGCTGTGCACAGTGGCAAAGGGATAGATTAAACGAGCAAGGCGTGCCAGCCCTGCGTCAACGGCCAGGTGCACCTGCCCCTGCCGTGCAAGACCGCGCAACAACCGCCCGGTTTGCACTACATCGCCAAAACGGGCTGCCTGAATGACCAAAAAAGCCGCCATATCCCTTCCTGTTTTTACAGTAGGCATTTCGGTTGTCATTGACAGCAATTGCGGTATCGCCGCGCCCGCCGCCAATATCAATCGATAATGAAGGGTACGGCAATAGACTTGCGGAAGCAAGAGCAAGGGACTTTGCAAAAATTTCTGCCTTCTGTACAATACGTCATCTTAATATAGCCGCATCATGATTCATACCGGACCCCACATGGAAACTTTCGCGCCTAGAACTACCCTGTACCCACTCTTTCTTTCTCTCACCGGGCTACACTGCCTGCTGGTAGGGCTGGGTCAAGTAGGACAGCGCAAGTTGGCCGGACTTCTGGCTTGTGATCCCGCTTCGGTGCTGGTGCTTGATCCACATGCATCGACACCGCAGGACTCGATCCTGCTCAATATGCTGGACGATAGTCGGGTGCGTCTTGAGCGCCGCATCTGCACAGCAGACGACATGCACGGTAAAGCCCTTGTGTTCGCTGCCACAGGCAGTATTGCAGAAAATCAGCGCATAGCCGCCCTGTGCCGCAGTCAGGGAGTATTGTGTAACTGCGCCAGTGCCCCTGACGAGGGAAGCTTTCAGGTGCCAGCGGTGGCGCGCAGCGCTCCATTGGCCGCAGCCCTGTCCACCGGAGGCGCTAGCCCTGCCCTTGCCCGGCGCTGGAAGAATGAACTGACCCAATGGCTGGTACCACGTGCCCGCATGGCTGCCCTTATGGGCAGGCTGCGCCCAATGGTTCTTGCCTTGAATGCCGAGACAGTGCAGAATACCAAGTTGTTCCGAAACTTGGCGGCTTCGCCCCTGCAGCAATGGCTGGAGGACGGAGATTTGGAAAACTGCCGCCAGTGGTTGCTGGCGGAACTGCCGTCGGAACTGCACGCTCATATAGCGGAGTTACTTTATGATCTCCCCTGAATTTTCTACTGGCGTCACGCTACTGCTCTACGGGCTGGCAAGTGCGTCTGGCATTGCTGGCATGATGGTGCGCAGCCCGTTCTGGCGGCGCACATGCTGCTGCCTTGCTGCCGCAGGCTTTATTTTTCAAACCATCAGTCTTGCTACAGGCTTTCATAAAGCGTTGCCAGACGGCCTGAGCCTTGGAGCCTACCTGCAGCTTATGGCGTGGTTTATCGTTTTGTGCGGCCTTGCGTCCTGGGGCAAATTTCGACAGGAAGCGCCGCTTATTTTTGCATCCCCTCTGGGGCTTATGCTTTTTGCAATGTCTGCCCCCTACCTTCAGGCAGTGGTGCAGGTGCCGCCCCATCTCAAGGCGTCTTTTTATGCCTTGCATATTGGCACGCTCTTTCTCAGCCTCGCCCTGATGGCGCTGGCCTTTGCCTCGGGCTCTCTTTTCCTTTTTTTGGAGGCACGCATAAAGAGCAAGCAGTACATGAAAGGTTTTTGGCAAGATATGCCTGCCCTTGCCATGCTTGATAAAATCAATGCCTTTGCCACTATAGTGGCTTACCCCTTGTACACACTTGGTATTTTGTCTGGCCTCATTTGGGCCAAACCCGTTTTTGGGGCCACCGTAACGGGTGACCCCAAAGAAGTCATCAGCATCGTCATCTGGTTGATGTTTTCTGTGCTGTTCAACAACAGACTCACGAAAGGCTGGCGTGGACGAAAGCCTGCGCGGCTGGCTGTTTTCATATTTATACTTTGTCTTTTCTCAATCATTGTGGTGAACACCTTTATGGAAACTCACCACGCATTCATCAGGCGCTGACTCGGGCATAATTATGGACTGTGATATTTTTCTTGTTGGCCTGAATCACCGCACAGCCGGGGTAGACGTACGCGAGCGCTTCGCCCTAGCCAACCACTGCGATGAAGAACATTGGGCATTTCCATGTACTGATGCGTTGAACGAGAGTGTCATACTCTCGACCTGTAATCGCGTTGAGGTCCTTGCCTCAGGAACTGGCGACGTGGCCGAGCAGGTGATGCGCAATTGGGCGCGGGCAAGGGGTACAGCAATTGAAGACCTCAAGCCCTACGTCTATGTGCATAAAAACCTTGAAGCAGTACGGCATCTGTTTTCAGTGGCTTCAAGCCTGGATTCTATGGTGTTGGGCGAACCGCAGATTCTTGGACAGTTGAAAACCGCCTATCGCAATGCAGTTAAAAGCCGCGCTACAGGAGTTATCCTTAACAGATTGCTGCACAAGGCTTTTTCTGTAGCCAAGAGGGTGCGTACAGAAACTGCTGTGGCGTCCAGTGCTGTTTCCATTAGCTACGCCGCTGTAGAGCTTGCCAAACGTATTTTTGGCGACATGCGCGATCATAAGGCGATGCTAGTCGGAGCAGGTGAAATGGCTGAGCTTGCGGCGATGCATCTGCTTCAGTCAGGCATTAACGAAATTCTGGTAGCCAACCGCACCCTCGTGCGGGGGCAAGAACTGGCCAAGCAGTTTAATGGACGCGCCATTCCCTTTGAGCAAATGCCGCATTATTTGCTGGACGTGGATATTATTATTACCTCCACAGGCTCACAGGAGCCTATCATTCGTGCCCGTGATATCCGCGCTGCTCTCAAAGCCCGTAAAAACAGGCCCATGTTCTTTATCGACATTGCTGTGCCCCGCGACATAGACCCTGATGTTAATGGTTTGGACAACGTCTATCTCTATGACATTGATGACCTCAGGGAAGTTGTTGAAGAAAATCTGGCCACTCGTAGGGATGAAGCAGCTAAAGCCGCAGAAATCGTTAACGAAGAAGTGACATATTTTTCTAAATGGCTCGCCAGTTTGGACATGCAGCCCACCATCGTGGATCTGATCAAAAAAAGCCAAAGTATTGCAGAAGAAGAACTGGCCAAGACACTCAAACGGCTTGGCCCGGTGGACGAAAATACCCGAGTAGCCTTGGAAGCTATGGCTAACTCCCTGGTGCGCAAGCTGAACCACGACCCCATTATGTTTCTGAAGCACGGTGGCATGTCGCAAGAAGGTAACGGCCCGCGTATCAGTATCATGCGGCGTATATTCAACCTTGATAAAACAGGCTGTATTTATTCGGAGGAAAGCTGATGCGCTGGTATGGCATTGATGATCTTGCCCCCGAGGACATGTCCAAAATAGTGGCAGCGCTTAAGGACATGGGGCTTGAATCTGGAATGGACGGCCTGTATTGGCTGCCCGCACCTGCGGAAATGCTGTCTCCAATTCAGAAAGAGCATGTGCAAAGTTGCGGCCCGCACGTATTCGGCCTCGAAATTGAAGAAGATTCCTTGCGAATGGAATTGCTGGTCAGGGCCAAGAACCGCATGCGGTGCGATTGCGTGCATTATGCCGCCCCTGAGTTGCGCGCCCACATGATCGCCTGGCTGGAACAGATGCTGACAGACCTTGGTATTGTCGCCTGATCCTGCCAAGCAATTGTTCAAACGTTCGTGCAAACGCCGCTACCAGGGGCATGTGACCAATCTCATCTGCAACGCGGATGAATGACGGTATTCTACCTCGCCATCGGCCAGTACCGCGCACCGCTGCCCGCAATCAGGGCTACAGCATGACACAAATACCCTGCCTGCAAAATCTCCCCCGAGCCTCAGCCCTTCTTTGTCTTGAAGTTGAGCGCTTTTGTTTGCGCCAGCTAGACCTGACGCGCGGTTCACATCTTGTGGTGGCTGTTTCGGGAGGGGCAGACTCTACCGCTCTAGCCCTGATTCTTTCCTTGCTTGCCCCACGGTTGGATTTGCACCTTTCAGCGCTAAGCATCAACCACGGCCTGCGGCCCGAAGCAGAAGATGATGCGGCCCACGCGCAAGCTGTCTGCCAAGCTTTGGGCATACTGTGTTCTGTGCGCAAAGCGGATGTTAAAGGCTTTGCGGCAAAACATCATGTAGGTGAAGAAGAAGCTGGACGTTCCATTCGCTACTCCTTGCTGGAGGAAGAACGACTTGTCCAGCATGCCCACTTTATAGCCTTGGGTCACCATCGTGAAGACCTCAGCGAAGATGTTTTGCTACGCCTGGTTCGAGGCGCTGGCTGGCCTTCTCTTGGGGGTATGCCCGCCAGAGATGACAACCGGCACCTCCTACGCCCGCTGCTGACCTGCTGCCCTGATGACCTGAAACAGCTGCTGGTACAGTGCGAACTCAGCTGGCGCGAAGACGCGAGCAACCAGAGCACGCAGTATCGCCGGAACAGACTACGGCTTCAGGTTTTACCACTGCTGCGGGCGGAAAATCCCGCGCTGGACCGTAGCATGGGGCACATGTGGCAACTTGCCGGAATGGACAAAGATTATTGGGAAAAACTTCTTGATGCCGCGCTGCTTGCTCATCCCTGGCAGAAAGTAAAACAGGACCAGAAGGGATGCCCGGCAACTGGCAAATCCATACTTCTGCCCCGCACTCTGCTGCGAGCTCTGCACCCGGCGGCCCGGTTGCGCCTTTATATGCGTGCGGTGCAGCATTTATGTGCAGACGGTTTAACTTCAACTGATGCTGTAACTTCAAAGTTACCACAACTAACAACATCAGCCCAAGGCAGGGCCAGCACCCTGCTGGCTCTGGATGAGGCCCTTACGCAAGGACACGGCAATACCCGTTTTCAACTGCCTGGCGGTTTTGAAGCTTACCTCAAAGGGGGAGCTATTACCTTTAGTCGGCCCGCCTCATAGAAGCCACTACGCCTGCCACCAACCGCTTTCTGCAACTGTTTTGCTTTTCCTTTGCCTATTCTTGCCTTACATCCACAAATCCGTAGCATTGATTATTTAACATCAAAAAAGCGCTATCAATCAAACCAAAAAAAAGAGACCACCTGCGATCTCTTTTTCCGTAATCAAAATAATTCTGAAGTTATTTTTATTTCTGCTTCGCCAGTTCTATGATGGCCTCGGCAATATTCTTGGTGCGAAGCCCGACCAGTTCGCGCAAACGCAACTGGCTGCCGTGCTCCACAAAGCTATCGGGCAATCCCAAGCGTTTGATTTTTTGCCCATGCATGAGGCCGTTATCTGCATAGAACTCCAGCACTGCAGAGGCAAAACCACCAGCCAGCACACCTTCTTCAACAAAGAGAATACGGTCAAAGCGGCGGGCAATGGTGGCAAGTTGTTCCTGGGGCAAAGGCTTGAGCCATATAGGATCAAAAACCAGCGGGCGAATGCCAAGCACCTGTTCAGCTTGGGCTGCTGCTTCAAGCGCAGGATGAGCCCGGCTGCCCACAGCAACAATTGCAATACCCTCACCGTCTTGAAGCACTTCACCTCTGCCGGGAGTCAAAAGACGCGGCAAGCCGTCCAGCGGGACGCCAAATCCTGCTCCCCGCGGGTAACGCAGAGCACAGGGGCCATCGTGATTGAGTGATGTGTGCAAGCAGTGCCGCAGCATGTCTTCATCACGAGGAGACAGCAGGCTTATCTGCGGAATATGCCGCAAGTAGGCGATATCAAAAGCGCCATGATGGGTGGCTCCATCTTCTCCCACAAGCCCGGCGCGATCCACACAAAGAGTTACTGGCAGGTTCTGGATACAGACGTCGTGTACCACCTGATCATAGGACCGCTGAAGAAAGGTAGAATAAATGGCCAGAGCCGGGCGGTAGCCCTGGCTGGCAAGCCCAGCTGCAAAGGTTACCGCGTGTTGCTCACAGATGCCCACGTCCACAAACCGATCGGGAAAGCGCTCCCGAAAACTGTCTGTTCCAGTCCCTTCCGGCATAGCGGCAGTGATGGCGATAATTCTCTTGTCCTTTTCAGCCAGCTCCACAAGGGTTTTACTGAATATTCCAGTAAAGGACGGCACCTTGGCTGTAGACGGAACAGGTTGCCCCGTTTCGGGGGTGAACAGGCCAACACCATGATATAGCGTGGGATTTTTTTCTGCTGGCGCGTAACCTTTACCCTTTTGGGTACGCACATGCAGCAGCACCGGGCCGTCTTCCACAGCCGCGGCCATCTGTAAGTGACGGCGCAAGCTTCCGAGATCGTGCCCGTCTACAGGGCCAATGTAGTTGAAACGAAAAGCTTCAAACAACATACCGGGGGTGAAAAAAGACTTGAAGCTCCACTCTCCGCGCATAGCGTAAACGGCCAGCTTTTGGCCAATGCGTGGTATGGAGCGCAAAAAATTGAGCACTTCCTTGCGGGTCTGCCGTACCCAGCGCCGCGACAGCGTGCGGCTCAGGAACAATGAAAGCGCGCCCACGTTTGGCGAAATAGACATTTCATTGTCATTGAGCACCACAATGAGCCGCCGCCCCATATGCCCGGCCAGGTTTAGGCCTTCAAAGGCTTCACCGGCAGTCAGGGAGCCATCACCAATAACGGCAAGCACATGATGTCTGAGCCCGGAAAGATCCCGGGCCAATGCCATGCCCAGAGCAGCAGATATGGATGTGGAGGAATGCCCTACGCCAAAGTGGTCATAGGGGCTTTCAGCCATACGCGGAAAGCCCGAAATTCCACCAAAGGTACGCAGGGTATCAAACTGGCGCGCCCTGCCTGTGAGAAGCTTGTGCGCATAGGCCTGATGCCCTACATCCCACACCAGCTTGTCTTTTTCAATATTGAAAGTTGAAAGAAGAGCCAGTGTCAGCTCCACCACGCCCAACGAAGGGGCAAGGTGCCCGCCAGTGCGCGAAACCACCTCAATAATCCGCTGGCGCACTTCTGCAGCCAACTGTTCAAGCTGAGGCTCGCTCATTTCCCCTAATTGCGAAGGACGCTCAATACTGTCCAAAAGCGAAACATGAGATTCAGATTGAGCACCATCATGAGAAAGATTTTGCTCGGCTGTGGCTGTTTCGCCCTTGTCTGTTTTTTGTCCATCCCCTGCTAAGTCAGCGGGTGTTGGCATTTTGGGAGCATCAAGCATATCAGGCCGCCCTATTGACCGTATATTCGGCCAGAGCAAGTAAAAATTCCGCTTCCGGGCCGCTGAACGCGGCAAGAGCGGCCTTGGCAGCTTCGGCTTGATCCTGAGCCAGGACGCGGCTCTTCTCGAGCCCCAGCAAAGCAGGATAGGTCTTTTTGCCCTGAACAGCATCGCTGCCTACGGGCTTGCCAAGCGTAGCGGTATCCGCCACCACATCGAGAATATCGTCGGTAATCTGGAAAGCAACGCCCAGCGCTGCACCATAAGAGCCAATGGCAGCAAGCTCCTCGTCGGAAGCCCCGGCCAGCATGGCCCCGCACACGCAGGATGCCCGCAGCAGAGCGCCTGTCTTCATTGCGTGGATGCCTTTCAGCTCTTCAAGGGCTATATCGGCCTTTCCGGTAAATATCATGTCCCATTCCTGCCCGCCCACCATGCCTGAAGAGCCAGCCGCAAGAGCCAGCTCGCCTACAGCGCGCAATACACGAGGCGGAGCCAACGGGCTGCGGCACATCATCAAAAAAGCATCGGTAAGCAAGCCATCACCGGCAAGGATGGCAGTAGCTTCATCAAAAGCCTTGTGGTTTGAAGGCTTGCCACGCCGGAGATCGTCATCGTCCATAGCCGGAAGGTCATCATGTACCAAAGAATAGGTGTGAATCATTTCAATGGCCGATGCAAAGGGCAGCGTATCTTGCAGGGGCAGCCCGCACATGGCCGCGGTGCTCAAACAGAGCACTGGGCGCAAACGTTTGCCTCCGGCCTGAAGGCTGTACTGCATGGAATCCTTGAGACGCTGTGGAATGGGACGCCCGTCAAAACAGGTGGCAAGATAGGATTCCACCATTTGCCCGCGTTCGCGCAAAAGTTCCTTCATCCTGGGTACTGGCATCATCACCTGTTGAGCCTCCTACGCTTCCTCGGCTTCTTCAGCTTCATCATCGGGATATGAACTAAAACCTTCATCAGTACGAATACCTTGGCCCTGCATAGGGCGAGCCTGATCGTCCTGCCACACTTCCAGCTCGTGGCGTGCCTTGTCGAGTTGCTGGCGGCAATAGCGCGCGCACCCCGCTCCTTCCTTATACAAGGTCATACCTTTTTCTAAAGGCAGATCGCCAGATTCCAACGCGGCCACAATTTCTTGCAACCGGGCCAGTTTTTTTTCAAATTGGTTTTCTGTTTTGGCGCTCATGCTGTCTACTTTCCCATTTTTGGGGCTTGAGAAGGCTGATTCGCACTGCTCGGAGCTTTATTCTCACTGCCAGCAGCAGCGGGAATAAAGGGCTGCGGATCAACCGACACACCCTGCACCAAGAGTGAGAGATGCAAATGCGGCCCGGTGACGCGGCCCGTAGCCCCGACCAGACCAATAACATCTCCCTTGCGGACAAGCTGGTCTTTTTCAACCAGAACTTTAGACATATGCAGATATGCGGTAAAGACCCCTTCGCCGTGATTGATGTACACCACATTGCCCGAGAAGTACAAATCGCCTGTCAAAGCCACTTTACCATCTGCGCAGGCCAAAATGGGCGTTCCTTCTGCCCCTCTCAGGTCCAGCCCCTTATGCAGACCACGCGGTTGCCCGTTAAAAACCCGCTTGAGTCCGAAGAGGCTCGAAACGTCGCCGGACACCGGCCTCTCAAAGGGCAGAGTCCACAGGCGCTCGGGTGAGTACTGGGCAAGAGTTTTGCTCACAAGCTCCCTGTCGGCCTTTATACGCGCCATCTGTGCCGCAGGAGGATCAACATACTTTTTGTCCACTGTAAGCTGCTGAACTGGACGGTCTTTGTTGTAAAGGCGTATGCTTTGCGTAACAATCTGCCCTGCTGCCGCTGGCTTTTTGCCGCCTGTCTGGCCAGTTATGGGCGCTACGGCAAGTGCAAGATCATTTTCTTTGGCATCTAAAGGCACGGGCAGCAATATGACAGCCTGCCATTTTTTTTCTGCTCCTGGAGATGCTTCGCCAGCATACGCTGTGGCTGCGTAATTTTTGCCCATCCATTTGAAGCTGAAACTCTGAACTGGTTCTTTGCTGACTGCCAGAGCAACAAATGCATCGCCCCGGGCCACAGTGGCAGGGGCTTCAAGGCTGATCAGAGGAACCGCAAAGGCCGGGTTTCCCCCCAATGCTGCCACAATCAGCAAAGAAGAACATGCCAGAACCAAGGGCATCATGAGAGTTGGCATCAATCTCCATATTGTCTTGAGCCGATGCTGGCATGGCACTATCTTGTGTAAAAAACGTATCATGATTTTTCTCGCTTTCGATTCTTGGCACGCTGTACGTCACTTACTATGGCAGCCAAGCTGCCATCAGCCAGACGTACTTCAATCTTCGCCCCGGGTGAAGTCTGGTCCACCGAACGTACAAGACCAGCGGATGTACAGACCAACGCGTACCCCCGCGTAAGGGGCATGAGTGGATCGCGCGCTTCCAGCGCCATGCTCAGGGCGTCAAGGCGGCGTAACTGCTCGGCTACGTAAGTACGGGCCGTACTTTGCCAACGCAAAATACCGTGTTGCAGCGTGCGTTCCTTGTCTGCCACAACCCTGGGAAGCGCCGCTTGCAGGCGGGCAGAAAGCTGCTCCAGCCTTGCATTGAAAATATCCAATTTTTCTGGGCCCAAAGCACTGCGCAGGGCACGCTCAAGCGAATCTGCCTTCTGCAGTTTGTCATCCAGCCAATGACGGCCAGCCCGGTCTAACGCCGCCCCCAGCGAATCAAGACGCTCATAAAGACGTTCGTGGTGGCGCTGTGGCGAAAACCAGGCAAGAGCTTTTTCACACTCACGCAAACTTTGCCCCGCCAGTTCAAGGCGTCGCTCCATTGCACGGCGCAAGGCTGAACATGTTTCATCCACGCGCTGATGAAGCTCTGCGCGTAATGGCCAAAGCAATTGGGCGGCATGGCTTGGCGTTGCGGCGCGCATATCGGCGGTCATGTCCGCCAGGGTAACGTCAACCTCGTGCCCGATACCTGCCAGCACAGGCAAACGGGACTCAAATATGGCTTGAGCCACGCTTTCTTCATTGAAGGCCCACAGATCCTCCAAAGAGCCGCCCCCGCGCACGAGTACGATGGCTTGCGCCCAATTCTGAGCATTGGCTTCTGCCAGTGCGCGTGTGATGGCAGGAGCAGCCTCTGCCCCTTGCACCAGCGTCGGAAACAGGCGGATGCGTGAACCACTGCCACGCATACGGGCCAGTTCAAGAAAATCGTGGATGGCCGCCCCGGTGGGTGAAGTGATCAGGGCTACACGCTGCGGGTCACAGGGCAACTTTCGCTTTCGTTCCTGACTGAAATAACCCAATCCGGCCAGTTTGCGTTTACTTTCTTCAAACGCCTGGGCCAGCAATCCTTTGCCAGCGGGCTGCACCAATTCCACAGCAAGCTGATACTGCCCCCGTGGCGCGTACACGCTGATGCGCCCAGCACAAAGAACATCCAGGCCATTACGCAGCAGCTCAAGAGGAGACGGTCTTGGCTTGTCAAAAACCTCCCCCGTGAGCGGGTCGAACGATTGGTCTGTCTGCCGCTGCATATGCCGGAACCAGACGCACTGTAACTGCGCGTCCTGATCTTTGAGACTGAAATAGACATGCCCTGAGCCGGGACGAGAAAAATTTGTAACCTCGCCCCGCACCCAAACAAAGGGAAAGCGCCCCTCAAGGCTCTTGCGCAGTTGCTCCGTGAGCTCGCGAACTGTCAGTATGGCTTCCTGCATCGTGCTCTGTAGCCTCTTGCGCGTCATAAAAGAAGGCGACCCAGGGGCAAACTCCGCCCTGAGTCGCCCAGACATTACAAAATGCTGCTTGGCGTGAACATTACAAAAAGCCGCACCAAGCAGCCACTTCAAACCAGAAACATATTACCGGTCGGCCCAACCCTGCCGGATTTTTTCAATCCAGGCTGCAAAGTCCTGCTCAAGGTTGTCAGCGGAAAGTTCGCTCTTCTCGCCCGTACGGCGGTCCTTGCATTCCACGATACCGCGGGCAAGGCCCTTGCCGCCCACCACAATCTGTGTAGGAATACCAAGCAGGTCAGCATCTTTGAACTTGACGCCGGGCCGTTCTTCACGGTCATCCATCAGCACTTCCACGCCCATGCCCTGCAGCATGGCATATATTTCTTCAACCTTTGCATTAACTTCATCGCTGCGCGGATCAAGGTTAAGCAAAATGCACTCAAAGGGAGCCACTGGCGGCGGGAAGACAATGCCGTTTTCATCGTGGTTCTGCTCAATGGCAGCGGCGGCCACGCGGGAAACGCCAATACCGTAGCAGCCCATAATCATAGTCTGTTCCTTGCCATTTTCGTCAAGGAACACGGCATGCATTGCTTCGCTGTACTTCAAGCCCAGCATGAAGATATGCCCCACTTCAATGCCTCTGGTCAGCTCCATACGGCCACCGCAACGGGGGCATTGATCTTCAGGGGTAATGGTACGCAAATCGCCCCAGGCAGTCACTGCAACATCACGCTTGAGATCGACATGCTTGATATGGGCATCGGCTGCATTAGCTCCTACCACATAATCTGTACCGCCCTGAAGTTCGGCATCAGCGTAAATGGGCACGCCAAGCTTCACGGGACCAGCAAAGCCAACGGGAGCAGCAGTTACTGCCTGCACAGTGGCGGCATCGGCAAGTTCAACTTCCTGCGCCTTCATAAGATTTTTGAGCTTGATGTCGTTCACTTCACGGTCGCCACGCACCAGCACGGCCACAGTCTGACCGTCAGCCTTGAAAAGCATCGTCTTGACGATGCTGCTTGCGGGCACGCCAAGCATGTTCGCCACTTCTTCCACACTGTGCGCACCCGGCGTGGCGATTTCTTCCATAGCCGGGCAAGCCGTTGCAGCAGGTTGACCCTTCCAGACGACTTCAGCCCTTTCAACGTTGGCGGCGTATTCGCATCCGTGGCAGAAAGCAATGGTGTCTTCGCCAGTGTCGGCAAGCACCATAAATTCGTGCGAAAAATTCCCGCCAATGGAGCCAGTGTCGGCTTCCACAGCGCGGAAGCGCAGACCAAGGCGGCGGAATATGCGCATATACGCGTCGTACATAGCCTTGTAACTTTTTTCAGCACCCTCGGTATTGGCGTCAAAGGAGTAACCGTCCTTCATGACGAATTCGCGCCCGCGCATAAGGCCGAAGCGCGGACGGATTTCATCACGAAACTTGGTTTGCACCTGATACAGCCGCACGGGCAACTGACGATAGGAACGCACTTCGCCGCGCACAAGGTCGGTAATGACTTCTTCGTGCGTGGGGCCAAGGCAGTATTCGCGCTCGTTACGGTCTTTAAAACGCAGAAGTTCCTTGCCGTAGTGCTCCCAACGGCCCGTTTCTTTCCAAAGGTCGGCGGGCTGAACCATCGGCATGAGCAGTTCGCGAAAATCGGCTTTCTCCATTTCTTCGCGCACAATGCGGCCAATTTTTTCAATCACTCGCAGCCCGAGGGGCAAGTAGATATACAGCCCTGATGTAAGCCGACGAACCATGCCCGCCCGCAACAGGAGCTTGTGGCTGACCACTTCCGCGTCGGACGGAGATTCCTTGAGCGTGGGAATATAGCAGGAGCTGAAGCGCATTAGATGTTTTCCTTTTCGTTAAGCAGTGATTGCAATTCTTCCATAAAAGCAGCCAGCAAGGCACTCTGCCCCTTGACGGAGCGAACGATCTCTCCCTTGCGGAAAATAATGCCTTTGTCTCGCCCCCCGGCCACGCCAAGATCAGCTTCGCGAGCTTCGCCAGGCCCATTGACCACACAGCCCATAACAGCGATCTTGACATTGGCGGTGGATGTGGCCAAACGCTCTTCAACAGCGCGCGCCAGGGAAAAAAGATCTATTTCAGTTCTTCCGCAGGTCGGGCAGGATATAATTTCCGGACCGCGAGAGCGCAACCCAAGGGCGCGCAAAATCTCCCAAGCTACGGTCACTTCTTCGGCAGGGTCGGCAGTGAGGGATACGCGTAATGTATCGCCAATGCCTTCATGCAGCAGAATCCCCAGCCCCACAGCAGATTTTACCGTGCCGCGCATGAGCCCGCCAGCTTCTGTAATGCCAATATGAGCGGGATAATCGCAGGCCTTGGCCAACAATCGGTAAGCCGTGATGGTGTCCATCACAGACGAAGACTTAAGAGAAATTTTGGTATCGTAAAAACCGCGCGCTTCAAGCAGGCGCACATGGCCGAGGG
>NZ_JASGDK010000080.1:0-3940 GCF_047607245.1 Desulfovibrio sp.
ATCCCGTGTACGCCTGCAACTGGACGCAGTAGCCTCAGAATCACTGTCAGGCACAGTGTACTTTGAAATCGGCGGCGTCACCTGGGGCAGATCCAGCAAGGGCGGCGCATTGGGTGCAGATGGCAGCAATGTGGTCAAGATCAAGCACAGCTATCTTGACTGGGTTGTGCCGCAAACCAACGTCAAAGTGCGCATGGGCATACAGCGCGTTTTTTTGCCTGACTTCACCACCGAAGCCTCACAGGCATTTGATGCTGACGTAGCAGGCATTGTGGCTTCCGCCCCGGTTAACGACAACCTCTCTCTGTCGGCATTTTGGGTTCGCCCATATAATGATAACTGGGCCGGGGACACTCAATCCCCCCAGAATTATCTGGATAACTTCGATATTTTCGGGCTGAGCGCCCCGGTGCGCCTTGATGGCGTGAACCTCACGCCCTGGACCATGCTTGGGATGTTCGGCAGCAACACGTTCCGCAAGGGCAATGATTTTTACGGCAAAAATTCCACTGGCGCGGGCGCTTTGGGTCTGGCCCCTGCCGTGTACGCCCTCAAAAATTCAAAAGTGGGCCGCCAGATTGCCGATGCCTATTCCACAGTGCTTTGGGCGGGCATAACAGGTGAAGTGGTAAAATTTGACCCCTTCCGCGTGGCGGCCAGTTTTAACTATGGCGCGGTCGATACGGGTGTGGAAGCCCTCAACCGTAAGGGCTGGTACAGCGCCCTGCTGGCCGAGTACAAGCTCGACTGGGGAACGCCCGGCATATATGGCTGGTACTCCAGTGGCGATGACGACAACATCAAGAACGGCTCAGAGCGCATGCCCAATGTTGAAGCCAACAACGAAAGCACCAACGCCATGTCCAGCTTCGGCACTCTGGGCACCTGGACCTTGGGCCGCGACACCCTTATTGGCTCCACCTTCGCTGGCACCTGGGGCGTGGGCGCGCGCGTCAAGGACGTGAGTTTTTTTGATAAGCTCAAGCAGACCTTCCACGTGAATATTCTTGGCGGCACCAACAGCCCGTCAATGGCCAAGTACATCAAGGGGGCCAAGGGTGTGGAGGGTCACACCAGCTTCACTCCCGATACGGGCACAGGCTCGGCTGATTTCAATTCTGCCAACTACTACGGTCTCTATCTGACCAGCCAGGACTACGCGGCAGAATTTGGCGTCACTACAACCTACCAGATATATGACAATCTGCGTATGCTGGTTGAAGCCAACTACATTGCCCTGTGGCTGGATCAGTCGCGTGGCGTATGGGGCGGCTATACGGCAACTGACGGCAGCCGGGTTGGCGGCAACAGCACCACCGACGCCTGGAACGTCAACGTAAGTTTTATCTATAAATTCTAATTAATTACAGCAGACTATAAAATACAACACGCGCAGAACCGAAAAATTTACGGTTCTGCGCGTGCTTTGATTATTGTTGCCTTTTCAATACGCCCATAAAAGGCGTATTCTCATTATTACGGCTATTACTGCCCGGCGGGAAGGAAAGCAAAGGGCTTTGCTTCCATAAAGAGCCCAGAAACTTCGCCAGCAAAAATTACCCCGCCCTGAAGAGTCAGCTTTTTCACAGGTGCACCGGGCTTTAAATCCAGCCTGTCCATAGAAACCCAGAAAGTGTTGGGCGTTGTGGCGGAATCAAAATAATAGGTCAAATTTTTCTGGTCAGCGATAGAACGCCAGATTGTTGAAGAAATATTCGGCTGGCCCGGTGTTGTAATGCCAAGCGGCACGCTGACTGCGCGCTGCAGGCTGAGCATGCTGGCAACCGCCTGATTGTTGAATGTTTTGCCTGGAACTCCGGCAATATAGTTTTTATCCAGCGCTTTGGGTATGGCCTCCAGTAAAAAGGAGGCGCGGGCAAAGCGGTCAGCCGCGCGGTTGGTTCCGGGCAGAAACACAAGCCCCCCTATCTCCTTCCAGTAGGCGTTCAGGGCAAGCTGCTGATCGTAGCTGGGAGAGTTGGTCATGACGGCGTAATCCTTGCCGTGGTGTATGATCAGCTTTCCTTTGATATATTCAAAAATGGCAGAGTCGCCGCTGGCATCAGAAATGGCCAGGTGCATCGTACTTGCGGCCCCGTTGGGCAATTTGGGGGCGGCAATCTGAAAGGGTTCGCTTTTGAGAGCTTCAACCGTTTCTGCAACGTTGGCAAAATTGTCCAGAACGTATTGGGCCCACGTGGCTATGGACATGACGGGCTTTTGGGGGTCAATCGCGCCATAATCGGATTCCGCCAAATACAGGATGCTGGTCACCAACCCTTTTTCATTCATTCCATCCGCTGTGCCCACATCGTACCCAGCCGCTATGATGCTGCCGTATTTGGACACCCAGCGCACTGACTGGCTGCCCGCTGCACCGTCTTTTTTCATGCCAGCCGGGAAGGCCCACAGGTTGGTGCCCATATCTTCTTTCCAGTCCATATTGCGGCCCGTAATAACGACGTTTCCATCAGCAGAAACATACAGCGTTCGCGTGCAGGCAAGTACTGGTTCACAGGAAATTGCCGCAACAAGCAACAAGCCCATCAGGGAAGAAAACAACTTGAACTTCTTGATGTGTTGGATCATAGAATCGCTCCTGTAGCTTCTTTTATAAAGACGACATGCCTACTGTGGGCAGACTGGCGAAAAAACTCGCCCCAATAATTTGCAAACAGCATTAATAAATTGCAGACAGCCCGCAAGCGTAGCCGTAGCGCAGTGGAGTGCAGTAAAAAACTAGAGAGAAATGATCGCGCCGTCAAACACAGCCAGTATTTATGGAAAGGCCCTTCCACACGGCAACAAAAAGAACCGTAAAACTGGCAGAGACAAAAGCCCTTGGCAGCAAAATTGCCAAGGGCTTTATTGGGTCAATGCCTAAGCTTCAACAGGTTCAACCGTGCTATACGTATCTTGAATCTTGAAAAGCAGATCTTCAACACGCCTCAGTTCACGCGCAAGAATATGGATAACAACGCCCTCCACCTCTGCTTCGGCGTCTATATGCTCCAAAAGAGCGGTGAATGCCGTAATGGATGAAGAGGCTTTGAAGAAAAGATCATGCAAGTTTTTTGCCTGCTGTTCTGCAAAAAGTTCCTGCTCGCAGCGCACCGCCAATGGGGAAAACCGATAGCAGCGGATTTCATCAGCAGGCACAATTTCTTTGTCGGGAAGCTCTTCTGGTTCTGACGGGCAGCTTACATTGCGCAGTGCCTGTACTGCATCAGTGAGCATGGCAATTATGGCGGACAGGTCTGGTGTGGGAGGCTGAGAATAAGATTTTAAATTGGGCATAAAGACCTCTACGGTTTTCTTATTGGAGCATCCAAAATAAAGAAACTCCGGGTGCTAAGAACTGCCGTAGAGCAGCGGGCTATTTTCCTGTTGCCAGGTATTGTATTTCGCCCACACCCGGAGGGTAATGCAGGAAACTACGCCTGAATTCAGGCGCAATAAAACCCACAAACTTTCGGGGTGGGAACCGTCTACGGAAAGGTGTTCTTAGGCACCTGCGCCAAAGAAACCATAAGGGCTAGGGTTCGTCAATCATTTGTAGCGCTGTTGACTAACTCCTTTTTATTTGTCGCTCCCCCACGGGGAGCGACCAGTGCATTAACGGCCCCAGAGCTCAAACAAGCCCGCTTCAATCCACGCTCCCGCACGGGGAGCGACGTCAGGCAGAGGGTATGTCGGTATTGAGCTGTCAGCTTCAATCCACGCTCCCGCATGGGGAGCGACCAGCTTGCCGGAATCGCGCTGGCATGCCGCCGCCGCTTCAATCCACGCTCCCGCACGGGGAGCGACACTACGTTCAGTGATGCCGTCTTTGGGCGTCCAGCTTCAATCCACGCTCCCGCACGGGGAGCGACGTGGGCCTGCACGATGGAATCAAACTGATCACGGCTTCAATCCACGCTTCCGCACGGGGAGCGACGAA
>NZ_JASGDK010000081.1:0-41076 GCF_047607245.1 Desulfovibrio sp.
CTGGCCATCACGAGGCTCCCGAAGGGTGCGAAATTTTTGATGCTTGTGGCCTCGTGCTTATGCCAAGCCTCATTGATGCCCACGTACACCTGCGCGAACCCGGTTATGAATACAAGGAAGACGTGGCTTCCGGGCTTGAGGCCGCCGCGCGCGGCGGGTTTGGCGCGGTCATGTGCATGGCCAACACCAAGCCTGTAAACGATACTGCCAGCGTCACCCGGCATATGCTGGACAGGGCGCGGCAAAGCCATCCTTACGGCCCGCGCCTTTTGCCTATTGGGGCAGCGACCATCGGCCTCAAGGGCGAAACGATGGCCCCTCTGGCTGAACTCAAGGAAGCAGGCTGCGTGGCTGTGTCCAACGATGGCCGTCCTCTGGAAAATGCCGAACTTGTACGCCGCATTATGGAATATGGCGCTGATCTGGGTCTGATTCTTATTGACCACTGCGAAGACCCGCACCTGGGACGCGGCTGGATCATGCACGAGGGGCATGTCAGCGGGCTTCTTGGGCTTAAGGGGCAACCGCCCGCAGGTGAGGCCCTGCAGGCAGCTCGCGACATAATGCTTGCGGAATATCTTGATATTCCTGTACATATTGCGCATGTTTCTGCGGCGTTGACTGTGGACATTATTCGTTGGGCCAAGGAACGCGGCGTTAAAGTGAGTGCTGAAACATGCCCGCACTACCTGCTGCTGGACGAAACAGCCCTTGAGAACTATAGTGCCCAGTCTAAAGTGAGCCCGCCGCTGCGTACGGCGCATGACCGCGAAGTTTTGCGTGAAGCCGTGAAAACGGGGATTGTGGATATTCTTGTGACGGACCACGCCCCGCATGCCGCGCACGAAAAAGACGGTACGCTGGATGAAGCCCCTTGCGGATTTACAGGGCTTGATCTGGCCCTGAGTCTTACCTGGGCGCTTGTGGATGAAGGCGTTTTGACCGAATCGGATGCGCACCGCCTGTGGTGCCGTCGCCCGGCGGAAATTTTTGGTTTGCCCTGGAATGGATTTGCTCCAGGCGACCCGGCAGATTTCTTTTTGTTTAACCCGGAAGAAGCGTGGATTCCTTCACGGGAAACCATGCATTCAAAAAGTCTGAACACGCCCTTCTTGGGGCAGACCTTGCGCGGGCGCGTCAAGCACCACTGGATGGGAGGCAGAAAGCTTTTCTGATCCCCCCAGCCTGCGCATAGCGGGGGTACACATGCACCGGATACTACAGGATAAAAGTCTCTTTCGTCCCCACTGTCTTATCAACGGGCAGTGGCTCGATGCGGCAGACAAAAGCGTTCTGGATGTCATCAATCCGTCCAACGGCAAACAGTTGGGCCATGTGCCCAACTGTGGCGCTGAGGAGGCCCGGCTTGCCGTTGAAGCCGCTCACACAGCTTTTGCCGCCTGGAGTGCCAAAAGCCCACAGGAGCGCGGGGCCTATCTGCATGCCTGGGAGCAGGCCATACATGCCAATCTTGAAGATCTGGCCCGCCTGCTCACGCTGGAGCAGGGCAAGCCTCTGGCCGAAGCCAGAGGGGAGATTCTTCAGGGGGCTTCCTACTTTCCCTGGTATGCCGAAGAAGCCCGCCGCGTCAGCGGCGAGGTAGTGCCCGAATTTCGTCACGGCGTACAGGCGCTCACCCGGCATGCCCCCGTGGGCGTGGCCGCGGCCATCACACCCTGGAACTTCCCCATGTCGATGATTCCCCGCAAAGTGGCTCCGGCACTGGCTGCGGGCTGCACGGCCATTGTCAAACCTGCCAGCGCCACGCCCTACAGTGCGTTGGCTATGGCTGAGCTGGCCATGCGGGTAGGCATTCCTGCCGGGGTTTTCAACGTCATTACGGGCAGTGCCGGGGCCATTGGTTCTGTCATCACTGAAAGCCCGCTGGTGCGCAAACTCAGCTTCACAGGCTCCACGCCTGTGGGCAGAACACTTGCCGCCCAGTGCGGTCCCACCCTCAAGCGCGTGTCTCTGGAATTGGGAGGCAACGCGCCCTTTATCGTCTTTGACGATGCCGATATAGACCTGGCGGCCCGTATGGCTATGGGCAACAAGTTCCGTAACGCGGGGCAAACCTGCATTTGCGCCAACCGTTTTCTTGTTCACAAAGACGTGCTCGACGCTTTTGTGCGTCGCCTGCTGCAAGGTATACGCGAACTCAAGGTCGGCGACGGGCTCAAGGCCGATACCACAATGGGGCCGCTTATCAATGCCGAGGCTGTGGCCCATGTGGACGCTCTTGTGTGTGATGCCCTGCAAAATGGCGCTTGCCGCATTGCAGGCGGGCAGGCCCACAAGCTTGGCGGCAATTTCTACGAGCCGACGCTGCTGACAGGCATCAGGCCTGATATGCGGATTTTTCGCGAAGAAATATTTGGTCCCGTGGCCGCTGTCATGTCTTTTGAAGACGAAGAAGAAGCCGTGGCTCTTGCAAATGATACGGAATACGGGCTCGCGTCCTATGTATGCACTCGCGATATGGCGCGCACGTGGCGGCTCTGGAAGGGCCTTCAGTACGGCATGGTGGGCGTCAATGATGCGGGGCTGGCCTCAGCCGAGACGCCCTTTGGCGGCGTCAAGGGCAGCGGCATGGGTCGTGAAGGCGGCAGGGAAGGCTTGCTGGAATATATGGAAACACATTATGCCTTGCTTGGAGACATAGCATAAGCGATAATCAAATTTGGAAGCTGCACGATGGTTTGCAGGTGCAGTTTGATATTTTGTAAGATGTGATGATTTCGCAGTCCGCAAGGATAGCGGGTCGGCGCACGGAAGCCCGGGAAGGCTTGAAGCCCGGGCAACCCCGTTGTTCGGGGTTCGTAGCGTTTACTCCAGAGTAGATTAGCTTTGCAATGGTCAACAGTTCGAAGTTCGCATTCTGCCACAGCGCGGTTCCGGCAGAATCTACACTGCATGGCCGCGGATAATTCGGTCTACTCGCCGCCGGGTATTTAACATTTAAAATGTTAAGTGCCTCTAATTCGCCATATTTCGGGAGCGGCCATGAGCACACGACACCCCATAGCGGCAGGGCGTTTTTACCCTGCTGATGTTGAACAGTTGAAAAAAGAAATCCATGCATGGCTTATGACAGTGTCCAGCTCAGCGGGATCAGTGCCGGACGGGCATGCGCATGACGCTGGTTCGCGTCTGCTGGGGCTTATGCTGCCTCATGCCGGTTATGTTTATTGCGGGCGCATTATAGGAGGCACGCTGTCCAGTTCGTGGAAAAATTCCACAGCCGGAGCCAGCTTGCCGCAGCGGCTTTTTATCCTGTGCCCCAACCATACGGGCCAGGGAAAACCGCTGGGGGTCTGGACAGAAGGGCAATGGATGACGCCATTGGGCCCCGTGCAAGTGGATGAAGATCTGGCGCAGGCCTTGATTCAGGCTCCAGGCGGTTTTTTGCCAGACGAGCTTTGCCATTTGGGCGAACACTCCATAGAGGTATTGCTGCCTTTTTTGCAAAGTCTTCCCCTGGCGGCGGGAAAAGATGGCTCTCCGGCCATGCCCCGTACCATTGTTCCAGTGTGCGTTGGTACGCGCAGGCCTGATATCCTGCGCTCGGCGGGGCTGGCCCTGGGCCAGATTGTGGAAGACTGCAGAGCCAAAGGGCAGGATGTGGGCCTCATCGTCAGTTCTGACATGAACCATTACCAGAATCAGGAGCAGACCCTGCACAAGGACGCGCAAGCTCTGGCACAGGCGCTGTCCTGTGACCCCGAAGCCCTTTTGGCTATAGTGGACCGGGAAGGCATAACCATGTGCGGCGCCGGACCGCTGGCCCTGGCCTTGTTTGCCTTGCGCTCCCTTGGAAATCCGTGGTCCGAGCTGTGCTTGTACGACACCTCGGCGGCGGCATCTGGCGACACCAGCCGGGTCGTGGGATACGCGGGGCTGAGGTTCGGCCTTGCCTAAATATAGTGCCATATTTTTGAAATAATTTGTGGGGAGGGGCCTTTTGCAAAAGGGGCTCCTCCTCAACATTTTCGCACCGTAAAACATTTATTTATGCTTCAATACGCTACCGGGCGTCCCCTGTCCCGCAGGGCACACTGGCTTGCCATTGTGTAAAGCCCAGGTAAAAAGCCCTGTGCCCACAGAGCATTCCCCACTCCCGGCAAAGCGATTCTACCTCTCTTCGCACTACTTACCGCCCGTCAATCCTCTTCACCCAAGTGAACATACTAGAATATTGGGCCTTAAGGTATTTTGTGGGGAGGATGCCCCTGACTCCGAACTGGTCTGAAATCAGTCCTGGGCAGCCTTCATGCGCCTAGCGGCTTCTGCCTGTGTCAGTTTGTCAGCCTTTTCGCCTGTGCAAGAACGTCTGTGAAAAATCCACACCTTTGCTTGACATTTAAAAGGTGAGGATTATGCTCGTTTGAGCAAAACAATGGCGTGGCATGACTGCGCAAAGGAGCGGACATATGAAAATTGCCGTCTCAAGTGAAGGCCCGGGCCTGGAATCTCAGGTGGACCCGCGCTTTGGGCGCGCCGCTGGTTTCGTGATTGTGGATATGGAAAGCATGAACGCGGAATATGTAGACAACGGCGCTTCTCAGGTTATGGCGCAGGGTGCTGGCATTGAAACTGCCGAACGCTTGTCTGCTCTGGGCGTTGGCGCGGTGCTCAGTGGTTACGTGGGGCCCAAGGCCTTCACCGCTCTTCAGGCGGCAGGCATGCAGATATATCAGGATCTGGATGGCCGCAGCGTGGGGGAAGCCGTGCGCTGCTATGCCGGGGGAACTCTTAACCCGGCTACGGCCTCCAACAAGTAGGCTGTCATGCGCATAGCATTTGCCAGCGGCAAGGGAGGCGCGGGAAAAACCACGGTGGCGGCTTCGCTGGCCGCCATATGGCCGCACCCTTGCCTGATAGTTGACGCCGACGTGGAGGCTCCGAATCTGCACCTTTTTTTGCATCCTCATCTGGACGCGCCTCAATCTGTGTATTTGACCGTGCCGGAACTGGATACGGAAAAATGCACTGCCTGCGGCGACTGCGCAGCCATGTGCTCCTACAAGGCCATTGCCAAACTGGGCGCAGGTCTGATCATTTTTGCAGACATGTGCCACGGTTGCGGCGGCTGTTTTGAGGTTTGTCAGGCTGAGGCCTTGAAGAAGGGCAAGCGTGAGCTGGGCAGTCTGCAATGGGGTTCGTGGAGCCTGAAAATGGGTCCGGCCCAAAATTCTGACCAAAGCTTGAACCAATCTTCGGGCCAAACTTCCGGACGGGCTTCGAAGCAAACTTCCAGTCAGACCTCGAGCCAACATTCCGGCAAAACACTGCTTATGGGAAAAAGCCGGGTAGGCGAGGCCATGTCGCCGCCTTTGCTGCGGGCTATTGATGGCGCGCTTGCGGCTATTTCCGGGGACGATGCTGGTACTGTGCCGGACATTCTTATTGATTCACCCCCCGGCGTGAGCTGTCCGGCTATGACCACGGCCCGCATGGCCGACGCGCTTGTGCTGGTGGCGGAACCCACCCCCTTTGGCATTTACGATTTCAAGCTGGCTCATGCAGCCTTTAAGAAGCTGAATATGCCTCTGGCAGTTGTTATGAACCGGGTTGGCATGCCGGGCAACGAAAGCGGCGACGCAGTGTTGGAAAAATATTGCGCGGCAGAAGGCCTGCCGCTGCTGGCCCGTCTGCCCTTTGATCTGCAAGCTGCGGAGGCTTATGCGCACGGGTACTTGCCCCTTTTGGATCAGAGCGTCAACGCTTTGATCTGGCAGAGGCGTTTCGGGCTCCTTTACGAAGCCGTGCAACGGTGGGCAGGAGGCAAGATTTGTCATGTTGCGGAATCTGGCAGCGCTGTGAACATCTGCGCGTCAGGCACAACAGGGGCGGGGCATGCGTGAAATAGTTGTCATTAGCGGCAAGGGCGGCACAGGCAAAACCACGGTATGCGCAGCATTGGCAGCTCTGGCGAGCCGCGAGGGCCGCAATCCTGTGCTCTGTGATCTTGATGTGGATGTGCCGGATCTGCACATTATTTTTGATCCTCGCGCGCAGCAGGAACATCCCTTTGTTTCGGGCAATACGGCAGTTATCAATGAGGATGCCTGTACGCAGTGTGGCCGTTGCCTCGAGCTGTGCCAGTTTGGAGCAGTGGGGCAGAACGAGGACGGGCAGTTCAGAATAGACGCCCTCGACTGCGAAGGCTGCGGCGTGTGCCACAAGCTTTGCCCCACAGGAGCCATAGACTTTCCGCAACGGCACTGCGGCACATGGTATCTGAGCCAGACGCGCTTTGGTTCTTTTGTTCACGCCCAGCTTGATCCCGGTCAGGAAAATTCGGGCCGTCTGGTCAGCCTGCTCAAACAGCAGGCGCGCCAGCTGGCCCCGGCCACGGAAGACAGCCTTATCCTCTGCGACGGATCACCCGGCATAGGCTGTCCTGTCATCAGTTCCCTTTCTGGGGCCACTTTGGCTGTGGCGGTGGTGGAGCCCACTCCTTCGGGACGGCATGATTTCGAGCGGGTGGCGGATCTGTGCAGGCATTTTCGTATTCCTGTATCCGTCATCATCAACAAGGCCGACCTCAATAACGATGAGGCGCGCTCCATTGAAGAGTACGCCGTCCAGCATGGCTACACACTGGCGGGGCGCTTGCCTTTCAGCCCTCTTGTGACGGAGGCTATGATACGTGGCGAAGCTCTGACGGAAAGGGATTCGTCCCTGGCCAGCGAGCTTGAGAAAATATGGGGGCGCATCTGCGCCGCGGCAGACAAGCCCGCCCGGCGGGCAAACATTAACTCTTTGTAAGGACATACCATCATGAGCAAGACAGTTCTGGCAATTCCCTCTGAACTTCCCGGCGGCGTGGATGCGGGTATGGGTATGCATTTCGGCCATTGCGCCATCTATACCATTGTGGAAATTGAGAACGGCGCTGTATCTGCCCAGTCCACACTGGCTTCCATCCCGCATCAGCAGGGTGGCTGCATGGCTCCTGTGCAGTATCTGGCCGAGCACGGCGTAACAGCCCTACTGGCCGGGGGAATGGGCATGCGTCCTCTTATGGGCTTCAACCAGATGCATATTGATGTATTTTTTGCTGGCAATTATCCCACGGTGGGGCAGGCGGTTGAGGCGTTTCGTCAGGGCAAGCTGAACCGTTTCAGCACGGAACAGACCTGCGGCGGCGGCTCGCACTAGGGGCGGCCATGAAAAGCAGGCATATTCTGCTGCAAACCCGCCGACCGGACGCCTGGACAGACTTTGTGGCGCAGTTGCAAGTTGGCGGCTGCACCGTGGGCATGGCGGAAAGCTTTGAACTGTGCAAAGAAGCGGCGCAGCGTGAACACCCGGTTTTGGTTGTGCTTGATCCGCCTTCCTGCGAGCTTGCGCGGTCCTGGGTGACGGCCCTTATGATGATTGATGCCGGAATGCACACCGCTGTTGTGACGGACATGCCAGCAGAGGTCTTTCATGACGAAATGGAGGGGCTGGGAATACTAACGTCGCTTCCACTGAAACCAGCAGCGCAAGATGCGCACAAGTTGCTTGAACTTTTGAAGGAAGTGATGGGGAGCCGGGGATAAATTAAACTGCCATCATGTGTCGTTGGTATATAGAATACCAGATGCAATATGCGGAACCGGTTTTTGCCGCTGGTTCCGCTTTTTTACTTTATCTGTTTGAGTCCAACATATGCGGAAAATCCGGTATGTTGGCTGTTTCAAACTGCGATACAGCACAGTTTTGCAGTAACTTACGTCACTCTTGACGTGTGTCATTCCGTGCCGTACTTTATAATAAAATCGTATCAGTGTGAGAATATGCCAAGACCCAGTCATTGCAGGCGTGTGAGCGCCCTTCCCAAAGTCAATTATTTCAAGCCTAAAGGCATCCCTATGTCAGACCTCGACGAGAGGGTTCTGCAGCTGGATGGTCTTGAGGCCTTGCGTCTGGCCGATTACGAAGGCCGAAATATGGATGAAGCCGCTGCCCGTATGGGGGTGTCGCGCCATACCTTCGGCAGGCTGTTGCGAAGGGCCCGGCACTGTGTGGCTGAAGCCCTTGTGGATGGCCTTGCCCTGCGTATCGAGGGCGGCGTGTGCGCAATGGACGCCCTGAACGACGATGTACGTCCTTCCGACTCTGATGGCGTGCTGGTGGCGGTTCCCTCGCAGGAGCCTGGCGGGCTTCTGGCCGCGCCTCACGCGCATTTTGGCCGATGTAGCGTCTATACCCTGGCCAGGATAAAAGCTGGCGAGGTCGGCGAAGCTATGGTTCGGGCAAACTCTGGGCATATGCCCGGAGATTGCGCCAGTCCTGTGCAGATATTGGCCCGCCTGGGCGTGACGGTGCTGCTGGCTGGCGGTATGGGGGTTCGCCCCCTGCAGGCCATGCAGGCAGCCGGAATAGCCGTCTACCACAATGCGGGATTGCCCAGTGTAGGGGCCTGCCTGGAAGCCTTTGCGCAAAACAGGCTGGTGGCTTTTGGCACTGAACATCTCTGCCGAAGTGGCTGTGCTTCGGGGAATGAGGTTACGTAGATCTGTAAATTTGCAAAAGCGCCCTTGCTGTTTGCAGAGGTGCTTTTGCAGTAGATGTGCGGGTTGGCCGCACTGCCTGAATGTTTACAAAACAAGCACATATGGTTTTAGCGAGGCAACGCCCCGCATGACCATTATAAAAATGCAGGGACGCTATGAGCAATGCAGTCAAAAATGACGGCAATGCCCCTGTAGCCGCCATGCCTCCCGAACAATTGCACCCAGTGGCGGAGCAGGGCAAACAAGGCCGCAATGCGGCACAAACTCGACAGCGGATACTGGTTGCCGCACGTTGTCTTTTTGCCAAAAATAACTACGAAAGTGTGGGCACGAGAGAAATTGCAGCAAAGGCCGGGGTGAACGCCACCCTTATCAACAGATACTTTGGTTCAAAGAAAAAACTGTTTGCAGCAGTAGTGAACTCCTTGACCGAGCTTGCCAAGGCTCCGGGGTCAAGTATCAGGGATACCCTTGATCAGGCTTTGGACAGCATAGTGCTCGCCAAGGAGCATAACATATGGATAGACGAGTTTCGGATCATCCTTTTTTCCGCCCTTAATCCGGAAGTTGCAGACATCATCTCTGATTTTTTTGAGCAAAAACGCCAAACATTCAGAGAACGCCTGGGCGGCCCAGGCATGGGGGCCAAGGCGGATGTTGCCTATTCGCTGCTCACGGGTTCGGCTGTGATTTTAACTCTCTTGCGCAGCAAGAAGTACAGTAAAAAAGACCGGGAAGCTTTTCGTCATGGTCTTGGTCTGGTTCTGGACCAACTTCTTGCCCTAGAGGTGTCGGCGCCAGCACATTGATGCCTGCCAGCAAGTATGCCCAAGGATCAGTATGTCGAAGAAGGCCGTCTGCACTTACATGCAGGCGGCCTTCCTGATTGTTTCTAAGCAAACACTGATTAAAAAGCCTTCTGGAAACGGCGAGTTATTTCGTTTGGCGGCGTTGCATCAGATTTCGCAGTGATCATTTTCTCCCGCAGCAGCTCCGCCCCCGGCTGTAAAGTGCTGTGCATCTCTTTTGCGCATAAAGGCCTTTTCGCCCTCAACTATCAAAAAGACAATAAAACCGAGCAGTATGGGGACTGGCCAATACTGCAAAGCCAGGGGCACTGTGCCGAACACCCTGTTCATGAAGGGAATGTACGTTACCGAAAGCTGAAGAAGCACAAGCAGGGCGCTGACCACAAGAACGGCCTGGTTGGAGAAGGGATTCATCTTGAAAGCAGATCCCCGGATGCTGCGGCTGTTGAACAGGTGAAAAAGCTGGCACATGACGATGCTTTGCACTGTCATTGTACGCACAAGGTCTTCGGCATAGCCCATACGCCCAAGGCTCACGCTCATGATCAGGGTCATGCCGCCGATGAGTATGGACACAAAGGCGATGCGCCAGATAAAATAGCCGTCCAGGATTTTTTCTCCGGCAGGCCTTGGAGGACGCCGCATAACGCCGTCTTCTTTAAGCTCAAAGGCCAGGGCAAGAGATACCGTCACCGACGTGACCATGTTCACCCAGAGTATCTGCACGGGCGTCAGGGGCAGCGTTGTACCAAACAGGATGCTGGCTATAATGAGAAAACTTTCGGCCCCGTTGGTGGGCAGAATGAAAAGGATGGTCTTTCTCAGGTTGTCATAAACCCTGCGGCCTTCTTCTACCGCGGCCACGATGGTGCTGAAATTGTCGTCTGTGAGAACAATTTCCGCAGCGTCCTTTGTGACCTCGGTTCCCTTGATGCCCATAGCAATGCCCACGTCAGCCGCTTTGAGGGCCGGGGCATCGTTGACGCCGTCGCCAGTCATAGCCGAAACAGCGCCGTTGGCCTGCAACGCCTTGACAAGCTTGAGTTTATGCTCGGGGCTTGTTCTGGCAAAAATGTCGCATTTTTTTACCGCGCACTGGATCTGCTGGTCTGTCATTTCGTCGAGCTGTTGCCCGGATATGGCCATATTGCCGTCGCCAATGCCCAGTTCAAGGCCAATGGCTTTGGCAGTATCCACATGGTCGCCTGTGATCATTTTTACGGTGATTCCTGCGTCCTTGCAGGCGCGCACCGCTTCAAGCACCTCATTGCGCGGCGGGTCGACAATGCCCGCCAGACCAAGAAAAACAAGGCCTTCCTGTAAATCTTCGTGGGTAATGGTGCTGGTTTGCGGGGGCATGATTTTTATGGCTGCGCCAAGCAGGCGCTGGCCTTTGCCAGCCGTAATGCTCATGGCGCTTTCCCAGCATGCAGCGTCAAGAGGAACATCGCCCGTGGTGGTACGCTGCTGCGTAGACATGGCCAGCAAACGGTCGGGCGCGCCTTTGACCAGAAGCAGGGTTTGCCCGCCTTCTTCAATAAGCGTCGCCATATACTTGTACTGGGAATCAAAGGGCAGGGTAGCTATTCTGCTTTTACCCGCGCCTGTGAGGCCTGATTTTTTATAGAGGGTCTGCAACGCGCCTTCAGTGGGTTCGCCCTGTATGATCCAGGCTCCGCTGGCGTCCTGCGTAAGCACGGAGTCGTTGCACAGGGAGAAGCAGCGGATCATTTCCGCCAGCAGGGGGGCTGAAGCTGCATCTACTGCAGCACCGTGCTGTGTAATAGAACCTTCGGGCGCGTATCCCGATCCTTCAACATCATAGCTCTCTTCTGCAAGAACAAGGCTTTTAACGGTCATTTCATTCTTGGTGAGCGTGCCCGTTTTGTCCGAACAGATGACGGATACCGACCCCAGAGTTTCCACCGAGGGCAGGGTGCGCACAATGGCCTTGCGGCGGGCCATGTGCTGCACGCCGACAGCAAGAATGATGGAAAGAATGGCGGGAAGCCCTTCGGGAATGGCCGCAATGGCCAGCCCTATGGTGGCGAGCAGCAGTTCGCTGGCGTCGTAGCTGTGAAAGAAACGCCCGAACAGAAAGATCAGCAAAGACACGCCAAGAATGAACAGAGCCACAGTTTTGCCAAGCTGGGCCATCTGACGGATTAGAGGTGTGGAGATGTTCTGGGTTTCTTCCAGCAGCTGGCTGATGCGCCCCAGTTCTGTCTCCTGCCCCACAGCCACCACCAGGCCTGATCCCGTGCCTGCGCTGACCGACGTTCCGCTGAAAGCCATGTTGATTCTGTCGCCAAGCATGGTTTCCGGGTCGAGGGAGTGCGTGTTTTTTTCTGAAGGAACGGATTCGCCAGTCAGGGCTGATTCTTCGACGCGCAGGTTGTCGGCGTTGACAAGGCGCAGGTCAGCGGGGATTTTGTTGCCTGGTTTCAGAAGCACAAGGTCGCCCAGCGCCAGATCTTTGGAATCCACTTCGGCGCGCACGCCGCCGCGGATGATGGAGGCCTTGAGAGACAGCATGCTCTTGATGTCTTCAAGGGCTTTTTCAGCCTTGAATTCTTGCGAAAATCCTATGAAGGCGTTCACAATGGCCACAAGCAGAATGACAATGGTGTCCGCGTAATGCCCCAGAACCAGCGTCACAAAGGCTGCCACAAAAAGCATGTAGATGAGAATGTCGTGAAAATGGCGTAGAAAGCTGATGATGCGGCTTTGCTTCTTCTTTGCCGGCAAGGAGTTGGGACCGTATTCTTCAAGTCTGGCGGCAGCCTGTTCCTGGCTGATGCCCTGCCGCACGTCGGTCATCAAAACCGCGGCGACGTCTGGCACATCCTTGGCAAACCATTTGCTGTGGGTGTGAACATATTGTTTTTGCATACAGACCTCGTTCCAGAGTTAGAGCAGTCGCGGGGTACATATGGATAAGCGCAGTGCAAACCTTCTGACTATGTGCGGTGTCTGGCAGGCGCGCTTTTGGCTCAGCATCTGCTGCCAGTTCAGCTTGATGTCCTATTTCAAAGAAGCTTTTTCCGGCAACATCCTGGCTGGGCGTCACTGAGAACGGCAGTTGCAACAGAGACACATGCCAATACTGGCTCATATCATTATGAATATTATTATCGAAAAACCCTCGAGCCGTAAACCTCTGCCCAGATGGCGCGGCGATTCTGAACTCCGGTAGGTTCGTGAACCGGGCAACACTTGCAACTGGATCCCCAGGGAGCTACGGCAACCCCGAAAATTTTGGCAAGTGCGGCGGCTGCAGCGCATTTGTTACTGCCTGAAGATGGGTTGCTTGGGATTTTTTTGGTGCTGGCAGGCAGCCCCTCCATTATGGGTGTGCAAAGGGCGCGTTTCCTTACGGGATGAGGAGTATTTTTAATATTATCCTGTTATTGCAGTGTTATATGCGTGTTATCTATTATATGACTAATTAAATTATTTAAAGCTAACTTTATTTGACATTGAGAATCTCGTGCGGCACTATGCCGCATGCCCGAAACCAAGGTCGTTTCCGCCCGCGAAGTTGCGCTTCTCACTATCCCGCAGTTGGGTCTGATGTTCTGCTACATGGCCATGTCCATGATAGATCTGTGGGTGGCGGGGCAGCTCAATGAGGGCGTGTTGGCAGCGCTGGGATTTACTGCACAGATACTTGCCTTTCTGATGCTGCTGACAGCAGTGGTGGGCAGCGGCTGTATGGCTATGGTCAGCCAGTCGCTTGGGGCGGGAAAACCCTTGCGTGCCCGGCGTTATTCCGGGCTGATAGTTGGCCTTTCCTTTACCGCAGGTTCCGTGATTTCTCTTTTGGGGCTCGGCGTGCTTCTGGCATTGCCTATGACAGATCTTGTGCCCCAGGCCATAGCGCCGATGGTGCGTACCTTTGGTTTCGCCTACGCGGCCCAGTTGCCGTTCTATTACAGCCTCGTCATGCTGAATTCTGTGTTTCGCGCGCACAAGATGGTCTGGCTGCCCACAGCCACACTTTGCCTTGTGACGGTCATTAAATTTGTCAGCAGCGTTGGGCTGGGGCTTGGCTGGTGGGGCTTCCCGCAACTCGGGTACGCTGCCGTTGCCTGGACAACGTTTGCCTCGTCCTTGGCAGGCTTTATCTGCAACATCATTCTGGCCGTGCGCGTAAACATTTTGAGGGCGTCGTCATTTGCCGGGTGGCGGTGGAACAAACTGGCCATGCCCCGGCTGTGGCGTGTGGGTGCTCCGGCGGCGCTTGGCAATGTAGCCGGGCATGCTGGCAGCATTGTGCTTCTTGCCTGCGTTTCCAGCCTTCCCTTGCATGCGGTGGACGCCATAGCGGCAATGACTCTTGGTATGCGCGTTATGGGTTTTTTGCTGTTTCCTCTGGCTGGGCTGGGTATGACACTGACTATCCTCAGCGGGCATTTGTTAGGGGCAGGCCTGGGGCGCGACGGTTATGCCCTCGGGTTGCGGTATGGCCTGTGGGTGGCCGTGGCTCTGGCTGTGGCCGGGCTGGGGTTGTATATGCTCTGCGGGCCCATAATCAGGCTTTTTACCCAGGAGTCTGGCACAGTGGTCCTTGCCGAGACGTTTTTGCAGATTTCTTGCCTTGTGCTGCCCTTGCAGGGGATGAGCCAGATGCTGAGCGCGGTTCTGGCGGGAGCCGGAGCCACGCGCTTCACCTGTCGTGTAAGCTGCTTCACAACCTGGGGCGTGTCGGTGCCGCTGGCTTATTGCCTTGCTCACGGGCTGGATTTTGGCGCTTTTGGAGCATATGTTGGCATGGCCTGCGGCACGCTGGTGTCCTCCATATGGACGCTGCAAATCTATGTGCAAAAAAAATGGTTTGGTGCCATACGGGTTATCTGATATCTGTGTGGCACGTTTTTAGGCCTATGGACGAAGCAGAATATGCAAGGAGATTGTTCAATGGATCAGGAAGAAAAGGATCTTTCTCCTGCCCTGGAAAACTACCTGGCCATTATCTTCAAGCAGGAGTTCGCCACTGGCGCATGTAGACCCAGTGATATTGCCGATGCAGCCAAGGTTGCACGCCCATCGGTAACCAACGCCCTGCGCTCGTTAGCCAAGCGTGGTTATATCAGCTATGAGCCGTACAGCCTTGTGAATCTGACGCAAAAAGGCCTTCAGGCCGGGCAGCGTCTGGCTCACCGTAATATGGTTTTGCGGGAGTTTTTTTCAACGGTGCTGCAATTGCCCGAAGAAACTGCGGCCGATATGGCCTGCCAGCTTGAGCACGTCATGCCCGATGACGTCATGCTGCGCTGGCGGCTCTTTGTGCTGTACATGCGTCACACCATGCCCCAGTGGGAAGGCTGGCTGGAAAAAAGCCTCGCCCTGCGGGACGCGCATGCGGCCAAAAAACACAGACTGCCAAAGACCGGTGAGGCTCCTCCGGCAATAGTGAACCGTCGTGATTTTGTGGATGAAGGCTAGAACGGATTTTTAGCGTTTTTTCATCACTGCTGTGGCAGGCGGCCCTTTTCTCCGGATGTGTATGAAGAGCACACTCCGGCATGAAAAGGGCCGCCTTTTTATTTTTGGAACAAACCGCTGTTGAAAAGCCGCTCTTGGTCGGCCCGGCAAAAAATAGGCAGCCCGGCGGAAAGTATGCCGGGCTGCCTATCGGGAAACGGTGTATACCCTTCTCAAAAACATCTTGTAGAATGTCGCCCTTGCAACAGGAAGCCTTTCAAAGCCCATTCCCTCTGGGGTTCCTCAAGGTGGAAAAGATCTCTCCTGTACGGTTTTCAGGGGCTACTTCAGCTTGTACTCCACGGGCACGCGCACGCTGAAGGCAGCGCCCTGCACTCCGGTGTTCAGGCCTATCAGCTTTTCTCCCAACTCCTTGGTGGCATTGTCCAGCACCGCCTGCCCGCAGTGTTTGTCCAGACTGCTGGCCGTAATGCGGCCCTGGTCATTTATGCTGACAAGAAGGATTACAAGTCCTTCCGCACCGCTGCGGCGGGCGTGTTTGGGGTAGTTTTTGTTTTTCTCCACCGCATTGAGAATTCTGCTCAGGGCCGCGTTTTTAGTGGAGGCCGAAACGCCGCCCGGTACTCCGCCAGCCACACCGCCAGCTTTTCCACCGGGCACGCCACCCAAGACTCCTCCCGCCACGCCGCCGTCGGGGCTGCCTTCGGGATGGCCCACCTGATGGCGCGGGCCGGGAACGGCATCTTTTTGCACATGCTGGGGCGCTTTTTGCGCTGCAACTTTGCGCTGTTCCGGCTTTGCCACTGGCGGCTGAACCTTGGGCTTTTGCTCCACAACCTTGGGTTTTTCTTCCGGTTTGGGATCTTCTTTTGGTTTTTCCGGCTCGGGCGGCAGCACAGCAGCAAATGGCGAATCATCGGCCATAAGGCGCCGTTCGACGGGTTCTTCGCTCGATTCGATGCGGATCTGCACAGATTCAAGCCGCATGGACATGACCATAGGCCCTGCCGCAGCAGCGGGAAGCAGTACCCGTTGGTTTTGCCTTGGCAAGGACATGAGCAGAGCCGCCAGCACAATTATGCCGGATGTTATGCACAGGGCATAGTTGCGGCTGCGCGTCTGCGCCGCCACGTCACAATGGCTTGGACGCCGAAGTCGCTTGTGTGCTGATAACAAAGCGGCCTCCTCTCTTGGTCTTGGCCTGGTCCACCACACCCACAAAAGCATTGAATGGGGCCTTTTCATCCACATGCAGATTCAGCAACGCTTCGGGCATGGTTTCCAGCAGGGCGGGCAGGGCTTCTTTGCTGACCTGCTGGCCTTCATGATGGATGGTACCGTCCTGCTTGATGGAGATAACCAGTTCTTTGGTGCGGGTAGCGCCAGGATCCGGGGATTCTGCCTTGGGCAGAACGATCTCCAGTATGGGTTTGCTGAACGAGGCCGTGAGAATAAAGAAAAAAAGCAGCACAATGATAACGTCAACAAGCGGCGTGAGGTCAACGCTGACTTCTTCGTCCAGCTCGAACATAGGACCTCCTTATGCGGATTCCGGTTCCGGACTGACAGGGCATGACGCCGGGGTGTCTACCACGCCGTGCTTCACAGCGGGCGCGGCTACGCGAACAGGCCGGGCCGCTCCCTGGCAAAGCTCAAGTGCGCGGTAGCTATGTTCCACAGCCTCAATATGGAAACCTTTGAACTTGAGCAGCAGAAAATAGTAGGCAATGAGCATGGGAATGGCCACGCTCAGGCCCATCGCCGTGGTGATGAGCACTTCCCATATGCCTGCCGCCAGTTGAGCCGGATCAGGAGTTGCCGTGTCTGCAATGGCCTGAAAAACGCGCACCATGCCGAGCACTGTGCCCAGCAGGCCCATGAGGGGAGAAATCATTGCCACAAGGCGCAACCAGCACAGGCTTTTGGTGGTCTGCTCAAAGTTGCGGTGAAACAGGTAGGCCACTTCGGCCCTGATGTCCTGCGAGTGCCCGCTGTGGGTTTTGACCACATCACGCACAATGGCGATCAGGGGGTTGTCGCTGTTGTTGTTGCGCAGGCAACGGCTTTCACCCGTGTTTTCCAGATCAAGAAAGCCGTGCTGAAAGTTTCGCCATACCAGAGCGAGGTAGAAATACGTGCGAAAGGCAATGTACACGCCAGCGCAGCCCACAACCACAAGGGCGCAGCCTGCGGGTCCGATGGCGTTATAAATGGCGGCCAAATTCATGCCTGATATCCTTATACGTTGTCCTGAGCGCATGCAGCGCCCGGGTTTGAGCTCAACTATTTGAATTTTGAAAAACTTTAAATGCCCTGACGCTGCACTCTCGTGCCGCACGCCGTGTTGTGGCGTGGATTCTGCCGGAAATTGTATTTCCCGGCAGAATGGCAACGCTGAAATGTTTCACATTGCAAAGTTAGGCTACTCCAAATGCACGGGCAAAATCCGCAAAGGCTTCGCGAGCCTTGCGGCAGTCTTCATTGTCGGGATGCTTGGCCGCCTCTTCAAGGCGGGCACGGCGGTCTTCCGTCATAGGATGGGCGCTGTTGGCCATCTTCTGCATCATGGCCACCACGGCGGGGTCCACACGCCCCTGGCACAGAAAGGTGCCAAGTATATTGTTGCCTTGCGCGGGGTCGGCCAGCAAAGCTTCGCCCTGTACCTTGCAGTGCGCGGCGTGTTCCGAGTCCGGCCATGCGCCGAGTGTGCCGAAGAGGGCCACATTGCAGTTTTTGATCTGCTCCATATATTTTTTGGCCTTGTCGTCGGGCATGCCCTTGTCTACCCAATAGCCCACAGCCACAAGGTCGTAGCCCTCGGGCAGCGGCGCTTCTTCAACCGGGTGCAGATGGCAGCCGGGCAAAGCTTCGGCTACAGCCTCGGCTATTTTACGGGTATTGCCTGTACGCGAAGAATAAACCACAAGACTTTTCATTATATTTCCTCCTTGCCGAAGGCGTCACGCAAGGCGAAAAAGCCGTCGCGCGCCTCGGGAATAAGCGCTTTTTTTTCACGGCCCACATAGATGGCGAACAGCACAGCGCCCGCTGCATCCAGAAACTGCACGCTGTGGCTTTCCAGACCCATGAAGGGCAGGGAAAGGAAGCAGATGTGGGCAACTTCATCACTGCAAATATGACCGCTCAGGGGAAGGTCATGTTCAAGATTGAAATAGCCGCCGCCGTGTTTGCCACCGGGAATGCGTCCCTTGATCTCCACAACACTGCGTCCGTGACGCATGATGAAGGTCGCACAGGGCCACTGGGCCAGGCCTTGCCACACATCGTCAAAGGCCGTGCCGGGAGCAAAAGCTCTCATGCTTTCGGGCAATGCGCGGGCGGCGCAGAGCTCCGTAACCGCGAACTGGCGGGCAATGGTATCCAGCATGACCATCTTTTGCGTCGTGAGCATTGTTTCCACCTGAGGGCGCAGGGTTTCAATCGCTGCCGTGTCTGTAGTGCAAGTACTCATGGTAAAAATCTCCTCTATGCTGCCGGAGCGGCGGCTTCGTGTATGCCGGTACAGTCCCCTTGCGCGGCGGGTAAGCTGGAATCCGGCGGCAGGGGCAGCCGCAGGGCATGGCGGCCCATGCGGGCCAGCAGTTCAAGGTCGTGAGTGATAAGCAGTATGCAGCGGCCTTCCAGCGCCTGAGCTTCCAGCGCCTGCGCCAGTCGGGTCATGTTTTGCCCGTCCAGACCACTGGTGGGTTCGTCCAGTATGAGCAGGCGCGGTTTTTTGGCCAGCGCGCAGGCAATGACAAGACGCTGCTTTTCACCGCCGGAAAGTGATTGGGGATGGCGCTGCGCCAGATCTTCCAGCCCAAAAGCAGTCAGCAGTTCCAGACCGGCGTGTTTGTCTTTTTGGCCTGCCAGATCAAGGCAGGTCTGTACCTCTGCGAGCACTGTTCTCATATGAAGTTGATGGTCGGCGTTCTGTAGCACGATGCCAGTGCCAGCGAGACGTTGACGGGGATTCAGGGGCTGTCCGTCCAGCGTGATTTCACCGGCCTGGGGCAGGTTCAGTCCGGCCAGTACGCGGGCCAGTGTCGTCTTGCCTGTGCCGTTGGGGCCGATGAGCGCCGTAATACCGGAGGGCAGGGCAATGCGGGCGTTTTCGTACAGAGGCTCCTGCCCCTTGTGGGCATAGGTGAGGTTGTGCGCCTCCACCGGGCATGAATCGGCGGTGGAACAGGAGGGCAGCACGTCGCGCACGTCAGGCACGCAGGCTTCCCGCAGGCCGTACCGGGTACGCAGGTCTGCATCGTACAGGATGGAAAAATCGCCCTGCTCGCGGATACGCCCGTCTTGCATGACAATGACCCTGTCGGCCACGTCGGCCAGCCAGTACAGGCGATGGTCCACCACCAGAATGGCCATGCCCTGCTCTTTGAGCTGCTTGAGTTGCAGGGCCAGTTCTTCTGTGGATTCGGGGTCCAGATTGGCGGTGGGTTCGTCCAGAATGAGGGCTTGCGGTGTTTGCGTCCACAAGGTCGCAAGGCCTACTTTCTGCTTCTGGCCTTCCGAAAGCTCATGAATGGACGCGCCCAACAGCGGTTGCAGGTTGAACTGGCGCACTGACCGTTTCACGGTTTTGTGCATTGTTTCCACGGGCATGCCTTGCCATTCAAGGGCAAAGGCCAGTTCGTCCTCCACGTTGAGGGCAAAGAACTGCTGCTCAGGGTCTTGAAACAGCGTGCCTGCCTGCTGGGCCAGATGGGGCAAATCCTGTTCCACTGTGGGGGTGCCATTGACGAGCACCTGACCCTCCAGAATTCCAGCAAAATGTAGAGGACAGAGTCCGTTGGCCAGACGGATAAGCGTGGATTTGCCGCAACCGCTTGCCCCGGTGCAAAGTACCACTTCGCCGGGTTTGACGTGCAGCGAGATATTTTCCACCGCTGGCCGCCCCTGAAACGGGTAGGCATAGCTGACATTTTCAAAGCGCAACATCAAAGCATGCCTCCTGCCACAGGGTTATTCAAAATGTACTGGCAGGCGAGCGCGGCGGCCACCACAAGCAGGGCCGCTGCCAGCAGCAGGCTGTCCCGGCGGGTCCAGGCATTGGTGCGGTAGGGGGTAAGTTTTTCGCCCATACCAAGCCCCTTGAGTTCAGCCGCAACCCCAAGATCTTCCGAAGTGCGCAGAGAACGGAACAAGAGGGGCGTAAACAGCAGACGCAGGCTGAGTACCGGGTGGCACGTCATTGTCCACGGGTTCAGCTTGTAGCCACGCAGCTTGAGTGATTCCGTAACCTGTTTCACGTCATTGATGAAGGTGGGGATAAAGCGGATGATAACGGCTGCGGGCAAATATATGCAGAAGGGCAGGCGCAACCCGCGCAGCGCGTCCAGCAGATATTGCACCCGGCTGGACAGCGCCAGCGGCAGCACCACATGCAGCATGGTCAGCACACGCAAAAATGGAATGGCCAAAGACGCAAAGCTCATGCCTCCCATAAGGCGGGGCGAAAGCTGGCCCATAATCCACACGCAGCCCATAGCCATAAAAATCATGACAGTCAGAACGGCGTAGGCCACAAGCAGGGCTTTGGGTTTGCGCATGCACAGGGCATAGCACAGCGAGGCACCAGCCAGCACCAGCTGGCCTTCAAGGTTAGAAATAATAAGGGTGCCCAGCGAGGCAAGAACGCTTACCCCGATTTTGGCGCGTACATCGGCCTCATAAAGCCAGCCTTGCGGCAAAGGGCGATTACTGGCGTACAATGCCTGCATGGCGCAGCTCCCTTACGGCTCTGACGCCGGTAAAAAGACCTATAAGCGCACCTGCGTAACCCAGAATCACAATGGGCACGGCGGCCACGAGCATTGCTGGATTTTCGCGCATGTAGAGCCATGAAACGCCCAGGGAGCAAACCCTGAACAACAGGTCGAACACGGCCACCGCCACCAGCGGGCCCCAGGGTCTGGCGTAGCCGCCTGTGAGGGCCGCGGCTGTTTCCGCAACCAGCGCCGCCGCCAGCATGGCTGGCAGCAAAGTAAGACTGGCCCCGAGCAGCAATGCGCTCACCAGCATGTTGATAAGCACAAAAAGCAGCAGGGTGCCGGGTTTGCGCACCTTGTAGAGCATGACTATCAGCAGGGTGGTAAAAACCAGATTCTTTAACAGCAGGGACACCGGGTTCATGCCCCCTCCGGCCAGGGCCACCAGTAAGGTGGAGATTTTGGCGGCTGCCGAAAATACCCCTATGACCACCAGCTCATGGGCACTCCAGTAGCGGTTGACCGTGGACTTCATGATGTATCTCCTGGCCCGTCTCTTATAGGAATTGAATATGAAATTCAATGCCAGAAAGAGACGGGCCCGATTATTAAAACTCTACACTGACCTTGATATTGGCATGCACGCCGGGCTCATAGATGGAGTTGCCCGTATTGAGCGCATACTTTTCATTAAAGATGTTGAGCACTTCACCAACAATGGCATACTGCTTTTCAGAACCGAACTTCACTCCCAGCATGGCGTTGGCTGTGGTCCAGGAATCATTGGAGTATACGGTGCGGGTAGCGGTGCCGCTTTCTTGTTCGGTTTTGCTGGCAAAGCGGATGTAGGCGTCGCCCATAATGTCCAGATTTTCATTGACGGGGTAGAGCGCACGAACACCAGTACGGCCCGTCCATTCCGGCGTGCCGGTTTTCCACGTGGTGTAGTTGCCGTTGTCAAACTGGCGTTTCATCCAGGTAACGTCGATGTAGGGCGTGAAGCCGAAGGGCAGATCGTAGCCTGCGCTGAATTCAACGCCGTGAGTTTTGGCCTGGCTGACGTTCTGGTAGTGGTACAGATTGGTGCCAGTCTGCATTGATGAAATATAGTCGTCGGCCACGGTATAGAAGCCTGTGACGTCAAGGCTGAGGCCGTGGGCGTAGTAGCGTGCGCCCACTTCCCAGGTGTTGGATTTTTCAGGCTTGAGATCCTGGTTGGGATATACCGTGCCACCGCCCATGCTGGAAATGACGTACTTTTCCTGCAGGTTGGGTACGCGGAATCCTTGCGAAAAACCCGCGCGCAAGGTCAGGTTGTCAATGCCCTGCCACATGAGCGAAGCGTTGAACACCGGCTGCGATTCCCATGTGTCGCCAGTAGATCCAGCGTTTATGTCGCTGATGGTGGTATTGGGCGACATTGAGGTTTTTTTGCTCTGCCAGCCGCTAGCTGTGCCCATGTGCGAGCTTACCCAGGTCTGGCGCACTCCGTAGGACAACGTGAAGTCCCAGGGCAGCTTGCTTTCCATCAGCGCGTACAGGGCGTGGGTGTCCATATGCCCCTTGTACTTGTAGTGGCTGTCAGTCATGATTTTCATCATGGGGGAGGGGGCCATGGTCATGTCCGTGTCGGTTTTGGCGTCCAGACCGTCCCGGTTGAACTCGTAGCCCGTAATAAGGTAGTTTTTTTCGCCAATGGACCAGTCGGACTGGAGGCTCGCGCCCCACTGCTCGTTTTTATTGTTGGCGTAGTTGTCCATCAATACGGAAGTGCTGCCGCTCGTCGATTCCACATGGTTGAGCATTTTTTTCCGGCTGTGCTGCCAGAAGGCATCCATGCGCAGGCGCGGCAGAAAGAATGCAATATCCTTGGCTTCTACAAAGACGGCGGCTTTTTTGCGTTCCCAGGGGGAAATATCAACATAGAAGTTGGGAGTGCTTGTGTCGCCAGCCAGAATTTCACTGTAAAACTGTTCGTACAGACCGCCAACCGTAAGGTGAGGGTTGAAGTCATAGCTCAGAAAGGCCGAGCCGGACTGCTGCTTGAACTTGGAATGCTGGGCTTCGCCATCAGGGGTGGACAGGTTGTACTGGTAGGTATTGGCCCCGGTGACGCGGTACTTGAGTCCTTCGTACCCTCCGTACAGCGAAAGGCTTTCGTCAAAGCCTCGTGTGGAGCCGTTGTAGCTGGTGGTTATCTGCCCTTGAATGGGCTTTGTGCCGCCCTTCTTGGTAATGATGTTGATAACGCCGCCCATAGCTTCGGAACCGTAAAGCACCGAGGCCGGTCCCTTGATGACCTCAATTCTTTCAATCATGGCAGGGTCCACAAGCAGGGCGGTGCCATCCATAGACTTGTTTTCAGCAATTTTCTGCCCGTCAATAAGCACCAGCACCCGGTTGGGGCTTTCGCCACGAATGGCGATGCGCTTCAAGCCCTGCGCCCCGGAGTTGACGACCTGCACGCCGGGAATGTCCTGCAAAATTCCGCCTACCGTGGCCGCAGGAGAAAACTTTATTTCCTCTTCTGTCACCACGCTTACGGCCATAGGCACGTCCAGCAGCTCTTTTTCAACGCGCGATGCTGATACCTTGACGGTATCGGTCTGAAGAGGTTCGGCATGGGCAGAGGCGCTCCAGAACAGTGCCCCGGCCAGACCCAGGGGGAGAGCATGCCTGCGTAAACTACGCAGCAAGATCATCGTTTTCCTCCAGTATGAGTTTGAGATAGTTGAGCAACAATTGTGAAAGATTCACCTGCCAGAACTGCCCGGCCATAGTCAGCACAGCGCGGCCCCGATCACACACCAGCAAGCCCGCGCGCTGCCATTGGCTCAGCAGGGGGGACCAGATGTCGTAAAGGGGCAGGGCAAAGCGGTCTTCAAGGGCGGACAGGTTCAGACAGCCTTGCTCCATATCTTCGGCCACGGCTCTGAACAGGGCATAGTGGGAGGACGGCTTTTGAAGCATGCTCACGGGCTTGCGGCCTTCAGCCACCTGCTGACGCCAGGAGTCGTAATCAGGGGTGTTGATATAGAAGTTTCCGGCAAAGTTACCGCCGCCGCCGGGCCCGAAAGCAAGGCAGTTGGCGGAACCTTTGACGTAGAGGTTGTACAGGTTGCGCTCTCTGGAGGTACGCGCCCAATGGCTGATGGACAAACGGCGGTAGCGCGCTTCGGTCATGGCCTCTACCGAGGCCTCAAACATAGCAGACTGTGCAGGTATATTTGCAGAGGGTGGAATACTGCCGCTTTCAATGGCTTTGCCCAGCGGGGTCTGGCCATACACGTTGAGCTGGTAGCAGTCAGCGCCGTCAAGGTTGAGGGACTGGGTAAAGGCAATGTCTTCAAGCCAGCAGTCCATATCCTGTCTGGGAAAACCGTAAATGAGGTCCACAATAACCGCCGACTGATCGTAGCTCATGAGCAACTCAAGCCCGCGGACCATGTCTTCTCTGGTGCCAAGGCGGCCCATTGAGCGGCGGATTTCGGTATTGAAGCTCTGTACGCCCAGCGAAAACCTGTTGGCGCCCCCGGCAAAGCAGGCTTCCATTTTGCGTGCGTCAAAGTTGGTCAGCCGCCCTTCGACGGTTATTTCGCAGTCATTGGCCAGTGGCAGGCTTTGACGAGTGGCCGTGAGAATACGCTCGAGATCTTCAGCTTCCAGAGCGGTGGGGGTACCGCCGCCAAGATACACGGCATGCACAGGGGTACTCTGCGCGGCCGGGCTGTCGCGCCACAAGGCCAGTTCGGCCAGCAGGGTTTCGGCGTACTGGGCGCTTTCATCCGCGCGGTAAGGTTTGTTGTAGAACCCGCAGTACAGGCAGTGGGTCTGGCAAAACGGCACATGAATGTAGGCCACGGTTTTGCCCTGCAAGGGTTTTTGCAAAAGCGAGGTAATGAGGGGTTGTATTTCTTCGGCAGGCGTGGAGCCGCCGCCCATGCCAGGGTGCATGGCAATTTTGCCTTCAAAGGCGTGCGGAAGGGCAGAAACGCCTTCTTTGGCAAAGTATTTTTCGGGGCTAGGGCGCTTGAGAGATTTCAAACCAGTTTGCTTGGAATTAGAGTTTTGCGCTGGTGCATGAGAGTTGTGCGTATCGAATTGCATGATCCTTCCTTTGTGGGGTCGGGCTGCCCAGTAAGTTAGTCTTGTCTAATTTGTTTAGACGAGTCTACAAAAATGAAATCGAATGTCAATTGCTTTTTTATGTTTTTTATTTTCTATTTTTTTATTTTTAATTTCAGAATGATATGAATATGAAAGATGCCCGTTGCCTTCTGCCAGATCCTGTCATCAGGCAAATATAGCGATCAGTAGAAGTATTTATGGGCGTTATGAAGCATTATGAATTTGAAAAATTACGAGAGGCTTGTGGTTCTGCCCACAGTGTTTCCCTCGGGTGGAGGCGCTGGGCAGCAGCGTCTCCACGGGTGTGGTTTGTCTGCGCAATGGCGGGACTGATGCTGATGCCAATGAAGGTGCTATCGATCAAAAAAAGCCCCCTGTTGTCAGGGGGCAGTTGCTGTTGGCCGTTTGCATCAAGGGCAGTTATACGTTTTCAGTGATAAACTGCCCTTCACAAGGCGCTCATGTCTGGTGGGATGAAAATCATCGTAAATAGAAAAACCAGCATAAAAGCAATGTTGCCAGCAGTGCCAGGCCAAGCAAAGGAGCGCCAACCTTGGCGTAATCCTTGTTGGTGTAGCCGCCGGGGTCACGCACCAGCAGGTGCACTGCGGATCCAAGAGGGGACACAAAGACCGCAGAGCTGGCTATGGCTACCGACATTGCGCAGGCCTGCGGGCTGATGCCGAGCTTCAGGCCAATATCCACCGCCATTGGAGCAACAAGAATCGCCACTGCCGAGCCAGACAGAAAAAAGCCCAGTATGGCTGCCAGAAGAAAGAGGCTTGCCAGAATAGGGAACGGACCGCTGCCTGCCAGAATGCTGATGACGCCATCCGAGGCCAACGACAGTACCCCTGTTTTCTGCAATGCCAAAACCAGAGGCAATATGCCGGCAAGCATGACGATGGTTTGCCAGTCTACCACTTCATAGATGGAGCTTTTGGGGACGCAATGCACAAGCACCAGTGCGGCAGTGGCAGCCAGAATGGCTGTTACGGGCGGCAGCAGGCCGGAAGCCATAAGTGCAACCATAACGCCCATAATGGCGAGAGTGATTTTTTCTTTTTGGGGCGCAGGAATGACTTCTTTATAGTCCTGCGGCAGTGTGAGCAGCAGGTACTGGCTCTTGTTGCGCTCCATACGCAGAATGTCGGCCCACGCTCCGCAGACCAGCAGCACATCACCAAATTTGAGGGGAATATCCGCCAGTTCTTCTGTCAGGGTTTTGCCCTTGCGGCGTATGCCCAGCACCATGCTCTGAAATGTCGTCTGAAAAAGAGTTTCTTTCAGGGATTTGCCAATGAGTGACGATTCAGGGTTGAGCATCACTTCTGCAAGCCCCACTACCTGAAAAAAACTCCTCCTTCTTGTGGCGGAGGCGGAAATTTTTTCCAGAGAAAAGGCTTCAATAAAGGCTTCCAGCTGTGCTTCCGTGCCGATAAGCATGAGCAGATCGCCAGCTTCCAGTACCATTTCGGGTTTTGCGGCTGCGATGACTCTTTTTCTGCCGTGTTCTGTGCTTTCCACGGCAAGCAGGGTTATGCCATAGCGAGCGCTGAGCTGCATGCGCGCAACACTGCGGTCCACAAGGCTGGAACCATCCGGGATGCGCAAAAGATACTGGCATTTGTTGATTTCGTGATGGCGCAGCAGGTCATCAATGGAAAGGCCTTTTTTGTGCTCGATGCGCGAATCTCTGGAGGCCAGCATGTTCTGTCCGAACAGCAGCATGAAGCCAATTGCCAGCAGCAGTATAAGCACGCCAAAGGGGGTAAAGCTGAAAAACCCCAGCACTTCCACCCCGCGCTCTCTCAGTATGCCGTTGACGATAATATTCGGCGTGGTGGCCACCAGCGTCATCATGCCGCTGATAAGAGAGGCGACGGCCAGCGGCATGAGCAGGCGCTTGGGATTGATATGGGTTTTTTCTGCAACGGAAAGCGTTATGGGGATAAAAATGGCGGCTGTGGCAGTGGAGCTCATAAACGCGCCAACGGTAGCCGCTGCCCCCATAATCATTGTCAGCAGGCGTGTTTCATTTCTGCCGCCCCGCCGGATGATGGCATCGCCCACACGCTGCGCTATGCCAGTGTGTATGATGGCTTTGCCCACAATGAACATACAGCTGATGATGATCACCGTTGTGCTGGAGAATCCCGAAAGCGATTCCTCAATGGTGAGTACGCCGCTGAGTGTCAGCGCCAGTATAACAAGTATGCCCACAACGTCATTGCGCAGGACTTCTGTAACGAGCAAAATGACAGCGCCCGCAAGTATCATGAGCGTGGCGGCCATGTCATAGGTAAGCATAAAAAATCTCCACAGCCGAAAAGTTGTGCGTGGCGGCCTTTTGGTGGCTGGCATGCCCCTTTGGGCAGATTGAAATAAAAGCCATGTCAGGCATCAGGCAATGCACCATGCAAGATGATATGTAAATGAAGACTGCTCTGCCAGCTTTCACTAAAACAGGATTAAATACAAGCCCGTCAGGCAAGTTGCCACGGTATAAAACACTGTTTGTTTTATACGTTACGGCATTGGCGGCATGAAGCAATATAGAGAGTAGATGCAGATATACAAAGGAAACTGCTGCTAGTGTAATTGAATTGAAAACCGGGATCTGACGATACTTTCAGGTTGAGGTGCAATTGCCAGTTTTGCCAGTTTTGAAAATGGAAGCTTGCTGGCCGGGGGAAAGGCGGCAGAAACAAATGTTGCCTGAAGCTTTGATGATTCACGAAGAATTGCACTGATGGATAATGCGCAATAGCAGCTTTGCCTGCTCTGGTGGTCAGGGGCAGGCAGCCGTCGCTCAAAAAACAGATGCGTTGCTGGGCGGTTGCGGTCTGCTTTTGGAAGTTACGGCGCATTTTATCCGGGTTGCGAACAAACCCGTGCGTCCACAAAAAAGGCGAGCCACCAATCTGAACCCATGCCCGTACGGAATCAGTGTTCCGTTTTCCAGCATGCGTCCGTTTTGGCGGCCCGCCTCTTTTGTATATCCAGAGCTACTTGGACGAATTCCCTTCAGCAGAGAATTTGCCCGCAGCCTTCATGATTTCCATCATGAGGCCCAGAGCCTGTTTGCCTTCAGGGCTGCGCAGTGTAGCAATCATGCTCATCACGCCAGCGGGTTTCGCGTTTGACGTGTCGATGGTGCTCATCATCTCGATCATTGCGGTGATCTTGCTCTGCAGCTTGGGGTCGGCAAGGCGCTGCAACAGGGTGGTCGCAAAAGCGAGGCCTTCACCTGTTTTGGCAATGTCTTCGGGGCTCATCGTGTCCAGCAGGTTTCCGCCAGCGTCTTTGAGCGCGGCAGCCTTTTTGAACACACCCTTTTGTTCCCACTCGCCCATCTTTTCAACGATGTGCGGGAAGGTCTGGCCAACAGCGGGATGAAGCACGTGCCACAGGTCAGTGGCGTTTTCTATCTGGTCGAGCAGCCAGGTGAGCCTGGGGACAGTCAGCAGGCCCTTTCTAGCCAGATCCAGAATGTCGTCAAGCGTAACCCGGCCATTGAGGATTTCCATCTCTTCGACAATAAGACGAAAAGCGTGGTTGCCGATGGGGGTCAGTTGTTCCATCAGCATACTGCTGTTTTCTTTGCTTGCTTGAAGATCGGCAAGCCGATCTTCAATGGCGTTCAAACGCTCGAGGATTTTATCTTCAGGTGTCATATCCCCTCCAACCTACTTGTTGCGCAGCAAGGAGGTATCTTTCCCTGCAAGATACATGTTGGGCTCAAACGGAAGCTCATGACCTTTCAGCATGAGGTTGTAATACACCCACTTGAACATGAGCTTGCCCCAGTAGTTGATGTGGCTTTCGCCCAGCAGCTCGAAGGGTCCAACGCCGGGCAGGGGGAACATGCCGGGCAGGGGTTCAACGGCGTAGCTGAAGTCGATCAGAGAGGCTTTTTCAAAGCCCGTGACGATAAAGCAGTTGGTGTGGCCGTCAAACTTGTAGTAATTGTCAGTTCCTTCAATGTCAGACATGAGGTTCTGGGCAATCACGTCCACTTCAAAGTGGGCGACAGATCCGGCCTTGGAGGCGGGAACGTTGGTGGCGTCGCCGACAACATACATGTTGTCGAACTTTTTGGCGCGCAGCAGTTCCTTGTCGGTATCGACATAGCCGGTCACGTCGGACACTTCGGAGTCGATGAGGAATTCTTGGCCCAGGTTCGGGGGAATAGCCACCAGCAGATCGTAGGGGATTTCGTCGCCGGTCACGGACGCGATGACCGCGCGGTCGGCTTCAACGCTGTCCACAGTCCAGTTGGTCGTAACTTTGATGCCCTTCTGTTCGCACAGCGCGCCAAGAATGTTGTTGGCAACAGGCTTGGTGAAGGCGCCCGTGAGAGGAGTGACCAGTTCGATTTCAACGTTCTGGCGCACACCCATCTTCTGCAGGTACCAGTCGGCCATGTACACAAATTCCAGCGGCGCAACAGGGCACTTGATAGGCGTTTCAGCAATGTGCAGAACGAGCCTGCCCTTTTTGAAGTGCTTCATCTTTTCGTAAAGAGCTGCAGCACCGTCGGGGGTGTAGAAGTTGTGGATTTTTCCGCCCCAGTCGTCCAGCATGCCAGGCACTTCATCGGGGGCGATACGTGCGCCGGTGCCGATGATGATCCAGTCGTATGTGTAGGTGCTGTTCTGGCATTCGACCTTACGGGCTATAGGATCAACCGCGTTAATCGTGTCGATGACAAAATTAACTCCGCGGCTGATAAAGTCTTTCTTGGGGCGCACACAACCCTGAGGAGTGTCGACTCCGAAAGGAACCAACAGCCAACCGGGCTGATAGTGATGGATAGGATCGCGGTCGATGAGAGTTATTTCCCATTCTCTTTCGCTCAATAACTTTCTCATCTTCGTGGCAATCATGGTTCCACCAGCGCCAGCACCAAGAATAAGCAATTTTTTCATACAGTTAACCCCAAAGTTAAGTATAGATCTTTTGCACTGAAAAGGTTCCCTCACTACGCGCAACCAACTTTGTTGCAGGCCGATATCATAGTAAGATGGTATTTTTCTACGTCTAGCATAAATATTTGCGGTCTGCATCATATTCGTCAATAAAACTGATTATGTATCCTTTAATTAATACCATATTTGTATGTTTTAGGCTGCTCAATATTGTTTGCACAAGCGTAGATTGTTTGCAAAAGATTTGCTTTCTAGGAGGGGATATTTGTGGAAAGCGAAATCTGAATTCCGAAAAAAATTGGAAAAACAAGTTATGCTGGCTTACGGCATCAAGAAGAGTACAGGATCAAGCACGAAATTCTATTCGTATGTCTGAAGCCGCAGATTTTTTAAGGATTGTGTTAGTTCGGATATTCGTGTGTAGGGGTATGCTAACTATCAACAATTGTTCACTTTGCGGACTGAGACAAAAAGAGGTTATGGGGAAAATTCCATAACCTCTTGGACATCTGGTTGAAGCAGAAAGATTTGATTTTGTGAGGCAGCTTAAGATGCCCTCACGAACACTTGCCCGTGCTGTTAATCTTTTTCATGCGCGAATTCAGGCGGCCTGCTTTTTGCCCGACGTGCATCAAGCCGTCGACACGATGAACGCGGTTTGGCGCACAGCGTGTCAAGTGATCCCGCCTGTTGCGCCTCTATATCGGGTGAATACTGACACACCCGGTGTTTTCCAAGGCGCTTCGCCTCGTACATGGCGATGTCTCCACGGCGGACCATCTCATCTCTGCTGATACCGGGCGTATCTATTACTACTATTCCAATGCTGGCGGAAAGGCCTTCCCAGGGGGTGTCTTTCGTAAAAACGGTTTCCATTGCTTTTTGTAATTGGCGTGCCCGCGCAACCACTTGTTCCGCGGTGTGGGCTTTTTTCAAGTACAGAACAAATTCATCGCCACCCATGCGGGCAATGAGGGCTTCTGCAAAATTTTCCCGTAAAAGCCGGGCCGTCAACTTCAAGGCGTCGTCTCCGGCACGATGCCCATAAGTATCGTTGATGTCCTTGAAGTTATCCAGATCTACAAAAAGTAACGATGTTTCTGCCCGGCCGATTTCTGGCAGATTGTTGTAAAAATATCTTCTGTTGAACAACCCGGTGAGTTCATCGGTATTGGCGCTGAGTTCCAACTCTTGTTGAGAGTTACGCTCCTTCGTCACGTCTCTGTATATAACCAGCAGACCGATGCGATTTTTAAATATATCCAGAATTTTTCTTTCGTACGATTCCAGAATTATTTCTTTTCCCTCGTTCCACGATCGCACTTCAAGGCGGTTTCCAATCTGCTTCATGCGATATTCTTTGATAGCAATATCGCGCAGGCGGGAGCGGTAGCTGCCAATAATCTCTTCCGCACTCTGGAAATGGAAAAAATCCAAGAACTTTTGGTTTGTGTTAACGATCCTATTGTTTGCGTCCAGAATGATAGCGGCAAAAGGAAGGTTTTGCAGGATTATATCAACCTCGGCGCTCGAATTCGTAATATCTGTCATGTCATAGGCAATGCCTACTGTGCCTATGACTGTTCCATCTTCATCAAATATGGGTGATTTGCGTGTTTTAAACTGACGCATGCCCATTTTTGTTTTTACAATCTCATCAAATATGCAGGTCTCAGCTCGCGCTATAACTTCTTCTTCGGTTTCCAGGCAGACGTATTCACCATCAGCATACTCGTCCGGCTCAATATCCCATATGTAATAGTGCCCCCGCCCGGTGACATCTTTTTTGCTTTTTCCCACAACGCTGCAAAACGCGTCATTAACCTTGAGGTGCGCGCCGCGTATGTCTTTGAACCAGACCAGATCGGGGGTAGTATCAATGGCCGTTTCCAGGCAGTGCTGCAACAACGTGTATTTTTTGCTCAGCAGGGCGTTGCTCAGCAGATTCTTGATGCGCATGTCCATAACTGCCCGGTTGTTCGTTGAGGGCCAGACCTCGTCCAGAAGGGAGATCAAGCTTTCAGCCAGGGTGGCTTCTTGCCCGGCGGAGTCTATCAAAATAATCCGCGCTGTGGGCTTGGCTGCTTTTTTGAGGTCAGGCAATGAGACAAGATGCTCTGGGCCAAGAAAATAGATATCTTCTTTGGCTTGAGCCTCCGCAGGAGGTGATTGCACTTCGGCGTGGAAGGATATTTTGTGCCTGAAATCAGCATCAGCCTGCAGAGCTTTGAATGTGCCTTCAAGTAGTGGCTCTGCAGAATAGAGACTGATCCGCAATACACGGAAAAACATGAAACTGCTCCATTGCAACGCTATGTTCCATTTAATGGAATCATGCCAAGTATAAAAAACATACTAAAATAGTTTGTACCATGTCCAGTAGAGTATGGGAACTCTTTTCGGAAGTACGAAAAAACAATCGCAGATCAGTCGGGCTGTTTGCCGTTTACCGCCTGGCATGTGTATCCCAAATGGGAGGATTACCGGGGGAGAGGGCGTTGGCAGTCTGGATAATTATACAAGAAAGCTATTTTTGTGCGCAGGGGGCGTAGAGCGAGGCTCATCCGGGTGTATTGCGAGCTGTATTTTACGGCTTATCTGGGAAAAGAGTCGGCTCAGAAGGAGATTCTTACGCAGGTTGGTCACGGGGGGCGCAAAATACGGCTGATTTGCAGTGCAGTCTTACCATTTGGCCAAACATCGTTCAGTATTGCTCAAATATATTCCTAAAAAACTGCTCCAGCACAGCCGCTCCGGAGGAAAACATCTAAAGGTCGGGTAGAGGCGTTCCCTCGCCCTTTTTGTAAATGAGTCTCATCTGCCAGAGGGCTACCTCGCCACCCCTTGCTGTAGAGACCAAATCGAGGAGTGGTAGTAATTCGTCTGCTCTGAGAGCCCGTGGTGCGTAAATTGGCCGTGGGCGGTTGGCCTTGGCGGATGATGGATTTTAGCCCCTGAGACCGATTAAGTGCTTGCTGCTGGCACTCAAAGTTATTTTCCTGCATTCGTTATTTTCAATGATTTTAGAAAATTGCGGGCAAAATTGGGGTATTTTTCTGCCAAAGAAGGCAAAATAGGCTTAAACTTGTCATCCTGTCCTCTGGTGGAGTCGTACATCAGGCAGTCGGCAAACACTCCGTTAACAAGATCCAGTAAAATTGATTCGTATTTATTTTCAAAGTGACTGTTGATAATGTCATAGGCTTCAATTTCTTTCAGGCCAACATTCGCCCGGTGTTTAAGATGATCTACTTCTGAAAGATAATAAATGCCTTTTGGATGCCTGTTGTACACGCTCATGATCTTGTTAATGAAGCCAATTTTTCCTGTTTCCGCGTGCAGAAGATGCCAGTACCAGTCGCCTGGGCAGCAGTCAGGCCGGAACCATTCGGGCAGGCCATTGCGAAAGCGCCATCGGTACACGACAGAATTGGTCTGGATGAGGTTGCACTTGAGCAGGTCGCTCAAATAATAAAAAGGTCTTATACCGCGCGGAAGCTCTTCAACCGGGGGGTAAATGCGCTCGCGCTCTGTGCCGTCCTCATACACAACCTTTACCGGGTGAAAACACAGGGCACAGTTTTTATGCAGATCAAGAAAATCAACCTGCGTTTGCAGTTTGCTGGGGTCGGTAAAATAATCGTCTCCATCGCACAGAGCTGCATATTCCGTGCGGCACATTTCAAACAGGGCCTGAACATTTCGCCAGCCGGGTTTGCTCCTATTTTTGCGGAACACGGGGACAATGTGCGGGTATCTGCCTGCATAGTCCAAAATTATCTTTTGCGTGTCGTCGGATGAGCCATCGTCGGCAATAATATGCTGGACAGGAAAGCTGGTTTGTTGGGCTATGACGCTCTCAATATTCCGGGCAATAAATTCCGCGTGGTTGTATGCAAGCGTTAGGACAGACAAGCGCGGTTCTGGTTCGGTGCCAACGCAGGAAGGCAGCGGTGCGGCGGTGTTGCCGCATGCATCGTGCAGCGCCTGGCGCACAATGCGTTGATCGTGTTGCAGAAAGTGCGTCGGTACCGCATCCATCTCAGCCATGCGCGCCTGAGCAAAGTCCGTATCCAGTTGTCGGGCTATGTTAAAGGCTGTTGTTTCATCCAGGCCCAAAAACGGTTCCCAATCTGGTTCCGGCAAAGGGTCGTCAAACAGGCGCTCCGAGCCCAGTAACCGGGCCGCTTCCATATTATCTGCCTCGCGCTGTTCCAGCAGTTCGGTGCGACGTTTGGGCCCAAGCAGGCTATGAGGGGAGGCGGCATAGTTGCTGTTAAAAAACTTGTGAAGCTGCGAGGGCCAGTGAAAAACAGTAGTCGGAGGTAACGGAAGGGTGTTTTCGCCAAGCGTTGTCTGAGCGAAACTGAGAACTTCGCGCGGGATGCAGGGAAAGCATAAATGTTGTTTGTCCATTAGCTGCAAAGAATTTTTTACATCTACATGTATCAGCTCTGCAATATCTTGAATCGTACCAACCGTCCGATTTTTTGAATCAAAAGCCTGCATTGCGTATTTTATAAAATAACTGAAATTATTTTCACAAAAACTTGATCGCGCATTGAAAAATCTATTAATTTCAAGTGTATAAAATCTAAAGGCGGTATACGAATAATAAAGTTCAAATATTGCATCATCGCGTTGAGAACTGTCGAGAATAATATGCAGTGCTGCATCGGGAAAAACATGTTTGCATGCACGAACAAGGTTATGAAAAGCGTATACTCTTGGCCGGATGGAAAAAAGGCCAAGTATCAGCGAGTGCGCCTTGAGATTTGCTGCACTTTTTTCAATATCTCGAAGGGCTGCTGGTAGTCTGCAGTCTCCGGATTTTTGGCACAGCTCATTTAGTTTTGTGACATAGAGGGAGCTGTGCGTTGTTGAGCAAATGGTTTCAGCGTAATAAATCCCTTGATCCGCGAATGTTGCAGGAAAATTATTGTTAATAAATGAGAAAAATAACTGCTCATGAATCCCGGAATAGAGAAATATTTTTTTTATCATGGTGATGTCTGCCGATTTTAATACAAGATGACCGGGTGTATTTGCGCATTGCTTCCAAAATATGCCCATATTTGTTCTAGCATTATATCTTGATGCTGCGCGCGCGTGAATAAAATTATAGGCAGTTGTTTGCCCCGGGCCGCCGCGGTTGCTGGTGAAATCACTGGCATACCGTCTATTGCGGGAGTGTTCTGCGCAAATTCTGGCGACAGGATCATGCCTTGGGGGCAAAGGCATGCAAGGCTTTGCCTGTAGTATTTATATGCTGCACCCGCACCCCAGAACCAGACTTGTTCGCCATGCATCCTTTCAGCCATGCTGAGGTAACAGGACAACAGCATTTTGTTCCTGGTACTGTATTTTTCTTTGTAATATGTCAGTATTAATGCTTCGCCTTTTGTCTTGATATCAACTTCAGGCAAATTGGCCTTTTCACACAGAGATAAATGTTCTTGTATTGACCTTTTCCATCCCCAGAATTGAGTATTTTTTTTAAGTATAAAATGGCTAAACAGTGCTTTCATGTTTGCAATAGGCTGCTCAATACATCTGAATGAAGAAAAAGAATGACGTTGGTATGTTGAATGTATTGTTATTATTCCGTCATCATTCAGGTAGTGCCGGATATCTTTCAAGAGAGTCACCCACTGTGCATTTGTGAGTGTATAATCAACTTCAATAATACATATAATGTCAAATTTTTCTTCTTTCTTAAGGCACTTTGGAACAAATCCAACACGTAAGTTTTCTTTTAAAAACTTTTTATCTAAAAATGAAGGAATGTTGTCGGACAATTCAGTGCAGTATACTGTTGTGTTTGGCCTTTCTTGCAATAATCTGTATTCAACATATCCATTGCCGCAGGAGATGCTTAAAACTTTTTTTTTATCTTTTATATCTATGTGCTGGAGAATATTTTCAAGAGATTCTTCTTTGAATAATTTGTAGGGTTCACTCAGTTTATCTGGAGAAGTGTATCTTTTTTGGAATTCTTCATAAAAAGAACTATAAAATGAGGTTCCAGCAATTTTGAAAAATGAAAGCTCTGCAAAAGAAAAGAATGGAATATAGTGCCAGTGCCATTGGTATGAACGCCTCATGATAGTACCTTTGTGTGGTCTTATATAGAGAGTGAGCGCTGTGCCGTGCGCGAATAAAATAAAAGGATTCTGCGGCGCTGAAATTTATTTGATCAAAAATTTTGCCCTGAAAGCAGGTTATGCCAGCGCGGCATGCCGGGTGTTGTGCAAAAAAAACTGTTTGCCTGAGTCGGCTTAATGGTGTGCAAAGCCCGAACCAGTTCATGTGCATTTTTGACGGTAACTCTACCGGGTACGCCTTGCGTAATGCTCATGTCAAAATTGTTTTCCGAGGCGCATTCTATAAGCGGCAGCCCTTTGCAACAGGCCAGCAATCCTACAGAGGTTGCGCTGTCAGCCAATACAACCGTGCCTGGCGTCATGTGGTCTTCAATCGCTCCAGAAACCAGGCTGGGCGGGACAATAAACAGTTGGCGCAGCATTGAGTCTACAGGAAGGTACGGGTGCGGCTTGATGCGTACATTGTCCATGAGCGGATGGTTTGACAGGCGCATGGCTTGCGCCAGAAGGGTCAATGTGCGTAGCGCTTCCTGTTTGAAGTAAGAAGTTGCAACAAGAATGCGACTGTATGGAACGGCGGGCAGAGTTGGCGCTGACGTTGCGCTGCAGATAAAGCGTGTGGCTTCCAGCATGCCGAGTGACTGCTCCGGAAAACCGCTTTTGCGCATGGCCTGATACGCCCCATCACTGTTGCAGAAAAATTTGTCGGGCATGAGTGCGCAAAATTCGGCAATATCCCAAGTGGCTGGAGATATAAAAAAACGGAAATCCGCAGACCGGATAACAGAATGCTGGGCAGCATAGATGTGTTTGCAGCCAAGATTGCGCTGTTCGCGGAAAAGCAGCCGTTCCCAAAATTGCAGTTCAGATGATGTTATTACGGTATGCTGCGGGCCAACCAGCGCACAGTAATGCTGTATGCCTTCCAGGGCAAAACACATTCTCATCAGGTGGACGCCCTGCGTGGAGTCCTTCCAGATTCCGGCCAGTAGAGGGTACACGTTCAGATGTGAATTGGGCCATTGCATGGTTGCAGGCAAATGCTGCAAGAGCCCCCGAGCCTTCCATGCCACAAGCATGGCCGACAGCCATGCCCGCACTGCGCCCCGGAGGGTTATGCATTCTTCCAGAAAGGTCATATCCGTATCGCCGGGCTCGTTTTGCATAAAGGCATCACGCAGGCGGATATTTTCCGGTGCTTTGTCTGGCGGATCACCGTGAATGAAAAACCAGTGAACGGGGTTGCCGCAGTTTGGGAGAATGTCGTGTACATCCTCCCAGTATTTTGAGCGAAACCGTTCCTGCTTTGCCGCCTTTGCATCTACATTGGGAAACCACGTGCCGAGCAGCAGGCCGGGCTGCCTGACAACCGTAGGCGCGGCGGGGAAGAGGGAACGCACGTCACGCCACCAGCGCCATGCCTGACGCGTGACCTGAAATGCGTTGATGGCCCGGTTTGCCATTGCGCTGCGGCGGAATCGGGCCAGTATCCTCCGCCATGCAGCAAGGGGGTGCGTTGAGTATGTTGATGCGGCAGAATTTTTACAGCTTGGGAGAGTGTGACCGCATGCCTGTAGTTCATGCTCTTCTGCGGCTGGCGCAGGGGCACGCTGCTCGAAAGGGATATCCAGACTTTTGCAAAGCTCGCTCATTGTCTTTGCCAGTTGCACATTTGTTGAGTGCAGGCAGACAAAAGAGGGTTGTATATCCAGTAGCAGGTGTTCCAGCGTGCGCAGCTTGAAAATTTCAAACAGGTTGGGGCCCAAAAAAGCCGGATGCCGTTCAAAGATTTGCGTCAACCACCAGAGGGAAAAGCCGTCGGGCAGACGGAGATGGTTCCGCAACGGGCTGCCATCAATGGAATATTCGCCAAAATTGTGAACAAAACGAAGAAACTCTTCACGAGTTTCATCAGCATAGTCCTCCTGGTGGTCAAGAATGCTGTCTATGTGATCGTTCTCTGAAAAACGGTCCCATAGAAGTATTTTGCCGACACATTGAGGCTGCGGCATTTCGTCAACAATATGTAAACATTCCATATGGCACTATTGTGTTATTATTATCTGGTCCAGATGCAGTTATAGGTGTTGCGGTAAGGTGATGTATCATAAAAATCAGCATGGGCGCGTACTGCAAGCGTAAATCCAGAATTATCAAGGATTGCATTAATCATAGAGGCATGTTCATTAAAATCAAAACTTGTTTCCACAAGAACACTTTTTACTTTTGGCGATGCCAACAGTTTTTTCATTCCTGCAAGAATAAGGTGTTCTGTGCCATCAACATCGATCTTGATGTAGTCTGGAATTTCCAGGCCATACAGCTCTACAAGGGCATCGGCTGTAATACCCGGCATTGTGTATTCAAAGCATTTTTGCAGCGTATTACCATGTTGATCGTATCCCTCTGCAAAAGTTGAGCAGGCCTCTCCGTGAGTCATATAGCTTAATTCAAATTCTCCAAACTTTGTCGAATCGCTTAAGCACATCGGTATGATGGAAATTTTATTATCTGTTTGTTGGCATGTATTAATGGCGGCGTGCCTGGCGAGCAGTTCAAGGTTAAAGACTGAAGGTTCAAATGCATAAACTTTTGCGTGTCGCATTTTTTGTGCATATATTGAATACAGACCGATATTTGCACCCACGTCCCAAAATACGGCATTGTCAATAAATGTATTAAGCCACTCGATTGTTTCTGGCTCTTTTTCAAAAAAAGAGTCAATTCTATACGTGGTAACGGCATTAATGCGATGAAATTTAAGAGAAATATCACCCACAATGACATTTCTGGTTTGTGACCATATTGATTCCAGGGCGGCTTCGGAAACGCGACCGTTTTGATTTGAAGCTAGCTGGCTGTTAAATACAGACATAAACATACAGTAGTGCAGCAGCGGATTAATGCCGCTGTGCAAGGCTTCAGGATTTTCAGCCAGATACTGTCGAGGGTCGAAATGCGGGTTGGGTTTGTAGCCTTTGCGCAGGCCGTATCGCATAAAATGGATCAGGGGCGGCATTACTTCTGCTCTGCCCAGCAGGTAGTTTGCCCGATACCATTTTTCGTCAAAGAGACCGGATTGCGTTACCAACGCCAAGTCCTCAGCTGTGGGCTCCGAAAATACCGGCCAACATTCGTCCGGCTGCTCTTCGTTGGCGGGTGCGCTATTAATTGACGTCATGCCAATACACTCCTTTATATCTTGCAACAATCCTTGGCTCTGATTCATTATCTATAGTATAACGGTATGCAACAGTATAAAATCAAAAAAGCGGATGCATTATCTGTCATGCCCTCGAGTGCATCGGCGGCATATCTCTGGTATTTCTTTGTGAAGGAGATAGTTTTTAAACAAGGTGTGAATGGCTTGCTGACTAAGGCATTCAGCAAGCGATTGTGATGCAAGATTTCCAATAACCATACTGTCATATTCTGTTTTAATATATATGCATCCGCACAACTTCAAACTTCCATCAGCAAGTACACTCAATTGTGGAGTATACAGTTTTTTGCACAGGCTTTGAGTATTGCTGTGGTCGACAATTTTTATTTCAGAACCTGCCTTGTCCAAAATTTGCCCAGACCAGCTGTCAAACTCAAACCGATTCAGCTCATTGAAGATGATATTATTATCAACAAAATATTTTACATGTTTTTTGTAATCATCATCGTTAATGACGTCCTCATACGTGCGATTGGACCGAAATCCAAACCCAATATGGGTCTGTGGACAGTATTTTTCTTTATATTTAAAAAATTTGATAAGGGCAGGGAAAAATTCGTCATAATTGTTAACCCCAAACAGGGTTGCATAAGCCTCTGCAGAAAAGCCTGGCGTTGAGATATAAATACGCTCCGGGTGGAAATCCAGAGTTCTTTCAACAAGATTCCACTTGTGAAAAAGTGTTCCGTTCGTTGTTATGTATACCTTGAGGCCAAGATTTTTGGCGTAAGCTATTTTTTCAATAATATTTTTGTCTGTGAAAACCTCACCTGTTCCAATAAAGTGAATAACTCCATCATTTTTTTCATTGTGAAAATCGTCAGCTATTTTTTTAAAGAGCTCAAAAGGCATGATCTGTTTTTTATCAATATTCAGGCTGTATTGGCAAAAAATACAATTTGCGTTGCAGATATTGCTGTTTTGAACAGGGATGCACTGAGGAACAGGCAGTGGAACAAGCGTATGCAGCAAGGCGCAGCTTGAGGGCGAATGCAGGGCAACCTTGGAGAGATTGTTTTGCATCTTCTTTTTAATTGCAGGTTCCGCCTGAGTAATAGCCTGCCATGCTTCATCGGGATACTGTTCCGCATACCAGCGCAAAACGGCGTCCAGCGGAAAGTCCGTTGGCATCGCTTTCGGATAGGGCAGGGCATTGCGTAGAGCGGGGATTATGAGTCCTTTCTTGTCTTCGCTCTGTATCTCCGGCAGCAAGGCAAGCCATGCAAACGCGCCGGATGTGTCCGGGGAAAGCAAGCTTTGCGCCAGTTCTATGGTGGGTTCCGTTATGTGTTTCAGGGGATCTGGTTCACCATTATTCCGTTTGTCACAGGCTATGAGCGCAAGTACATGTTCCAGTGCCTTTATGGCGTTTCTGGCTGAATTGGCACGTTCATACTGCCTGTACAGCAACAAAGGTTCACCCGCTAAGCTTGCGATGGCGCAGCCGTTTTCCAGCAGGCGATGCCAAAGATCGTAATCCTGTACATAGTTCAGCGCCGGGCAGTATCCCTTCACTTCTTTAAGCGCTTGTGTGCGGAGCATGGCCGCTGGGTGGGGTATAGCGCGTCCCTGCCATGTGGTCATTTCAAGCCTGATCATTTCAGGTGTGCAGGGTGGGCGCCATGACCAGCCATTTTGGCCCCCGTCCTTATTGATGCCGAGGATGCTGCCACCAAGAACCGTCACTTCTGGATGGGCTTCCATAAAAGCAAGCTGGCGGTAAAAGCGATGGGGCAGGGCTATGTCGTCCGCGTCCATTCGGGCCACATACGGAGTATCCGTTAAGGCAAGTCCCTTGTTAAGAGCGCCCGTCTGGCCAAGATTTTTCTCGTTTGTCACAACCCGGATGCGCGAATCCCTGCGCGCGTATTCGGCCAGAATGGACGACGTGGCATCATCAGACGCATTGTCGAGAATAAGAAATATGAAGTTGGAAAATGTCTGGTCCAGAATGCTTTCCACGGCTTCTTTCAGGTGCGCTTCACCGTTGAAAACTGTCATAAGAACCGTAAGGGGCGGCGTGCTGTACTGCGGTAGTTGCATATCCTGATCAACACTGTTGGCATAAAAATCTTTATCCAGATTCTGCAAAAAGTGGAGCAGGGGATTGCACCTGGTGGCAAGAACATGCGGAAACGCGCCCAGGTACAGAAGGGGATCAAAAAATTCGTTGGGGCGGTAGCCTTTTCTTGGGCCGTACCGTAAA
>NZ_JASGDK010000082.1:0-15492 GCF_047607245.1 Desulfovibrio sp.
AGAAGCGGTGCTGAAAAATGTTTGATATTCCTGTGCTGCTGGCGCTTATTGTGCTGGTGGCGCTCATCTTCGACTTCACCAATGGTGCTCATGACTGCGCCAACGCCATTGCCACGGTGGTGTCCACCAAGGTGGTCACGCCACGGTTTGCCGTGGGGGCGGCGGCTCTGCTCAATCTGGGCGGCGCGCTTCTGGGCACGGAAGTGGCCAAGACGCTGGGCAGCGGCATTGTACTGCCTCATGTGGTTGAGGGCAGCCATGTGCTTGTTCTGGCGGCTCTGGTGGGAGCCATCGCCTGGAACTGCATCACCTGGTATTTCGGTATTCCCTCGTCTTCGTCCCACGCCCTTATTGGCGGACTTATCGGAGCAGCCGTAGCTGACGCCGGATTTGGCGCATTGAACGGCAAGGGTATTCTGGACAAGGTGCTCATCCCGCTGGTGGCTTCGCCATTGGCGGGTTTTCTTATGGGCTACCTGATCATGTGGATTATTTTCTGGATATGCGCGCGAGTACACCGCCGCCGGGTCAACGGCGTTTTCAGGCGGCTGCAACTGGTGTCAGCTGGCTTTATGGCCATCAGCCACGGCCTGAACGACGCTCAGAAGACTATGGGTATCATTACTCTGGCGTTGCTTATTTTTGGAAAAATCGACGCTGTTGAAGTACCCCTGTGGGTCAAGCTGTCTTGCGCCGGGGCTATGGCCCTGGGTACTGCCGTGGGCGGCTGGAAAATTGTGAAGACTATGGGGCACCGCATTTTCAAGCTGGAGCCCGTACACGGCTTTGCAGCTGAAACTTCGGCAGCAATGGTTATTACCGGAGCTTCGATGATGGGCGCGCCTGTGAGCACCACCCATACCATCACGGCCTGCATCTTTGGCGTGGGGTCTACCAAGCGGCTTTCTGCCGTGCGCTGGAACGTGGCCGGAAGTCTGGTCACTGCCTGGTTGCTGACCTTGCCCGCTGCTGGCACCGTTGGGTTTGTGTCCTACTGGCTGCTGCACTTTATCTGGAACTGATCACCGTTTTGTTACTGATATGAGAGCAGCCCCGGTCAACTGGCCGGGGCTGCTCTGTTTTCGGCGGTACAATGCCTGAGGTATTCGCAGTGATGCTGTCCTGGTCCGGTAATTTCCCCGTAAGACGGCTCCGTCAACGGTTCAGGCAGCCCTGCGGGCGCGTTAACCGTTGCAGTGTCAGCGGCTTGCGGATGACGACAGCGACTCTTTAGGTAAGATTTTTGCGTAACTCACCGCCGTCTTTATTCATAGCTCCCTGCGGCGCAACGGCTAAAGCAACGGCTGGAGCTACATTCCTCCACGGCGGGCGTCTGCTCATGCAGCCATCCGGGCATTTTAAAGTTGAAATGCTCCTGCTGAAACTGCGTATCTGTTCAAGCCCGATGGCATGAAAGCATGCTGCGTGTATGTGCAGCGCCGTCGTGGCGTGTTGCCGGATAAAGGGCGAGTGTCAAGAATCGGCAGTAGCCGGAAAATGCGGATCGGGCGGGTGCCCGCGCTCAAAAGTGGGGGAGGGGGCGGCTAGAGCATTTCACGCGTGAAATGTCCGCAAGGATATATCAATCCCTGCCGCAAAATAGGCGTCGGCGGGCTTTGCCTGCCATTACAAGCCTATTTCAGCGCAATGTACTCTAGCTGTCTTCGCGTTCTTCCTGGCAGGCGCGGCACAGGCCAACGCCGGGCAGAGCCTCGAGGCGTTTCTGGGGGATGGGGTCGCCGCATTCGCGGCAGCAGGCCACGCCGTTAATCATTTCGGGCCCTTCGTGGTCAATGGCCGCACGAGCTCTCAAAAGGGCAGATTCCCGGTCCAGGCGTTCCAGTTCAGTAGCTTGATCAAAAACGTCCATGCTGTCTCCTGTCAAAGTAAGCGGCAACCCCGCCGGAGCGGGGTTGCCGTAGTAATCGTAGTCGATTTTCAACGCAGATTATTTAGTCCACAATTTTTTTTCTGTAAAGCCCCTGATGGGCTTTTTCAGGCGGGAATATTGGCCAGAATATCTTCAAGGCTCTGCAAAAATGCATCAAGGTCAGCCTTGTCAATATTCAGGGGCGGCAGAAGGCGCAGGGTTATGCCGTGGCTCAGGTTGCATATGTAACCCCGGCGCAGCAGTTCTTCCCACACAGGCTTGCCGTCAACGGCAAGCTCTATGCCGATCATGAGGCCCAGGCCGCGCACTTCTTTGATTTTTCCGGGTTGGCGCGTCTGCATGGCGGCCAGTTCGCGCTTCACGTGTTCGCCCTGCTCGGCGGCCCTGTCAGCCAGTTTGTCGCGCAGCAGAATTTCCACAACCTTGGCTGCCACGCCTGAAGCAAGAGCCCCGCCGCCAAAGGTGGTAGCATGGCTGCCTGCCTCAAAGCCCTTGGCGGCCTCATCTGTGGCGAGCATGGCTCCCATAGGCAGGCCGTTAGCCAGAGATTTAGCCATGCTGATGGCGTCGGGCTTCAGCCCATGCTGCTGGAAGGCCCAGAATTTGCCAGTACGGGCAAGCCCTGCCTGAACTTCGTCGCACATGAAGAGCACGTCGCGTTCCCGGCACAGGGCTTCGAGTTGGCGCAGGTAGTTGCCGCACAAGGGTACCACGCCGCCTTCGCCCTGTACCACTTCCACCAGAACAGCGGCGGTCGCCGGGGTGATGGCTGCCTTCATTGCTTCAAGGTCACCAGCGGGAACCTGCTTGAACCCTTCGGGCAGAGGCGCAAAGCCGTCACTGAGGCTTTCGCGCCCGGTGGCGGCAAGAGCGCCAAGGGTGCGCCCGTGGAAGCAGCCTTCCAGGGTGATGATTTCGTAAGCATCGCGCTGCTTCACCTTGCGCATATAGCGCCGGGCCAGTTTGATGCAGGCCTCGTTAGCCTCCGCACCGGAATTGCAGAAAAAAGCCTTCTGATGGTGGCTGGTAGACAGCAGCAGACGGGCCAGTTCAAGCTGCTCTTCCTGATAGAACAGATTGCTCACGTGCCAGAGTTTTTCAGCGTGCGCCACAAGGGCGGCGTTGACCTCGTCGTTGCAGTGTCCCAGGCCGGTGACGGCAATGCCCGCCAGCAGGTCCACATATTCCTTGCCGTCGGCATCCCACAATCGCGCGCCCTTGCCTCGGACCACAGCCACAGGATAGCGGCTGTAAGAACGGCAGAGCAGGCTTTCTTCCCCGGCTTTGACGGCAGCAAAGGCTTGTGACATGGACGGACTCCTTTTCTCAGTGAACATATGGTGTTGGGATGGGCGCGTACCGGCGTTTCCGGTACAACGCAATCAGCGCCCGGTGTGACCGAAGCCGCCGGAACCGCGCTCTGTGGGAGCCAGTTCCGCCACTTCGCGCCAGTTCGGTCGCATAAAGGGCTGAAAGATAAGCTGGGCGATGCGTTCGCCTTTGGCGACGCGGCGTTCCTGCCCGGAGGTGTTCAGAAGGACCACCAGAATTTCTCCCGTATAGTCGGGATCTATGACGCCTACACCCTGGGCAACGGTGAGACCGTCGCGCGCGCCAAGCCCGCTGCGGGAGTAAACAAAGCCTGCAATGCCTGATGATTGGGGCTGGACGGCTATGCCCGTGCCGATTTTAAGACGCTGACCAGGAGCGATGACGGCTTCATCCTCATCCAGGCAGGCGCGCAGGTCGAATCCCGCGGAGCTGCTGGTGGCCGGGGCAAAAAAATCGTCCCCATCCTGAGCGTACAGCTGTTTGGCTGCGGGGCGCACAAAGGCCACGTCCACAGTATTATCAGCCTGTGCGGTTGCAGGCAGGCCAATCACTTCGTCCAACAGCATCGATGCGCTTCTGGTAAAGCCATTATTGTTTTGTGAATTGCTCATGGCCGAGTAGTAGCGCAGCTTGCCTTCGGGGGCAAGCATACTGTGCGGCCTTGTATTGCAGGGAGCGCGGGGTAGTGCCGGATACCGGCGGATAGCGCCCGCATATGGATGACACGCCCTGCCCCGCAGGTATGGGGGGGCATCGCCTGTCGGGTAGCCGGGCAAAGGGACAGAAATCAACCGTAAATGACGGGGTAAAGACGCAGCCTGCTTTTGTTGTTCGGGCTTGCCGCCATTCGCAATGCTGTAAAGGGGCGCCTGCCTTGCGGCGGAAGCTTCCTATCCGGCATTTGAGAAATTAGTTGCCAGAACAATGAAAAGCGGCAGCCGCCAAGCACCAAAGTGCCTGACGGCTGCCGACATCACTACTGATAAATCGTTTAGGCCAGCTTGGACAGCAGGGTTTCCTTGATGGAGTCGATGCTGCCTTCACCGTTCAGCTCAATGTACTTGGTCTTGCCCTGAGCGGCGATGTCCTTGAAGAAATAAGCGGCGGCCAAGGTGCCGTCGGTGGTGTTGTAGTAAATATCGTGGCGCTTGTTGATAGCGGATTCATCCTGGTCGTCGGAGCGACTGGAGAGATCGCCGCCACAGACGCGGCACACATCGCCAGAGGGCTTGATGGCCTCAATGAAGATATTGTTGGGATGGTTGTTGTTGTTCTTGCACAGGCGGCGGCCCATGATGCGGTTTTTGGCCACTTCACGGGGCAACAGAATTTCCACCACATAATCCAGGCGAAGGCCTTCTTTCTTCAGCGCGTCCCACAGCTTTTCAGCCTGCACCATATTGCGCGGGAAGCCGTCCAGCAGCCAGCCGTGCTGACCCTTGGTTTTCAGGGTTTCAAGCACCATAGGAATGGTGATGTCGTCAGGCACGAGGTCGCCACGGTCAATATAGGCCTTGGCTTTTTTGCCAAGTTCAGTGCCGCCGCCGATGTGTTCACGGAAAATGGCACCGGATTCGATGTGGGCGAGGTTGTATTTCTGCTTGATAAGATCGCCCTGAGTACCCTTGCCGCTGCCGTTGGGTCCGAAAATCAGAATATTCACCGTTACTCTCCTTGGCGGAACCGCAATTTTGGTTGTGCAAAAAAGAACACGCCACGAACCTAGACCGTAAAGTCGCTTCTGTCAACGGGTGACAGGAAGAATGGTCGACAAGGCGTGCATTGATATTGCGCAGAAGTGTTGTATACCAACAAATTTTTTCAGCGAAAAAGCTTCCAGGTGCCTTCGACAATGCCGCCGAGCACATCCACAAAACCCTTGGTGATGTCGCCTATGGTGTTCAAGATGAGAGTTCCGGCGCCAATGGAGGTTTTGGTGTTGCTCATGCTGCCGTAGAGACGAAGGGGAAAATCTGGCACATTTTTCATGCTGACGTTGAAATTGCAGTCCAGAGTTTCATTGTTGAAATCAATCCAGCCGCCGCCATTAACCTTAAGCCCCGGCCCTTTGAGATAAAAATCACTACCGCGCGCTACGCCATTGGTGATCGTGCCCGACGCGCCTGACGCGGTGATCATAGTGGGTTTGCCCTTGAGCTTGCCGTCAGAGCTTCTGTGCTGAAAAGAGCCGTTGAGCACCTCAACGCGCCACTTGCCGTTGAGCAAGGCGGGCAACTGATCCGGCCCGGTGAGATTGGCATGCATCTCTGAATGCACAGAGCCTTTGCCTGTAAGGGCGGCGGCTCCGCCTCTGGCATCACTGGCAGCCTTAAGATCAAAGTCGTTGATGGTGAGGGTGTTGCTGAAGCTGAGCCCCTTTGTGAAGGTGATGGAGCCCTTGCTTATGACGGGCGCGCCGTAAAACTGGCCCGTTATGGAATCGGACGTGAGCCGACCGTTTTCCAGTTTATACTTGGTACGCAGGTTTTGCAGGGTAAAGCGCATGGCCTTCAGCCTGCCAACACCCATTTCGCCTTGCGCCCGGAAGTTGCGCATGAAACGCAAGTCCCATTCCTTATTGCTGGCAGGACTGCTTTTCCCTGTGCTGCTTTTGCCATTATCCAGGTAGCGGTCAAGATCAAGTTCGTCGGCATTGAGCTTGAAATTAAGACTGAGTTGTTCTTTCCACGCCAGATTCAGCGTGCCAGTGATGGTGCTTTGGTCAAGCTTGGTGCGTATTTCGCGCAAGGAGAGTGAGGTTGTATCGCCCCTGAAACGCGTGTCCATTTCCAGACTGCTGAAGCCCTTGGGCATAGTGATTTTGCCCATGCCTGCAAGGCGCAACGTGCGGGCAAGGTCTGAACTGTAAGCAGAAACCTTGCCCTGCCAGGATGGACCTTCCTTGGCGGCGATAAAGCTGGCGTGTCCGTGGGCCTCTATGCCCAGGGCGTTGAAGTGTCCTTCGGACACAGAAAATTCGTTGCGGGCAGATTGCCCGCTGAAGCGGCCGGAGGCCTGCACATGCAGCCCATCGGGGTTGAAGGAGCGTTCCGGGTCCATGCGCAGGGAAAACGAACCGGGCAGACTGGTAAAGTCCATCTGCCCACCGTCGGCGCCATCGCCGCTGAACCATAATCTGCCGTTAATATCGGCGGCAAGGTCCAGACCGGAAGCGGCCATTCCTGCTGTCCACTGTCCTTCAAGCCCGAGTTTCTGGCCGTCCCACGCTGCTGTGCGCACCTTGAGGCCCACATCCATCATAGAAAAGGCAAAAGTTGTTTTTTTTCCGCCGCTGATACGTGGCGGCGCGCGCAAAAAACCGTTTTCAGCCCGGGCGGTCACGCTGCCGCGCAGCTTGCTCAAAAAAACATCCAGCTCGCGGCCCTGGCTCATAATGTCCACATCGGCCCGCAAGCGTCCGCCCCCTACGGGCATGACCTTGAGGTCCTTGCCAAGGTTCTCGCCATTCACGTCGCGGGCCCGCAGGCGTATGGAGTAGGGCGTGCTTTTGTCGCCGCCAAGAATGGTTTCACCCTTGACGCTGCCGCCGTAGAGCTTGCCTTCCACCAGTAGCAGGGTGTCTTCCAGACGGCTCTGCGCATCAACAAGGCCCTGACGGATGACCACCAGAGCGTCGTTGATAACGATGGTGCCGTAATCCACCTTTTTGGCGGCCAACCTGATGTTGTAGTCCAGGCCGACCTCGCCGGGCATGAGGGGGGCACCCGGAAGTGGAGTGAATGGGCCGTGCCCGAACTGGGGTTCTTCCGGCTGAACGCCCACGGCTTCGGGAATGGCGCGGCCAAGATTTACGTTGTCAGATTTGAGGTCCAGCAACAGTTCCGGCTTGTGCCAATCGGCCACACTGCCTGATCCCGTAAAGCGGCTCCCTGCTGCGGATACTTCAATATGCGGCACACGCAGCCCGGTGGCGTCCAGATCAAAAACCAGCAGTCCTTCAGTAAGTTCGTCCAGAGCCACTTGCAGGCCGGGAGCCAGATTGCGGGCAAAGCCCAGCCAGCGAGTGAGGCTTGCCCTGTGCAGTTGCAGGCGGCCTTCAATAGATGGCCCCGCGCCGTTTTTCAGATGCACTGCGCCGTCAAAGCTTACGGTATCCGGCCCCAGCGCCAGATGTAGCTTGTCCAGACTGACCGTATCGGGGCTGGATTGCTTCCATGCGGTCTTGCCCGCAAGCTTGAAGGGAATGGCAACGGCGTCTTTGCTGATGGTGCCGCCGAGGTCTGTCACCAGGGTAAGGCCGTGCTTGCCGGGAATAAGGTCGGGCGTAAGGTTGAGAGAAAATTTCAGCTCGGGCAGCCAGTCCGGCAGGTGCAGTACTCCGCTGCCAGTCATGCGCGGGCTGTGCGTCAGGGGATCAACAAGGCTGGTTTTGCCGTCGATATACAGGCTGTCCAGACGCAAAGGCTGGCCGCCGGGCGGCACAAGCGCGGCGGCTGTCCACCCAATGTTGCCGCTAATGTTGTCGCCGGGTTTGGCCTCGAGATCACACTGCACGCCTTCAATTGTCAGGCTTGAATCGTCGGCCCCCTCAATACGCGCTTCGCCTTGCTGTATTGCAAGGCGGCAACGTCCGGGCAACGGCAGCGTGCCGTCGCTGCCCGGACCCAGCAGACTCTTGAAGTCCATGTCCGGGCTCAGAGCTACGGGCACGGTTCCGGTTATGCGGGGGCGTAACAGAGATATATTGCGGGGCTCAAGGCGGCCCTGAATAAGCGCGGCAAAGTCGGGGCGCAGCGTCGCGTACGCCGTGGTGAAATGCCAGTTTTCGCCTGCGACTGTCACATTGCTTACAGCCAGGGCAGGCACGGGCAGAAGCGCCACGCTTACGGCATCCACTGTGATGGTCAGCCCGGTGCGGGTGCTCAGTTCTTCGATGAAATGCCCGGCAAGCGCTTCGGGGTTGCGCTGCAATAGGTAAAAGGCCCCCGCAGTCAGGCACGACAGCAGAAGGAAAAGCGCCAGAAAAATGCGCGTGAGAAGCCTTAATCGGCGGGCATTAAAAAGCATGTTGCAGTCTCTCGTCTTGACGCCGCGAAGCGTCGAGGCTAGGTTTCAAACCTATGGTATCTTGGCGTTGTTGGCAACTGTACGACATGCAGAAGGCTTTTTGACAGTTACCGGAGAACCATGCAACGAGTTTTATGGATAGGCAGCCCGTTTTTTGGTGCGCAATTGCGTGCCAGCGGCTGGCAGGATGTGGTCCTGCACAATTTTGAGGACGACCGTGTCTTCAGCTGGGAAGATCTTGTGCGGTTGGCGGGCTTTACGCCTGACGTGCTGGTCGTGGCTGACAAAAGTCGCCCTCCTTTTGTGCTCGGGGTTGAAAATTTCCCCTGCCTGACGGTTTTTTACAGTGTGGATTCACATATCCACACCTGGCATCCCTTCTATGCCCAGGCGTTTGACGCCTGCATAGTATCCCTGCGTGACCATCTTTCCCTGTTCTCCGGGCCTTTTCTTGATAAAGACCGGCTGTGGTGGTCCCCGCCGTTTGCCTGGGAAGAGGACCAGCCCGATCCCGAAGTACAGACCATCTGGGACTGTCTTTTTGTGGGAACTGTTTCGGAAAACATGCCCTTGCGTTCGGAATTTTTGCGTGCTCTGGGCGGTCAATTGCCGGGTTTGCACATAACCCGGGGCTCCTACAGGCAGCTTTTTTCCCATGGGCGGGTTCTGCTCAACCATTGCGAGCACGGCGACCTGAATTTCAGGGTTTTTGAAGCCCTTGGCTGTGGCGGCTGCCTTGTGACGCCCCGCGTGGGGCACGGACTCGCCGAGCTTTTTGTGGACGGCGAACACCTGGTGGGCTATGCGCCCAACGATGCGGGCGATGCTCTTTTTCGCATAAAATTTTTGCTGGAGCACCCGGAAGTGGCGGCGCACATTCGGGCAGCGGGACTAGCCGAGGTCAATGCGCGTCACCGCGCAAGCCACAGGGCTCATGCGTTTACCGACCACCTGTGCGACCTGTGGAGTTGTGGCTACGAGTGCCTTGTGCCGCAGCGCCTTGTCAGGTCAGAGGCTGTACTTGAACAATGTCTCAGATTGCTCTATCTGCACTGGGCCGATGAGTGCGGCAATCCTGATATCCGCCGGGCATACCTTGCCGCAGCAAAAGGCCGTTATGGCCTTGCCGGGCCGGAGAGCTAGGCCCGGCACCGGGGCTGATGCTGGAGCCATGTCTGGCCGATATGGCTGGGACAAATATATGGGCAAGGCGTCTGCCCGGTATTTGGGCGAAACTGTGGGGCGAACCCCAGGGCGGTTCAGCGCCTGGCCACGGCCTGTGTCACGTCCATCGGATCAAAGTGCAGATCCAGCGCCGGGTCCACGGCAGGTGAACTGGCAGCGCGCGCTTCCTGCCCATTGCCAGCAGGCGGGTCAAAGCTCAGGTGCAGCAAGGGGTCATGACTGGGGTTCTGTACCGCATCAGCGCTACGTGCCGTCAGTTTGGCAGCGCGCACGGGGTGGTATGCATTCTCGTGCGTGTTTGAGTCCATATCCATTTCCGCTTCTGCCAAGGGCGTAGAATCCATATGGATATGCTGTTGTTCCGGGCTGTCAGCATTTGAGAGCGCGGCGGACTGGCCGCCATCCAGATAGTCCATGCGCGATTCCACGGCGCGCAGCAACAACCGCAGCTGGGCGTGTTCTTCGTGCAGTTGCCGTACCAGCCGCTCCTGGCTGCGCAGCATGTAGACAAGGACGGCAAGAATGCCGAAAAAACACAAGAAAATGAAAAGCATTATGGAAAACATGAAGGGCCTCCAAAAGTACGGGCCGGGACTGCCCGGCCGCGTGTGGCCGTTATATACGTTCACCCCCGCCGGGGCAAGGAGCATTTATGGCCACGCAGCATATTGAGCCGCATCTGGTCATGGCCGATGAGCAGGGCAATATTTATGACGACGAACACCTGCTCATGGTCTGTCGCCGGGGTGCGCAATGGGGGCTGCCCCGCCCGGACGAACTTATGCCCCTGCCCGAAGAAAGCGAGTTCTTTTTGCTGCCGGGGCGTCAGGCCGTGGGGCTTGATCCCGATACAGGGGAAATAACTTCGCCCGAGGGCGAGGCTCAGTTGGCTGTGGCGGCTTTTGCCTCCCCTGCCCACACGCTTTCGGCGCATCCTGCCTACACCAGCAACCCCGGCGCGCCTTTGTTGCCGCTTTTTGCCTATGGCGCAATAGGGTTTGCGCGGGGGCGGTTTTATATCTGCGCCAAAAGGGTTGATACAGACCCGCGTCAGGTGTTCACCCGCATTCCGCGTCATCGCATCGAGCAGGGCGCGCGCAGGCTGCTGAGCGAATATCCAAAGAACAGGCTTGTTCGACATATTATGGATAATTGCGTCGCCCGGTACGATTGCCCGGCGGCCCGCAATTTTGCCCTTGGCCGCTATGAAGCCCCCCTGCCAACGTCACGGGCCTGCAATGCCCGCTGTGTCGGCTGTATTTCGGCTCAGGACAACGATTCTCCTGTGGCGGTGACGCCCCAGTGCCGTCTGGCCTTCACGCCGGAACCCGCTGAAGTGGCCGAGGTCATGCGTATTCATGCCGGACGGGAAAGCCGCACCCCTATCTATTCCTTCGGGCAGGGCTGTGAGGGAGACCCCCTCATGAACCCGGATCTTCTGGAAGAGAGCATACGGCTTTTCCGTTCAGGCGGCGGGCCTGGCACAGTAAACTGCAATACCAATGCCTCACGGCCTGAGGCCGTGGCCCGTCTGGCTGAAGCCGGGCTTACCAGCATGCGTGTCAGCATCAACAGTGCGCGGCCCACCCTGTATGAACGTTACTATCGGCCTGCGGATTACAACCTGAGCGATGTCTGCGCATCCATACGCGAGGCCAGAAGCCGTGGTGTTTTTGTATCCCTGAACCTGCTGTTTTTTCCTGGCGTTACAGATACGGAAGAAGAGCTGGAAGCTCTGGCCCGTATGGTGGGCGAAAACGGCGTGAGCATGATTCAGTGGCGCAACCTCAATATTGACCCTGAATGGTATTTTAACCTTATGAAGCAGGGCAGTGAGAACGGGGGCACGCTTGAGCTTTCTCCCAGCATGGGCCTGATACAGTTTATGAAAAGGCTGAAAAAACTGTGCCCCTGGTTGCGTCATGGCTATTTCAACCCCTACGTGGGTGAAAAGGCTGAACTGACAGCCCCCATGCCCGGAACCTGGAGCCTGCCGGAACCGCGCGCCAAGGAAGGCGCTTTGGCTCCTGGCGAGAGCGCTGGTGATGAAAGCACGCCTGACGAATGTCCTGACAACGCTGAAAAAACCGTTGTTCAGGAATAAAGAAATAAGAAAATGTGACTGCTGTCACAGATAACTTGTTGCTCTTTTGTATGGTGAAGACGCTGGCTCCGGTCGGCGTCTTCACCATATGTAGCCCCCCTCGCAAAGCATCCTGAAAGAACTTGTTATTTTACATCTGCATGGGCTTGACACGGACAAGGAACCTCATTATTTCATTTGAAAATGAATTTCATTTTATAAAGATCCGGTCAATGGCCGGAAGGAGCGTACCATGAGCAAGGTTATGATTCTGTTTGGATCCAGCACTGGTAATACCGAAAGCATTGCCCAGAAGCTGGAAGAGCTTATTGCCGCCGGTGGTCATGAAGTGACCCTGCTGAACGCTTCTGAAGCTGCTGCGGACAATCTGGCTGACGGCTATGACGCGGTGCTTATGGGCGCCTCGGCATGGGGTATGGAAGATCTGGAACTGCAGGACGATTTCGCCCCCCTGTTTGACGAAATGGAAAGCATGGGCCTCAAGGGCAAGAAGGTGGCTGCCTTTGCCTCGGGCGATATGGAGTACGAACACTACTGCGGCGCAGTGCCCGCCATTGAAGAAAGAGCCAAGGGGCTGGGTGCGGAAATTATTTGTGAAGGCCTCAAGATGGAAGGCGATGCTTCCAGTGACGCCGATGCCGTCGCCTCTTTTGCACAGGACGTGCTCAAGGGACTGTAGGAAACACGAAAAAAATAAGGGGCCTTTGAACACAAGGCCCCTGCGGCAGGCAGTCCATACGGCCCGCAACCTTTTATCAGGTCGCGGGCCGTATGACGTTTCAGAAGGGGAGACATCATGTTCCTGATAGTTTCATGCCGCTTTTATGCGATGATTATCCACTGCTGCCACTGTTTTTTTGTTTATCAAAACTTCCTGCAAGGCCCATTCTGAAAAAAGATCGTTCCTGCACTGGCATCGCGCCAAAAGAAATGGCAAAATACATTCATGGTTGTGGCAGGGCTTGCCAGAGCCACAGTTGTTGTGCAAAAAAGCGAAACTTCATTCGCGTGGCGTACCGCGCAGAGATGCTTTCAACAAAAGAGAATGCCCATGTCCATTTTGGTTTGCGGCGGAGCCGGATATATTGGTTCCCATAATGTGCGCGCATTGCTGGCGCGTGGCGAAGATGTCGTTGTTGTGGACAATTTCTTGACCGGGCACCGGGCGTCACTGCCTGACGGGGTCAGCCTGTACGAAGGCGACATACGCGACGCGGCTTTACTGGATCAGGTCTTTTCCAGCCACCGTGTGAGCGCCGTGCTGCACTTTGCCGCCAGTTCGCTGGTAGGTGAAAGTATGGAGCAGCCGCTGAAATATTTTCACAACAATGTTCACGGAATGCAAACCCTGCTGGAAGCAATGGTGCGCAACCATGTGGACAAGATAGTTTTTTCTTCCTCGGCTGCCGTGTACGGCGAACAGGAAAGTGTGCCCATTGGTGAGGATGCCCCCTTGCGGCCCACCAATCCCTATGGTGAGAGCAAGCTTATTATGGAGCGCATGATGCATTGGGTGGGCAAGGCTCACGGCATCCGTTTTGTGAGTTTGCGCTACTTCAACGTGGGCGGCGCATGGCCCGGTGGTGCCATTGGTGAAGACCACAGGCCGGAAAGCCATCTTATCCCGCTCATTTTACAGGTTCCATTGGGACGCCGCGAAATCGTGACTATTTTCGGTGACGACTATCCCACGCCCGACGGCACCTGCATTCGTGATTATCTGGATGTTATGGATCTGGCGGACGCACATATGCGCGCCCTGGATTATCTGGGCACCGGAGGCGGCAGCGAAATATGCAACCTTGGCAATGGCAAGGGGTTCAGCGTGCGCGAAATGGTGGCCGCTGCCTGCCGCGTGACGGGTTATGACATTGGCGTAACTATGGCCACGCGCCGTTACGGCGATCCGGCCAGACTGGTGGCTTCCGCTGACCGCGCCAGAGAAATTCTCGGCTGGGAGGCCAAGGCAGGTATTGATCAGATCATTGCTTCGGCATGGGAATGGCATAAAAATCATCCAGACGGATTTTCTGCCTAGGGTGAACAAATTTTGAGAACGCATGTTCTCAAAATTTACGGTACGTTTGTTATGGAGGTCTCTTCGGTGGGGCTGTTCATGCAGCCGCTAGAGCATTTCAAGGCAAGAGGTTCTGCCTTGGGAAAACTAACGCGGTCAGGTTGCGCACTCATAGGGCGTAGTCTGATCGGGCAGCCTGGCCGCTGTTCTGCGGCAGGGCACATCTGCTTTACCGCCTGGTGAGCAGGGGGAGCCCAGATAATTTATATTTACGCCTTTTTATGGGCTGGCTGTCAGGGGCTTCCCTGATTAATTTTTTTGTCGGCTGACTGCGTCAAAAGGCTATTCTTATTCCAGTCATGTACTGTAAGAGCCGCTCGTTATCGAAAAAAGCCCTTTCGTGCCTTTGGCGCACATCATCTATTAGAAACAGCCCCAAGTGTTCAACATACCCGCTCTATATTTTAGAGCGGGTTTTTTATATTATCGGCATGCATTATCGGCAGCTTTGCGGGCGGCAGGTATTGACCGCGCCAGCAGGGTAGTTATCTGAAATAGAAACAGTGAGTACGTCATGCGCTACAATGTCTTTTTTCAAATAATGGCCGTGTGCCTGCTTTGCGGCCTGTACCTTGTATCCCCGGCGGCGGGGGCAGACACTTCTGGAGCTGCCTCAGCCCGTGCTTCATCGGAGGCTGCCATGAAAACTTCATCTCCCATGCCGCCCCTCTCGGACCGGGAGGCAGACGTCATTTTGCGCAAGGGCACTGAGGCCCCATACTCTGGCCGCTATACAGAAAGTAAAGAGGCTGGAACATATGTATGCCGCCAGTGCGGTGCTGCTCTTTACAGTTCAAAAGACAAATTTGAATCTGGCTGCGGCTGGCCCAGTTTTGATACGGAACTGCCGGGGGCAGTGAGACGGCTGCCCGATGCCGACGGCAGAAGGGTGGAAATTGTCTGCGCCGCTTGCGGCGGGCATCTTGGTCATGTTTTTGAGGGAGAAGGCTTTACTGCCAAGAATACGCGCCACTGCGTCAATTCTCTTTCTATGGCTTTTTACCCGGCAGGCAGTCAGGAAGAGGCACAGGCTCTGGCGAAACGCACGCAACCCGCCCCAAAGGGTACTGCCATTATGGCGGGAGGATGCTTCTGGGGCGTTGAGGATGCCTTTCGCCGTATGCCCGGCGTGATCGACGTGGTTTCAGGATATACGGGCGGGCATGTGCCTAATCCCACCTATGAAGACGTATGCCGGGGCGACACGGGGCACGCTGAAGCAGTGCGCGTGACCTTTGATCCTGCAGTGGTCAGTTATGAGCAGATTTTGCGCCGTTTTTTTGAAATCCACGATCCCACCCAGCTTGACCGTCAGGGACCGGATGTGGGCGACCAGTACCGGTCTGCGGTATTTTTTCTTGATGCCGGGCAGGAAGCCGTGGCCCGTAAGCTTATGAATCGCCTGAGAGAGCTGGGCTATGACGTGGTCACGCGGCTGGAACAGGCCGGGCCCTTTTATGAGGCGGAGGCCTATCATCAGCGGTTTGCCGAGCGCACCGGGCGCGGGCGCTGCCATATGTCTGTGCCACGGTTTGATACACCTGCAGGAAATCGTTAGATAGTGCTGTCGCGCGCGCCTTTCCAGCTGTTTCTGAGGTGAGTTTATCCATTTTCTGGTCGAGTACCCATCAGAGTAGAAACTATGCAAAAAAGCCTGTTCTCCGTGGTATAACAACAAAATTTATCTCATGACGGCACTGGCTGGAGGATTTCAACGGTAATCTGTTTCAGAGAGAGGGCGCATCCCTCATGAAAAAGTGGCGGCGGGTATATGCCCGCCGCCACTTTATGCGTCTGTATCGTCTTTATTTATTTTTTGAGCTTCAAATTGGGCGGTACCAGCTTGATGAATTTGTCGCTGGAGTACGAAGCCGA
>NZ_JASGDK010000083.1:0-23362 GCF_047607245.1 Desulfovibrio sp.
CTAAACTCGCAGATTGCAAAATCTGCACGTGTGAGCCGCATTGCAGCGTATAACACAAGAGGGAGGCTGTCGCCTCCCTCTTGTGTTATACGCTGCAATGCGGCTCACACGTGCAGATTTTGCAATCTGCGAGTTTAGCCGCTCACCGTGAACGCCAGCATCATTCCTGTGTCTTCATGCTCAAGCAAATGACAATGGGCCATGTAGGCGTGCTCCTTGGGGGCCAGGTGGTCAAAGCGCACCAGCACCTCGCTTACCTTGCCCTCAACGCGGACAATATCCTTGAATCCACTGCGGTGCTTTTGCGGTGGCGCTCCATCTTCTGACAAAATGCGGAACTGCGTGCCGTGAATATGGAAGGGGTGCAGCATCATGTCGCCCACGCCAGAGATAACCCAGCGCTCGTACTGGCCCTTTTTGACGTCAAACATTGGCTTGTTCATCATGAAGGCCTGCCCGTTGATGTAGTTGCTACGCCAGATGTCAAACTGGCCGGGGGCCTGCTGTGGCGCGTCCATAGACATTGCGCTGTGGTTCATTCCCTGATTGGGCATGTCGTGGCCCATGCCAGCATTCTGGCCTTGGCCCATGTTGTGCCCCATACCGTGATTCATGTCCTGATTCATGCCTTGAGCCATGTTGTGATCCATTCCCTGTCCTGAGGCAGGCATGTCCATTGATCCGTGCCCCGCATGCGGATCGGGGGCAGCCGTTGCCTCGCCGTGCATGTCCATGCTCATTCCGGCCATCGCTGCATGGCCGTAGCGCTGCATCAACTGCTCCATGCCTCGCTGGTCGAGTATGGGGTTCATAGAGAGTTTCAACGTCCTGACGGGCAGGCCTTCAAGTTTGGGCAGAGGAGGCAGGGCGGCAAGCTGATCTGGCAGCACCGTATGCCCCTTGTTTTCAGTAGGTTGTATGCGCAGCACGGGCAGGGGGCGGTCAAACGGCGGCAGGGTCATGCCCATTTGCTTGACTGGCAGGGTTACGAGGTCAAAGGCTTTGCCGTCGCGCAGATCAACAAGCACTTCAAAGCGTTCGCCCATAAGAATAGGAAGTTCCGCCAGTTTTATTGGCTCTGTGAGAAACCCGCCGTCGCTGGCAATGACGTACAAGGGTCGGCCATCGCTGGCGGCCAGCCGCATAGACCGGGCGTTGCTGCCATTGAGCAGCCGTAAGCGCAGCCATCCGCGCGGGGCAGCGTGTTGCGGGTATGGGCTGCCGTTGGTGAGCATAAGGTCGCCAAACCAGCCCACGGCAGCGCTGATGTCGTCCATTGTGTAGTCGATCTGCCCGGCTGCGTTCAGGCGCTTGTCCTGAAGAATAACGGGAATATCGTCCACTCCCCAGTTTTTTGGCAGGGGCAGGCGCTGGCTTTCGTCGTCGCTGATGAGTATCAGTCCCGCGAGGCCCATAGCCACCTGACGGCCCGTTTTGGCGTGCGGATGCGGATGAAGCCAGCAGGTTGCCGCTGGCTGGTCGATAACAAGTTCCGGCTTCCATATTCCGCCGGGGGCAATGGACGACTGCGGCCCGCCATCGACTATGCCGGGGATTTTGAGGCCATGCCAATGCACCACCGTGTTTTCGTTCAGGGCGTTTTCCACTTCCATCTGCACTTTTTGTCCGCGCTGGAGAGATAGCGCCGGGCCAAGCAACGGGCCGTTATAGCCCCAGGTGGTTGTGGGATGATGGCCCCACAGGCTTTGGCCGTGCTGTATTTTCAGGTGAATGCGTCCATTGGCGTCTGGACGCAGCAGGGGCGGAATGGGCAGTGCGGGCTGGGCGGCGGCAAAGGCACTGTGCCCGAAGGGCAGCATGCTGCTGACGCCCAATATGCTGAGGAGTTTGATAAGATCGCGGCGCGTCATGATCTGCCTCCTGGCTGGAATATGAATTCGGGGATTACCGGGGAAAGGAGAGCCTCTTTATAGTGAAAATTTAAAATGCCTGCCTGTCGCATTGTGGCGATGCGGCAATGTTTGTGAACATGCTAGCATCAAGGAGCTGACAATGCCACATGGGGATATGGTGTGCTGGTGAGGGGGCGGGCAAGGTAAAAGCTGACAGCTATCTACAAATATACTGGAGGAATGGCCGCGCGTTGGCATCGGAGCCTTGCACAAGCTTTTGGTGGTAAACCTTGGCTTAAACGCAACGAATTATCTGATTTTACGGTGAGAGTTGAGGGAGGGCATGAGGCTTACGTTGCTTGACGAAGCAAAATTGAATGCTTGTTGCTGGCTCAATATCAAATTTGTATTTTATTTGTTAAGCGCTGCTTTGTTTTTTGTGGCCGCCCAATCTTTTTCACGGGTAAATTCTCAAGCACTGAATCCGGCAATTTGCCCGTACGCATGGCATGTTCAAGCTCACCAACCAAAACCATTGGCGAGATTTCCATTGCATTTGCCATATGGAAAAGTGTGGAGATCTTGGCCTCGTGGTGACCATTTTCCACGCCTTGAATGAATCGGCGGCCAACACCTGCTGCATCAGCCAGTTGATATTGGGTCAGGCCTTTGCGAAGGCGTGCGGACCTGATAATAGCCCCAAGGCTTTGACATAAAGAATCTTGTTCCATTGTTTCATTATACTCAAGAAATTATTACTTATTTTTGTTCACATGTATCTTTTTGCCGAGTTCTTTTGCAGCATCTTCCAGCATGGCGTTGGCCAGTTCACCGGGGCTTACTTGCAGGGCATCCGCAATCTGAACCAGCCTATCAAGGTTGGGAACGCTTCGCCCACCTTCAAGCGCAGAAATGAATCCTTTGCTGACCCCAATACTGTCAGCAAGTTCTTGTTGAGATAATCCTGCGTTGTCTCTGTAGCGCCTCAATACGTCAGGCATAAAGCGACGAGTAATTTTTTCATCATTTTCCATATTGCCATTTTAGCTCTAGATTTTTTTCTATCGAGTAGCTATAAATACTCGATAGAAAGCTATAGCTACTCGCATGCTTGAAAATTGGGCCAGATCATAGATGCGAGGTTGGAGTGAACAATTTTCCTCTTGGCTGGCAGGATGAAGATGCAAAAAATCAATGACGTGACATTCAATGAAATTATGATGCGGATTCACAGTGTTACAAATACAAAAATACAAGTAGAACTGGCAAAGTTTCTAGGTATTCGCCAATCGTCTATTTCCGACGCCAAAAAAAGACGAGCTATTCCCGCGGAATGGCTCATCAAGCTATTAAAACATAAAAGTACCAATCCTGACTGGATATTGTTGGGCGTAGAACCGATATTCCTTGGCCCGGCCATAGGGGAACCAACTGCGCAAATTATTTATCGGACGGAAATAAAGCCTCCCAAAGAATGTTCCGCTCAAGAGTTGATTACTGAGCTTGTGAGCCGTGCTCTGATTGATCTGTAGGAGGGGTTTGTGCCGAGTTCCCATTTGTTCTGGTTTTTTTAATATGGGCTGTGTGGTCCTAACGGCACGGCAGCCCAAATAACCTAGTGAGCTATATTTTTTTCTAGCAGCGACTTGGCACTAACTCCGCGCCCAGTCCAAATGATATAAAGGGCGGCACGGTTTATACGAGGGGCACCTCACGGGAAAGTGTAGCACTGCATAATCCGGGCGGCCTTGGGTGGCAGGGTGGCTAACAGCATTCGCATAATTGCTTGACGGTACCAGAAGCAATGATGGGTAAATTCTTGGTGATTTTTTTGATAGGCCAATCCCACCATGCCAACTGTTCAAGCCGCAATATATCCTGCTCGGAATAGCGGCTTTTAATCATTTCGGCAGGATTGCCGCCAACAATCGAGTAGGCATCAACATCACGCGTCACAACAGAGCGCGAAGCGATTATGGCTCCATTGCCAATATGGACTCCGGGCATAATCACAACATCATATCCAATCCAAACGTCATTGCCGATAATTGTGTCACCTTTGTATGGCAATTCTGAGCTTTGCGGTGTTACACTCTCCCATCCACCCCCAAAGATGTAGAAAGGATAAGTGGAAAGACCGGACATTTTATGATTGGCTCCGTTCATTATGAATTTTGCTCTGCGCCCTATCGAACAAAATTTACCTATTATTAATTTATCTCCAATAAATGGAAAATGATAGAGAACATTTTTTTCAAACCCCTCAGAGTCCTCTGGATCATCGTAATATGTGTAATCTCCAATAAGTATATTTTGACTTTTTACAGTATTTTTTATAAAGCAAACTTGAGGAAATCCTTTCATTGGATGCTTCGTATCTGGTTCAGGTCCGTACATACTTGCCTCGCTTGATTGTTATTTGTCTTAGATAGTGTCGTTAAATTATTTCCGTCCGTAATAAAATACATCTGATTTGTACCACTATGGTTGAAATGAATGCCGACAGGGCCAAGCACACCAAAAAACAGGACATAAAAAAGAGCTGGTTACGAAAGTGACCAGCTCTTTTTTATTTTCTTATGGCGGAGAGGGTGGGATTCGAAATAACGACTAACTCCTTAATATGCAATAATTTTTATAACATAAAAATATTCATATCCGGTTGAATGTCCCAAAAGCTTCGTGCGTGAAATTATTTAATTGCCACGAAAGATTAGCCTAGGTGATTGTAATACGTTTTCGAGAAACGTAACAGCAGCAACAGTAAAAAAGCATACAAACGCAAAATTGACTTCTACCTAGATAAAAAGTATTATTAAAGATTAATAAGTATTAATTTTGATATTCTGGAGTCAACATGCAAAACACCTCGCCGCTAAATGCCTACTCCAAATGGCTTCTGGGCTGGTCTACAGATGCACCGACTACGTATCAAAATTGCGGAGAGTTAGCGTTCCAGCGGTGGTTTAAATTTAAAGAAGCATTTTCTCCAGTGTTAGTCAGTGCGATCATCGACATGTTCCCTACTCCTCCAAAACATATTCTCGATTGCTTTGCTGGCTCTGGAACTACCGGCATTGTCTCTCAATTTCTACAAATCCCAAGTACCCTTGTTGAAGTTAACCCTTTCATTGCAGACATTATTGCAACAAAAGTTGAAAATTATACAGATGTAGAATTTCATGTGGAATACAAGTTTTTTGAGAAGAGTTATATGACGACAGATGTTAATCTATCCGAGCTGAAAAAGCGCCTACCTCCCACATTTGTTGAACCTGGTGTTAACGGACGCTGGCTATTTAACCAAAATGTTGCGTTAGAGCTTGAAAAAATACGCCTCGCGATAGAAACGATCAAAAGCCGCAAGGTGGCGCGTTTTTTTAAAATTGCACTTGCCAGTTGCCTCATCAACATAAGTAATGCATCCATTGACGGAAAGGGACGCCGCTATCGTAAGAACTGGGAAACAAGAATATTTTCTTCAGAAGAAGTTTTCGAGAGTTTTAGTCATGCATTACGAGATATGGTACGAGATGTCTGCTGCCATGATACATTACATAAAACACCATGCACCGTGATGAATTGTGATGCGCGAGAAGCCATTGCCACTATTCAGTCGCCCATTGACCTCGCAATCTTTTCACCACCATATCCGAATTCATTCGATTATACAGACATATATAATATTGAACTTTGGTTCCTAGGTTATTTTTCTTGCGCTAAGGATAGCCCAAAGCTAAGGCTGAAGACATTGCGCTCGCATGTCCAAGTCAAATGGGAAGCTCCAAAGCTTGATATTAAAGGAGGATGCCTAGAGGCAACCGTCTCTGCACTTGAAAAGCAAAGGCCTTATTTATGGAATAAAAATATACCAGAGATGGTCGCAGCATACTTTGAAGACTTATCTGTCATATTTAAGCATATAAAGGAAAAACTCACTGCTAATGGGAAAATTGCGATAGTCATTGGAGACTCTTCCTACGGCGGCATTTGTATTGATACCGCAACAATTCTCGAAGAGATCGCGTGCACCCTGGACTTAAAACTTGAACTACGAAAAAGCGAACGCGTAATGCGGTCTTCAATACAAAATAGAAATTCTAAACACCCTCTTAACGAATGGTTGCTTATTTTTCGTAAAATTGCTTGCGTCTAAATTTGTCTAGTGAGTTATATACAGTATACATAACAAAACCAACCCCATGCTGTTCACAGAATGTTTCGATTTCTTCAGTACAACAAGTAGCTAGGTCTCCATCCTTGCGCATATCAAATGTGCAAAGGCCATAAAAACCGACAGAGGCATCATGTGCATACTGTTTTGCCTGTGCTCCTCCACCCTGGAGACAGCTTTTCCAGTGGGTTAAACCATAGCTTGTTTCCCCATTGTAACTGTAAGATCGAAGTACTTTTAACTCAAGAAGCCCATTAGTCTGAACTGCTGAAGTTTTTGCCATAAACAGCAAATCAATTCTTCCGCTTGCAACGTTTGGCTCAGGAAGAATTTCATGACTTTTTCGATATTCCCCCCGAAGCCTAATAAGAAGATAAAACTGAAGTTTTTTCTCCGCATCTTTAACAGGCCAATGTGTTTTCTTCTTTGCCCATATCTCTCTATAAAGATCTTCAGAATTGAGATGTTCAGTTGCAAACGTGTCAAGCGACTCTTTAATCGCAAGCCAATCGACTTGCGTATCTCGAGTTGCTAGCGAAAAGATAAATGCCCCAGAATTATCTTTACTGACACCATTTTTATAACAAATGAATTTATCGAGTTGCTGCCCCAACAGCACTGCAGAAATATCTTTAAGATATGGGGAACCCATAACCTGTGCACAGAGCTCAACGTATGAGGATCTTGGTGCAGAAATTCTCCAACCAGTTCCCGCAGTATTTTGACTTACGATGTAAATACCCGATTCGATCATAGGCTCAAGAGCAATCGAAAGAATTGGTTCCGATATTTCAAATTTTTTTGCTAACACGTTTGGGGTGTCAGAAAAAAATAGGAAAATTCTTCTAGGGGGGTGAAGAGAATTCCATCTGGCAAAGGCGTCAAACCAATCACTATCCCAAGGGACAGGGTCGTCGTCGGCTTGGCGAATTTCCCCTTTATCAATCGTATGCTGTAGCTGCATTTGATTGATTCCACCGAGATGTGATAAATTACGTTCTAGCATATGCTCCCCCACTTAAGTATTCTGTATAAAGATTAACAGGTACATGTGATGGGGGTTGGCGCATCATCCGTGAAGCAAGGCATTGAGAAATATAATCTATAGAATATTCAGTAGCATTAAAGTCTTCCCACACACCAAAGTCAATAACATCACGCAATTGGTATTTGTTGGTTGCATAGTTTGCATCAAGCAGTAAGAGGTTGCCTTCAAGACCAGAGGCTGGATTCCTGCCGTATGCCAACGCTATGCTAAAAATTGCCTCTTTGATCTTTTCTAAGATAGAGATTTCTGCAACGGCCACATTTATAAGATTAATCCCTTGCTCAGTGATCCCATATTTAACAAATCTTTCTTGCCTATTTGAGTCAAACTTCAAATCGTGGACTGAGCATAGACACATTCCAACAAGCCTATCAATATCCCAAGTTAAATCAGCATATAACGGGCCAGAAGCTTCTTTGACAACTGTCGATATAAGAGGTTGAACCCGATATGTGCTAGAAATCGTATTAACAAGGTAAAGAACAGAGTTGAAAGATCTGAATTCTACAGGACACATGCCGGCACGTTCTAGCCCTCCAAGAACAGTAAGCAACCAGAAACGCCTAAATAGCACATCAGTCTGCTCCATCTGCTTTCTCCACTTCTAAATGGACAACGTCATCATAGCTTCTTACGTACTCTGATTTATATTTGAGCAATGCCGTGTTTTGATATGCAATATCAAGCAAATTAAGAACTTTGCTAGATGCATCATTTATTTCAGGCAGGCGCTCTCCAGACTCTCCAATATAACCAAGAAGCGCTTTAACCATATTCGTTCCATTCAAGTTTGACGTTGCAACGAGAATATGATTTGGTTCTGATGTTTTTACAAAATTATTTAATGTATAACCGGCTTTTGGTATAAATATAGCATCAAGGTTTGCCTCTGGAGTTTCTATCAGTAGAGAGGCTTGCTTTCCCTTCATGACGGTTGATATAAAAGCCATTCTAAAAGCCAATTCAATAAATTCTTTTTGTGACTCAGACACAGAATCTTCAGTATCTCTCCGCACAGCTCCAGTTGCAAAGACACCAGACGTCATACTAATTTTAAACTCTGGGAAGTCGATTGGCATCCCTTGGCCCTGTCCAATATTTCTAGATGCCAAAATAAAACTAAGATAGCAGTCTTCAGCCAAAAATGAAGAAACTATTTCTCCGAACTTACTAGATAAATCATCCTTAAAAAAAGAAATTGAAGAAATTAATTGCTCAACAATTTCATTCAGCTTTTTAAGAGCAATTTCTTTATTTGCCCATTCTTCTCTTATTTCAGCATCATCACTTTCCAATTGTAAAGCTAGTTTAGTTATTTCAGTTAGATGACCATCTGAAAGTGGGACTTCATTAGCCTGCAATTCCGTTAGGTAATTTTTATATTTTGCTTCGAGTTCAATGTATTCTATCTTTAATTGTGAATACACCGCTTGAGATTTTTCCACTTCTTCGTACAGTGTTTTTATTGAGTTAGATATTTCACCTCTACGACTTTCCAAGATTGAAAGATCAATTTTATCGCTACGCTCGATAATACCTCCACCCACATTTTCTTGGCTTAAGCGTTCAGTATGACACAAAGGGCAGCAGTATGTCTTAGTCAGTTTATCTATAACCAGTGCTAGAGTATTTTTATCGTGGCTCCCACAAACTAAACATCCTTGTCCAGATTCAATCCCAGCGATCACATATTTACCGTAGTCTGTGAGAGAAGGGAAAAAAGCACTCAGTTCCGCTTCTCTTGTGCTACGTATTTTTTGAGATGTTAGCTCAAGGTCATTTTTTCTCTGCTCAAGATCATTTCGATATTTGCGCCTTTCTGCATCTTGGTTCGCAATATTTAATTTTAAACTGTTAAGCTTTTCTCTCATATCAAAAACTTTTATTCTTAACAAAGCAACATCTTCAGGAGAAGCTTTTTCTGCAGCTGCCACGAGCCCATCATATTTCTTTCTACGCTTATTAGCCTGTGTTATTTTATTTCTAGCCTGACTGTCACTGGAAAGTGCTTTGTTCAAGTTATCTTTATATTCAGCCTGTAATTCATCAGCAACAAAAAGGATTCTTAAGATTTCAGTTTGCGCCCATTGATCCCATACAACAGACCTTCGGTTCTCTAAATAAAAAACGATATAATGCACTATCAGTATAAAATCATAATAATCATCAATATTAGCTGTTTTTTTTATTTCATCTTGGTAAATTTCTTCTATATTATCACTTGTGTAATTTGACAGATCGTAGGTTGTTGAGCCAACTTTTAATAATTTAATATCCAGATTATGCAGAGACCTCACAACCTCAAAATGTTCCCTATTGATAAAAAAACTAAGAATAACAGTTGCGTTGACAGCGTGATCTAAAACTCTTCGAGCAAAGATGTCGCGTGCCGTTTTAACCACTTTTCTCTTCCCGCCACCAATTTCTGCGTCTTCTTTAATGTCAAATGGGCCCAAAAGAGTCCGCTGTATAATTTTCAATAATGTAGTTTTGCCAAGTCCATTAATTCCTAAAATGACATTGGAACCTGGTGTGAATGAAAACTCTAATCCAGAAGCATTCATGCCAGGATAAAGCCCGTATTGGTCTATCTTGATTTTATCCAACACTGGCAAATTAATCGGACGCATAGTCACTCCTCAAATTCGGATATGGACTCACACCATATTTTCACCCTGAAAAGGTCCTGCTCGCCTGCCACAAAATACGGCTATTTTTTCTCAAAAAAGAAGTTCAACCATCTGAACAAATTCTTCTTAGTTCTAGTATGCCGCAAGAAAATATGGATGACAATATACGTTGCGAGTAGAAACTATAGTGTAAAACAATTTTTCCTAACGGAGCACTTATGCAATTTTTTCCAAAGGCGTTGGCTGGCCGTCTGTGTAGCGGGGCTTATTCAATATGGGCTCCAAAAAGATACTAGCAAAAATGAGCGGGAACTTTAAGCCACCCTCTGATTTTAAACAACAGTTTACAACACAGCACTTGCCCGCTGTAACGCGCTGTAAGGTACTATTCGTTCCATATCCGTGCGTTTCTGGGCGTCCATCGAATCCGCCTCATACTGTGCCTGCAAATTGACCCACAGATTAAGGTCAGTCTCAAAAAACTTTGCAAGCCGCAGAGCAGTGTCTACTGAAATGCCCCGCTTTTCATTAATAATCTCATGTACCCGCGAAGCGGGAATCCGCAGCTCCAGAGCAAGGGTGGAGGCTGTAAGACCAAGAGGGGCCATATATTCTTCGCGCAATATTTCGCCAGGGTGAATAGCAATCATAAAATATCTCCTAATCATGTGTGGTGTTAACTGATTCTGCCAGCAGTTTTGCCGCTAGTGATAATCCACCACTTCCACATCATATGCGTTTCCATCTTCCCATCGAAAGCAGATACGCCATTGCATGTTGATGGCTATGCTGAATTGGCCCTCCCGATCTCCCTTCAACTTTTCCAGCCTGTTACCTGAGGGGATGCGCAGTGAATTGAGTTGGCCTGTCGCATGTAAAATGCGCAGCATGCGCAATCCCTTTCGCTGGGCAGTATTCAGTGGCGGAAAATTGCCAGAGGTAAATAATTCTTCCGTCTCTTCATTTTTGAAGCTCATAATCATTTGAAGCGTATCCTCATGAATGCCTCCAGCAAGCAGACTGAACACTTTTAACAGTATTCGTTGCGCGAATACGTTTTGCATATTCGCTACACATAAATGCGACTGATTCTGCTCATTGTCAATATTGATTGGCAAGGAAAGAAAGTGATTCCTTCTTTCCTTGCCATTGTTCTTACTCAACAATATCAGCTATTACCTTTTGAGCCAGCCAATGAGGGAATATAAAAACACAAAAAAAACTGCCGTGCATCCAGAAGTTACACTTGCCAGCCACCACGAATCGCCCCGCAATTCTTTGCCGTAAGCATCCATTACTGCACGCGATTTATCAAAATATTCCTTTGATGCAATTGCCGCAGCCTCACACTTTGTCATGCATTGCTCCATACGCGCCCGGTGCTGATTCAACACCTCAACGGGATAATCCCTTACTTGGTGAGCTGCGGCTCCGATCTCCCGTGCGGCCTGAGAGGTACTTCTCTGCAATTCTCGTAAAAGCTGAATCAGCTCTTGCGAATTCTTGATTCGTGCTTCCTCCTGCAAGCTCAGAACCATCAAGCTTGCTTCTATCCGTGTCTGATCTATTTCGCGCGGCGGGGTTGGCTGTATCGCCGCTTCCGATGCCCTGCTCATGTGCTTCAATTCGTCTATTTTGCTCATGGAGTAATCCTCTAAGTTGCAATGCGCCCCAAGTGTACCCTTTGCCGAGCTTGCTCCCTTTGAACGTCACATCACCAAGCGCAAAGCTGATCCCCGAAACAAATTCGGTCGAGGCTTTGTTTAAGCGCACGGTCACGCCTTGAGAGGCCAACTGCTGACAAAACGCATCCAACGCAATTTTTTGCGTAAGGGCCGCATCAATTATTTTTTGTAGGTTCATGCGGGTGGAGACCTCTCCGGTGCGGAGAGCATGCTCGATTTCACCTTTCGTGAGTGCTGCTCGCAACGTCTCTCGGCTTGAGCGCACTTGCCGAAGAGAAAACCTTTGCTCCAGTTCCCGCATGATCTTTTCTTGCCGCCTGTAGTCGTGTGCATCACTCACCACTTTCCCATCCAGCGCAATTCTGTTCACCAGAATATGAATGTGTGCATGTGCTGCGTCTGTATGTCGGCTAATGACATATTGATTATTTACAAAGCCCATGCCTTGAAGCCACGAATGAGCAGCCTCGCACCATTGCTCATCTGAAAGGGATTCTTCAGGATGCAAGCTGAAGCTCACATGACAAACGGCCTTAGACAGATTCGGCCTTAAAGCACGAATAGCTCCAAACTCCGCAGCAAGTGCGCGTGGTGTCCGTCCTGCCATATTGGTTTCAAGCAGCAGGCTTTTGTGGGGCTGCAAATCATAGGCGGCCGCCCCACGAAAGCCCTTGCCCTTGATACATTTGGCTATCAAGGCGCTTCTTCCGCAACTGGCGGCATGCTGTCAGTGACACCCATCAGGGAAGCTTGTAAGCACATGATCGCCCGAAGTAGCTCCCGTAGGAGTCCGAAGGGAACAGCCGTTCGGCCCGCATTGGCAGCCTTGGCGATCTGGTTGAGATTCACGCCCAACCGCGCAAGTTCGCCGTAGGTCTTGCGGTTAAGCTCTGGCACAGGTGGAAGCGGCATGCGCCTGCTCAAAGCTGCTGTGCGCAACCACTGCGCAGGGCTCATGCCCATATGCCGTGCACGAAGCTGAAGCGCCTCCCACTCAGCCGAATTGACGCGCACCCCGATTGTCATGTGGCGCACCTTTAAGGGGTCGCCCTTTGGGCGTCCACTTTTTCGAGGGGCGTGTTTGCGCGATTCAGCAAGCATAGGCGCGCTCCTTTTGCAGTGAAGCGGCAATGTACTTCGACGCCTCGCAGAGCAAGCCGTTTGAGCGAAGCGAAAAACATGGCTTGCTTCAAACCTGCTGGCGCTTGTGGGGTGATGCGGTTGATTGCTGTCCCGCTGTCCCTGCTCCAGAGAGTGGGACAGTGGGACAGTGTGCGGGCAAGGTTTGCAAGGCGTGTCATTGCTCACCCTCCAAGCGCTTTTTGAGCCGATGCAGAACAGATTTGCTGACACCCATTTCATCAGCGCAATCTCTGAGGCTGAGGCCTTCTCCGAGAAGGCGCTTGAGTTCTTCAGCCTGAACATTCACCAGATCGCTTACATCCCAAAGAAGTCGATTGTCCTCACTGCGCAGATGCACTTCAAAGGGCAGAGCTTCTTCACCAACAATGCCCCGTGCTTTGGTCAGATGCACTTCAAATCGCGCCCCTTCTGCCACGTTGTATATTTTGGGGCGTCTAAGGCTGATTACCGTGTCCATAATGTCTTCACGGGCAGACGTGCCGCGCTGATCCCCGGATTTCCCTGCATGATGCACCAACAAAACAGCCATGCCACGCCTTCGCAAATCCAGCAGCCATGTTTGTATGGGCGTCCAAGATTGAGACTCGTTTTCTTTACCTGTGCGGCAAAGAGTGGCGAGGTTATCCAGAACGAGCATGTTTACTCCAGAGAGAAAAGGTTCAAGAGCTTGCTGCCCGTAGGTGGTTGCAAGATCAGGCATTGACCGGGGCTGCATGTCAGGGGTGATGATGGAAAGGTTTTGCAGGGCGCGAGGAGGGGCCGCCATGCCCAACGAAAGGGCGGCAAGGCGTTCTTGCATGGAAATGGCAGGCATTTCACCGTCCACATAAAGAACGCTTCTGGCTTGTGGGGCATGCCAGTTGAATATGGACAGCCCACCTGCAACCGCGAGGGCAATGCCTAACGCCGCAAACGTTTTGCCAATGCCGCGCGGTGCGAACAGGATTGCAATGCCTTGGGTTGGGATTACGGGGCGCAACAAAAAGTCGCGCTCAGGAAGAGTGATAGCGAGGAAGTCTTCCATATTTATCGCCCGTAGGGGTGGAAGATTGTTTGATTGGTTATGAGGCAGTGAAAGATTCATGCCGCATCTCCCCCTTCCACGTTGCTGATTAGCGCCCGAATATCCTCAACACGCCAAACAGTTGTGCGCGGCCCCAATTTGAGTGGGGCAGGGTAGCGTCCGTTTTTGACGCCTTCCCACCAGCTTGTTTTGCCAATGGGCAGCACTTGGAGAATTTGCGACAAACGAACAAAACCCTCATCAGGTAGGTAGTGTCGTTGTCTATACAAAAAAGCGACCTTTGCCATAACGGCTCCTACGGTTTACGGGCCGCTATAAAATGAAAACGGCCCATGTTGGAGAACATGGGCCTATTTGGGCGTGTCCCACTAGTCGGACAGTCAAGGAAAACTATTGGACAAAAGTAAAAATAATTTGGGACAAATTGAGTGGGACAAATTTATGTAACCTTCCGCAATCGATAGCCTTGCTTCCTTTGACTACCAAATTTAATCGTCTTTTTGCGCTTAGCGGGCAGCAATTCGCCAAGTTCTTGATTTGATAAAAAGTCTGGGAAAAAGATATCAACGGCTCTGGCGAGTTCTTTTTTAGAAGTAACCCCCTGTTCTCGCTTCTTTTGGATAAAAGCACGTACTGGATCCAAATCTTTTTCTTCCTTGCGTGAATCTTTGGGCCTTGTTCGATTGTTGCTCCAAAGATTATCATTCTTGACTTGCCATTCAGACTTCTTCTCTTTTCCACAATATATCAGCGGGTCATAATTAGTACCATAAATTGCATTAAGTACGTTGTCAGGCTTAAATTCTTTATAATACCTAGTATGAGATGTAAGGCATATTGCATAAGCAAGTTGCGCCGCCAATCTATTAATATTCCTAACTGTGCATAAATGAAATTCTTGAGTAATTAAATCGCTAGCTGGCGCATAGGTATATTCTTTTTTCTTTTTTTCAATTTTTTCAATCTGTTCACGTTTAAATGCAAAGGCATTAAACGACTTAGTTGCAAAATCATAAGAAAGGTTTGATGTTGGGAAACTCATTATTATATTTTCCACTTCACCTTCGTTAGAGCGGTATGACTCCGTCACAACGTACATACTTAATTGCTTCTTAAACAGCTCAAGACATATTTTTAAATAGCATTCGAAAGGCCATCTCAACATGAGATCAGAAAGGTATATCAGCTCGTTATCTGGAAACGGAATATGGTATTTAGTGCGTCGAAACATGGTTTCCTCTCAGTACATCTAAATAATCAGCCCACGCTTGCATCATCTGCCGCCGTTCCGGTAAAAACTCCGCATGGTTATATGCCGCTCGAATTTTATTGCGCTCTCCGTGGGCAAGCTGGCGTTCTATGGCATCCCTGTTCCAGCCAAGTTCGTTGAGCAGGGTTGAAGCCATAGCCCTAAAGCCATGCCCACATATCTCTTCCTTGGCGTATCCAATCCGGCGCAACGCCACGTTAATGGTATTGTCGGACATAGGACGGGATGCCGTTCTCACTGAAGGGAAAAGAAAGTTCCCGTCTCCTGTGAGGGGTTGCAGCTCTTTGAGGATGTCCAAGGCTTGAGTTGAAAGCGGTACAATGTGGAGAGAGCGCATTTTTGTTTTATGCGCTGGAATGCGCCATTCCGCGGCCTCTAAATTAAACTCGCTCCATTCAGCATTGCGCAGTTCACCAGGGCGCACAAAAACCAAAGGGGCCAGTCTTAGGGCGCAATACACAATTGCTGAGGCTGAACAGCTATCTATGGCCTGCATGAGCCTGCCAACTTCTTGTGGATCAGTGATGGTCGGGCGGTGCTGCTTTTTGGGGGTTGCGCAGGCTCCTATGAGATCTGCGGCGATATCACGTTCTGCCTTGCCTGTGGCAATGGCATATCGAAAAATCATGGAGCAGAGGCCGCGCACTCGGCGCGTGACCTCAAGAGCGCCTCTGGCCTCAACGCGGCGAAGGCATCCTAAAAGCTCCGGTGCGGATATTTCCCCAATTGGCTTTTGGCCGATGTAAGGGAAAATATTCATCTCCAGACGTCGCAAGCTCAGCTCGGCATGGCCTTCTGTCCATTTATTAGCGTTTTTCTGCGCCCATTCACGCGCTACGGATTCAAAGAATTTATCTGGAGCTACGGCGGCTTTCTGCTCGCGCACCTGCGCCACTGGGTCGATACCGTCTTTAATCATGCGCCGCTTTTCATCGCGGCGTGAACGGGCTTCAGCCAGAGATATGAGGGGATATTCACCGATGGAGAGGCGATTTTCTTTGGAGTCTATCCAGTAACGGAGACGCCAATACTTTTTGCCAGAAGGCTTTATTTCCAGATAAAGCCCGTCGGCATCTTTGAGGGTATAAATTTTCTCGCGGGGTTTGGCTTTTTTGATAGCCATATCGCTTAGAGCCATAAGCGTTTCCTCCTTTTGACCGGACATGATTTGGACATTGGAAACGCCAAAATAAAAAATGTCCGGTGCGGTGTCCGGTTTACGCTCGGCTATGAGCGATTTTGACCGGACATCGTCGGACAAAGTAAAACTCCGAATTCGGCTGCTGTCAATGCTTAGCGGACGAATTCGGAGTTCCATGAATCATCATATGGCGGAGAGGGTGGGATTCGAACCCACGTGCCCCGGTTAAGGGACAACTCGATTTCGAGTCGAGCGCGTTACGGCCAGCTTCGCTACCTCTCCGCAGGTCAGGGGCGTTGAGCCCATAACCGAAGGCTGTCTATAGCGTATCTTTTTTTGAATGGCAATGCCAAAGCGTTACAGTGGGCTATCTGCGCTCCAGCGCGCCCATCACTTCCAGAGCATCCGTCTGCTCCGGGTCATCGTGCAGTGCGCGCAAGGCCATATCCTCCGCCAGTTGGCGCTTGTGCCAGATAAGATACAGCTGCGCCATCTTGCCGTAGGTGGAGGCGTGCCCGCCAAAGGTTCGCAGCACGGCCTTGTATACGCTCTCGGCCTTTTCGTATTCGTGCAGTTCCATCCAGGCGGCTACCGCGCCAGTATAGGCGGCGGGGTCACGCGGCTGCTTGGCAATGGCCTCTTCATACGTTTCGGCGGCTTCCTGATGCAGTGCAGCGGCGGCAAAAATTTGGGCTACCTGAACGCGAATGCCTTCTTCCTGACTAAATTCTTCGATCACGCGCTTCAAAAAGGCGCGGCCCTTGGCCGTTTGCCCCTCGCGAATAAACTGCAGGCCCGTATCAATGAGGTGCTTTTTCCTTTCAATACGAGCCTGAACTTCGGCTTTTACACTGTGCTCGGCTTCTTTTTGCAGAATCTTGGCAAGACCGTCCAGCACAGTGGCCAAAGCCGCTTCCTTGCCCTGTTGAAAAGGGATGTTTTTGGGGTTGCCCGTGTGCCCCGGGTCCAGCAGTGGCTGCATGCTTGAGTGGTGAATGAGAGAAGACAAGAATTCACTGATCTGGATGTCCAGTTCTGCCCGTGCGGAGCGCAGCATTTTGACCTCGGCCATGCGGCGCAGAGCCTCGCTCATGACCTGAAGCGAACGCTCCACCTCATCCCTGCGCATGTAGCCTACGGCGCGGGCCACATTTTCGCGTATGTCCTTGGGGGCAGTTGTCAGCATATGGCCTCCGTCTGTCGCCAGTGTGCCTGCACAGTTGCTTCGCTCTGCTTCAGTATGTCAAAGGCTGCCCGGGGCAGCAGAAAATCTACCCTCCGGCCTGCTAGCCACTGGCTACGCAGGCGCGATGCGCTTACGTCCAGCCAGGGCAGAGGCAGAAAATGCGCCAACCCGCCGCCGGGCAGGGCCATGCATGGGCCGACGCCGATAACGGGCTCGCGCTCGCAAGCATCGGGCCACAGCCGTTGCGCCGTGGCAACCACATCCCTGCCTGTCTGTCCGTCACGCGGCACCACAACAAAGTGGCACAGGCCCGGCAGCTCCAGTCCCCTGTGCCACGTGGGCAGCAGGGCAAAGTCGGGACTGCCCAGTATAAAGTAAAGCTCAGTCTGCGGCTCGGCCTCGTGGTAGGCCAGCAGCGTGTCCCACGTGTAGGACGGCCCCTGGCGGTGCCCCTCAAGTCTGTTGCAGCGCAGGAAGGGCAGATCAGCAATGCTGGCTTCAACCATGCTGGCGCGCAGATCAAAGGGCAGCATGCCCGTCATGGTTTTGTGCGGCGGCACGGCACAGGGCACCATATCCACGCCGCTCACCAGAGGGGCCAGAGCTTCGGCGGCTTCAATGGCCAGACGCAAATGCCCCACATGCGGGGGATTAAAGCTGCCGCCCAGAATGGCCCGGCCTGTGCCTGACCCTGCTGTCTGGCCGGGAACCTGCCCGCCTGTCGCCTTTTGTGCGCCGAAGTTTTTTGTCACTACTGCCGTACCTGCCCTTGCCCCAGTACTACAAACTTGGTGGTGGTCAGTTCTTCCACACCCATAGCCCCGTAGGCATGCAGTTTGGAAGTGGAGATGCCGATTTCCGCCCCCAGGCCAAGCTGCCCGCCGTCGTTAAAGCGGCTGGACGCATTGACCGCTACCATCGAGGCGTCGGCCTCGCGCAGAAAGCGCATGGCTTTGGCGTGGTCGTTGGTGCAGATGATTTCTGTATGGTTAGAGCCGTAGCGGGCGATGTGGTCCAGAGCTTCGTCCATATCTGCAACCACGCGCACGGCGAGGGTGAGGTTGTGGAATTCCTGCCCAAGATCCTCGGGCGTTTGAGGCACAACGCTTCCCGCAGGGGCTTTGCCCATAAGCGGCAGGGCGGTCGCATCGGCACGAAATTCCACACCCGCAGCGCCAAGCTTTTCCGCCACCATAGGCAGAAAGCGCGCGGCCACATCCTTGTGAACCAGCAGGCACTCCAGCGCATTGCACACGCCGGGGCGCTGCACCTTGCCGTTGAAAACGATGTCCAGAGCCTTGTCTAGGTCGGCGTCCGGTTCGATATAGGCGTGGCATACTCCCTTGAAATGCTTGAGCACGGGCATGGTGGCGGCTTCGGTAACGGCACGCACAAGGCCTTCGCCCCCACGGGGAATGATGACATCTATGTACTGGTCAAGCTTGCACAGCGCGTTGACGGCCTCATGGCCCGGCACGGTCACAAGCTGTGCGGCTTCTGCGGGCAGGCCAGCCTGAACCATAGCGTCCTGAAGCGCCTGCGCCAGGGCGGTGTTGGAATGCAGGGCTTCGCTGCCGCCACGCAGGATAACGGCGTTGCCAGCTTTGATACACAAAATGGCCGCGTCAATGGTGACATTGGGGCGGGCTTCGTAAATCATAGCAATGACGCCAAGTGGAATGCGCATCTTGCCCACGAGCAGGCCGTTGGGGCGCTGCCACTGTTTTTCAGTGGCGCCCACCGGATCGGGCAGATTGGCAACATGAGCGCAGGCAGTGCGCATTTCTTCCATAATAGCGGGGGTGAGCGTGAGGCGGTCAAGGCGGGCAGAATCTTGCCCGGCAGCCCTTGCGGCTTCAATGTCGCGGGCATTGGCGGCCAGAATATCTGACTCGCGTTCGCGCAAAAGTTCGGCCAGTCCCAGAAGCGCCCGGTTTTTGGCTTCGGGCGTAGCCCTGGTCATGGCACGCGCCGCGTTTTTTGCCTGCGCGCCAAGGCGCGTCATTTTTTCAGCTGGCGTCATGCAAGCTCCTTGTGGCAGCGGCCACGGGCGCGCATTTGCGGCCTTGGCCAAGGGATATTTGTTTTGACAGAAGGGCTGTTTGTGGCCTATGAAGAAAACTTCCGTCCTGAGTCCGTCCTGACGTGCGCGCTCTGCATGCACGACGGAAACGGCGGCGATTTCGCCCCTAAGGAGTTTTTGATACATGAATCCGCAAAAGAATCAAGGCGCGGAAGACGCGCCCCTGTTGCGTGACCTGCAACTGGAAGTTAGTCAGGAGAGTGCGCCTCTTCTGCAGTTCATGCTGCGTCACGCCGGGCTTATTGCCGGTGTGCTGGTACTTTTTCTGCTGGTGCTCGTAGGCACGGGTATCTATAACTGGCACGGCGATTCTCGGGCAGAAGAAGCCCGCGACGCTCTGGCGCGCACCATTATACAAAACCAGGGTGCAGATCAGGTCAAGGCTCTTTCTCAACTGGCAGAGGGCGCGCCCTCGTCCACGCGTTTTGCTGCCTACATGGCTCTGGCTAACAGCGCCCTGCAAAACGGCGATTATGCCACAGCGGCTCAGGCCTATGGCAAGGCCGCCAAAAGCACTGACGGCGCTTTCGGCCTGTCTGCCGCTCTTGGCGAAGCCGGAGCACTACTCAAGGCCGGAAAAAGCACCGAAGCTCTGACCCTGTTGCAGGGATTGCAAAATTCCTTGCCTGGCGCTGCCAACGCACCGCAGTTGCGGCAGATGATGGCTGAAGCCGCCATTGCCGCAGGGCAGAATGAACTGGCCGCCCGCACCTATCTGGCCCTGGCTCGCGAAACCGGGGGCGTCAACAGCAGCTATCTGCGTGCCCGCGCCGCCGAGCTTGATCCCAAGCTGGCCGCTGCGGAGGCCGCGCCCAAGGCTTCGGCCACGAGCGCCACACCAGATGAGGACAAGGGCGGTCAAAAGGCCGCGCAGCCCGAGCAGACAAAGCCGTAACGATTTCAGACAACAACCCGCAGCATGCTCCGCACTGCGGGTTGTTGCGTAATAAGGGTGCGCCACCGGGCGCACCTTGCATTCAGTAGCAGTAGCGGCCCGCGTGCCACGCGCCGGGGCCGGGAGGAAGCATGAGCAACAATCCCCTGTTGCACGGCGCTCACGGTGAGCGTCATTTGTTGTTGGGCAACGAGGCCATCGTGCGCGGCGCTCTTGAAGCGGGCGTGCATGTGGTAACCTGTTATCCGGGTACGCCTTCATCCGAAGTGCCGGATACCTTTCATCGCATTGGCGGCGAAGGGCGTTATCGGCTGGAGTATTCCGTCAACGAAAAGGTCGCTATGGAAGTGGCCGCAGGCGCAGCTCTTGGCGGCGCAATGAGCCTTGTGACCATGAAGCACGTAGGCCTCAACGTGGCCGCCGACCCGCTGTTTACAGCCGTGTACACGGGCCTGCCCGGCGGTCTGGTGGTGCTTTCTGCCGACGACCCCGGCTGCCACTCCAGCCAGAACGAGCAGGACAACCGCTATTACGCGCGTTTTGCCATGCTGCCCTGTTTTGAGCCTGCCTCGGCTCAGGAAGCCAAGGATATGACCCGCGAAGCTTTCAGTCTGGCCCGCCAGCTTGAACAGCCCGTGCTGCTGCGCACCACTACGCGTATCAGCCATATGCGCGGCCCAGTTGACTTTGCCGACCTGCCCGCAGCCCAGCCCAAGGTGGAATTTCGGCGCGAGCCTTCGCGCTTTGTGCCCGTGCCCGCCGTGGCCCGCAGACGCCACGTTGTGCTGGACGAAATTGTGGCCCGCGCCCGCCAGATGGCGGAGCAGAGCCCCTTCAACACAGTTACCGAACCCGCTGCCCCCACTGACCTGGGCATCATAGCCAGCGGTGTTTCACGCAACTATCTGGCCGACGCGCTTTCCGCCAATGACTGGGCCGACCGCGTGCGCGTGCTGGAACTGGGCATGACCTGGCCGCTGCCGGAAGAAAAAATCAGCAGTTTCCTGAATCAGTGCAAGCGCGTGCTGGTGCTGGAAGAAGGTGAAGACCTGCTGGAGCTGGATATTCGCGCCCTGGTGCAGAAGCGCGGCCTGCCTGTGGTCATCGACGGCAAGAACGACATTCTTACGCATCAGGGTGAGTATTCCACCACTCTGGTTACGCGCCGCCTGGCTCAATGGCTTGAAGTTTCCTGTAGCGTAAAGGAACCGCGCTGTGCGGAACCTGATCTGCCGGGCCGTCCGCCCAACCTTTGCCCCGGCTGTTCACACAGGGCCGTGTACTATACAGTACGTCAGGTTTTCGGCGACGACGCCTACTATTCCAGCGACATCGGCTGCTATACTCTGGGGCTTCTGCCGCCTCTGCGCACTGCGGATTTTCTGGTCTGCATGGGCTCGTCCATCTCTGCGGGCAGCGGTTTTGCCCGCGCCTCGGAAAAACCTGTTATCGCTTTTATCGGCGATTCCACCTTCTTTCATTCTGGCATGACGGGGCTGGCCAATGCGGTCTTCAACCAGCATAACGTGCTCATGGTCATTCTGGACAACGGCACCACGGCCATGACGGGCCATCAGCCCAACCCCGGTATGGTGCAGGACATGCTCGGCGGCATGAGCAGCCACATGGATATTGAAACCATCGTGCGCGGCATGGGCGTAACCGACGTTGCCAAGGTGCGGGCCTTCAACATCAGGGCTCTGACCAAGACTCTTGAAGAAATGAAGGACAAACCCGGCGTGCGCGTGCTGATCACTGAAGAGCCCTGCGTGCTGTATGCCCGCCGCCAGCTCAAAAAGACCTCGCCTCAGGTGGCGGAGGTAGCGCAACAGGGTGCGGAAGCCCTGCGTTGCCTCGAACAGCTTGCCTGCCCCGCCTTTTACCGCGATGGCGACAACCTGGCCGTGGACGCGACCCTTTGCACGGGCTGTATGGTATGTTTGCAGGTGGCCCCCGGGGCCTTCAAGGCGCGCAAGCGTCAGGGATAGGTGAGAACAATGACTATGCAGAACAACCAGAAGCGCATGCGCGTTTATTTTACTGGGGTGGGTGGTCAGGGCACCCTGACGGCCACGACCCTGCTTGCACGCACGGCCCTTGAAGCCGGGCTGGATGTCGTAGCGGGCGAGGTGCACGGCATGGCCCAGCGAGGCGGCGTGGTGGAATCCGTTATGCTGCTTGGCGGTTGGCGTTCACCCAAGCTTGATCTGGGCGAAGCCGATGTCATGCTTGGCTTTGAACCTCTGGAAACCCTGCGCGGCCTGCCTTATCTGAAAAAGGGCGGCGCGGTCTTTTCCAGCAGTGATCCTATGCCTCCTGTAAGCGTGTCGCTGGGCAAGGCCGAATATCCTGCCATGAGCAGAATCAAGGCCAGCGTGTGCGAAGTGGCGGGGCTGTGCCAGTTCATTCCCTGCCGTGAGCTTGGAATACAGGCTGGCTCTGTGCAGAGCGGCAATACCGTGTTGTTGAGCGCTGTTTGCGCCTCGGGCGTACTGCCCTTTGGCGTGGATGCACTTGAAGTTGCCATTAAAAAATTCTTGCCAACCAAGCTTCAGGAAGTGAACCTGCGCGCTCTGGAACTCGGCAAGACTGCCCTCAAGGGCTGATAGCGACAGCACATCTGATCACAAATGCTAAAGGCGGCCCGGCTTTGAAAGCCGGGCCGCCTTTTTTTGTATATTGGGCGTGATGGAAAAAGGTTTTGGCTGGTGACAGCGCTGATAGATTTCGAAATGGTGTGCTGCCCGAAAGACGTCGTTTCTGGAACCCAATCCAGATCAAAAAATACGCTGTGCTTACAATAAAGATTTTAGGTGATGAGGGCTTGTGCGCGGTCCCCTTTGCAAAAGGGGCCCCTCACAGACAAGGCACTTCAACGTGCCATCGCTCTAAACAGAAGTTTCCTGGCCGTCACCCTCAGGGGCAGTAACCCTGAGGATCTCTTCCAGTTGTTCCTTTTGTCTGGCGGCCTTGAGCTGTCCGCAGGCGGCCTTGATGTCCTGCCCCTTGCTCTTGCGCAGAATGGCCGTAACGCCCCTGTCCCAAAGATATTTTTCAAAGGCCAGCACACGCTCGTGGCTGGGGGCGGCATAGGGTGAACCTTCAGCGGGATTATACACAATGAGGTTCAGCTTGCCCTTGACCGAAGTGACAAGGGGAACCAGTTCCCTTGCGTGCTCCAGGCCGTCATTGACGCCGCCAAGCAGCAGGTATTCAAAGGTGATGCGTTC